>NZ_JBXAQQ010000010.1:0-158054 GCF_058807395.1 Hylemonella sp. GW821-FHT12C09 | reverse complement strand
CAGCAGCTCAAGGCCGCCGGCACCATCGTGTGGAACGGCCCGGTGGGCGTGTTCGAGTTTGCGGCCTTCGAGAACGGTACCAAGGCCATCGCCAAGGCGATTGCCGAATCGAGCGCCTTCTCCATCGCGGGCGGCGGCGACACCCTGGCCGCGATTGCCAAGTACGGCATCGAGAAGCAGGTGGGTTACATCTCCACGGGCGGGGGCGCCTTCCTGGAGGTGCTGGAGGGCAAGACCCTGCCCGCCTTCGAGATCCTGGAGAAACGCGCCAGGGGCTGAAGCACAGGCGCAACCATGCAAAACGGCCCCGTTGGGGCCGTTTCATCTTGTTGTTTCGATGTAACTAATTTCATGTCAGAATGGAAACTAAGTTACAAAGGAGACTGATACATGACACGCCGTGAGACCAAGATTGTTGCCACCCTGGGCCCTGCTTCCAGCGACCCGGCCCTGCTCGAACAGATGATCCGCGCCGGGGTCAACATGGTCCGGCTCAACTTCAGCCACGGCAAGGCCCAGGACCATATCGACCGCGCCCGCCTGGTGCGCGAGGCCGCCAAGCGCGCCGGCCGCGAGGTGGGCATCATGGCTGACCTGCAGGGCCCCAAGATCCGGGTTGGCAAGTTTGCCGACAGCAAGGTCCAGCTCAAGACCGGCCAGAAATTCGTGCTCGACGCCACCCGCACCGAACCGGGTGACGTCAACGCCGTCGGCCTGGATTACAAGGAACTGCCGCGCGACGTCAAGGCGGGCGACGTACTCCTGCTCAACGACGGTCTGATCACCATGAAGGTGGACGCCGTCAAGGGCGAGGCCGTGCATTGCACGGTGACCATGGGCGGTGAGCTGTCCAACAACAAGGGCATCAACAAGAAGGGCGGCGGCCTGACCGCGCCGGCCCTGACCGCCAAGGACATGGAAGACATCAAGACCGCGATGAGCTTTCAAGCCGACTACGTGGCCGTGAGCTTCCCGCAGAACGCCACGGACATGGAGATGGCGCGCCAACTCTGCAACGTGGCCGCCGCCGAATACAACCACAAGCCCTATCTGATCGCCAAGATCGAGCGCGCCGAGGCGATCCCGAAGCTGGAAGAAATCCTGCGCGCCAGCGACAGCATCATGGTGGCGCGCGGCGACCTGGCCATCGAGGTGGGCAACGCCGCCGTGCCGGCACTGCAAAAGCGCATGATCAAGATGGCGCACGAGATGGACAAGACGGTGATCACCGCGACCCACATGATGGAGTCCATGATCAACAACCCCATGCCCACGCGCGCCGAGGTGAGCGACGTGGCCAATGCCGTGCTCGACGGCAGCGACGCGGTGATGACCTCGGCCGAAACCGCCGCCGGCAAGTTCCCGCTGGAGACGGTGGTCGAGATGGCCGCCATCTGCGTGGCCGCCGAAGCCGCCGAAGAGGTGAAGCTGGACGCCGACTTCAGCGGCAAGAGCTTTTCGCGCATCGACCAGTCCATCGCCATGGGCGCGCTGTTCACGGCCTACCACCTGGGCGCCAAGGCCATCGTGGCGCTGACGGATTCCGGCTCCACCGCCCTGTGGATGAGCCGCCACCGCATCCACATCCCGATCTACGCGCTCACGCCCAAGGTGGCGACGCAGCGCAAGATGACGCTGTACCGCAACGTGAGCCCGCTGCTGATGGACACCAGCGCCGACCGCGACACCGCGCTGGAGCAGGCCGAAAAGCACCTGAAAGACCGGGGCATCGTGAAAAGCGGCGATATCTACGTGATCACCTGCGGCGAGCCCATGGGCGCCCCGGGCGGCACCAATATGCTGAAGATCTGCAAGGTCAGTTAAGGCCCCCACGCTCCACCGCTGCGCGGGTCGCTGCCCCCCAAGGGGGCCCTCGCGCCTTGGGGCGGCCCGGCGGCGCTCACGCCTGATAACGTGAGCGGGTAAAATTGGCGGCAGTTACCGACCAGTTACCAACTTCCCTGGGGATATCTCATGGCACTCGTCTCGATGCGCGAGCTGCTGGACCATGCAGCAGCCAATGGCTACGGCATTCCGGCTTTTAACGTCAACAACCTGGAACAGGTCCAGGCCGTGATGGCCGCCGCCGACGAAGTCGGCGCGCCGGTCATCCTGCAGGCCAGCGCCGGCGCCCGCAAGTACGCCGGTGAGCCCTTCATCAAGCACCTGATCCAGGCGGCGATGGAGGCCTACCCTCACATCCCCCTGGTCATGCACCAGGACCACGGCACCAGCCCCAAGGTCTGTGAAGGCGCCATCGGCCTGGGCTTCGGCTCGGTCATGATGGACGGCTCGCTCAAGGAAGACGGCAAGACCCCGGCCGACTTCGCCTACAACGTGGATGTGACGCGCAAGGTCGTGGACATGGCGCACAAGGTCGGCGTGACCGTCGAAGGTGAACTCGGCTGCCTGGGCAACCTGGAAACCGGCGACGCCGGCGAGGAAGACGGCATCGGCGCCGAAGGCAAGCTGGACCACAGCCAGATGCTGACCGACCCTGAAGAGGCCGCCCAGTTCGTCAAGGCCACGCAGCTCGACGCCCTGGCGATTGCCATCGGCACCAGCCACGGCGCCTACAAGTTCAGCCGTCCGCCCACCGGCGACATCCTGGCCATCAGCCGCGTCAAGGAAATCCACAAGCGCATTCCCAACACCCACCTGGTGATGCACGGTTCCTCCTCCGTGCCGCAGGAGCTGCTGGCCATCATCAACCAGTACGGCGGCAAGATGAAGGAAACCTACGGCGTGCCCGTCAAGGAGATCCAGGAAGCCATCAAGCACGGCGTGCGCAAGATCAACATCGACACCGACATCCGCCTGGCGATGACGGGCGCGGTGCGCAAGTTCCTGGCCGAGAACCCGGACAAGTTCGACGCGCGCGAATGGCTCAAGCCCGCGCGTGAGGCGGCCAGGCTGGTCTGCAAGGCCCGTTACCTGGAGTTCGGCTGCGAAGGCCAGGGCGCCAAGATCAAGGGCCAGGGCCTGCAGGTCATGGCAGGCAAGTACGCCAAGGGCGAGCTGGCCCAGCTGGTGAACTGAGACAGCGCTCTCTTTCTTGCGATAATTGCAGGCCCGGTGCAGCAGCGCCGGGCTTTTCTTTTTCAGGCTCCACCATGACGAACGCCCTGCACACCTCTTCTCTCACCTCCCTGCCGCTGCTGGCCCGCGGCAAGGTGCGCGACAACTACGCCGTGGGCGAGGACCGCATCCTCATGGTGGCCTCCGACCGCATCAGTGCCTTCGACGTCATCATGGGCGAGCCCATCCCCGGCAAGGGCGAGCTGCTCACGCAGATGGCCCTGTTCTGGTTCGACAAGCTCGGCCACATCTGCCCCAACCACTTGACCGGTGCCGCACCCGAGAGCGTGGTGACACCGGCGGAAGTGGCGCAGGTCAAGGGACGTGCCATGCTGGTCCAGCGCCTCAAGCCCATCCCGGTGGAAGCGGTGGTGCGCGGTTACCTGGCCGGCAGCGGCTGGGCCGAGTACCAGGCCAGCCAGTCGGTCTGCGGTGTCAAGCTGCCGGCCGGCCTGAAGAACGCCAGCAAGCTGCCCGAGCCGATCTACACGCCGGCGGCCAAGGCCGAGGTCGGCGAGCACGACGAGAACATCACCTTCGAGAAGACCGTGCAGATGATCGGCCCGGAGCTGGCCGCGAAGATCCGCGACATCTCGATCGCCATCTACCAGGCGGCCAGCGAGATTGCGCTCAAGAAGGGCATCATCATCGCCGACACCAAGTTCGAGTTCGGCCTGACCAGGGACGGCAAGCTGGTGCTGATGGACGAGGTGCTCACGCCCGACTCCTCGCGCTACTGGCCCGTGGAAGGCTACAAGGAAGGCGCCAACCCGCCCAGCTACGACAAGCAGTTCCTGCGTGACTGGCTGGAGACGGCCACAGTGAATGGCCAGCCCTGGGGCAAGAAGGCGCCGGCGCCCAAACTGCCGCAAGACGTGATAGAGAAGACCGCGGCCAAGTATCGCGAAGCGCTGACGCGTCTCACGACCTGATTTCAAGATCCAGTGATCAAAAACGGCACCTGCGGGTGCCGTTTTGCATGGAGGGCTCTTCTCAGTTCAATGCCATGCTGAGCTTGCGGCGATAGGACGACACCAGCGCGGCCTGCTCGTCCTGTTCCACGCTGGCGGGGCCCGCCAATTCGATGCCACCCGCGCTCTTGCCGCTGGCTTCGGGTCCGGGGGTCTTGGGCTTCGGGGGCGTGAGCAGTTCCAGGATGCCGACAAAGGTCTTGCGCGGGGCTTCCCCGTCCCACTTCTTGTCGCGCATGATGATTTCCAGCAACTCGTCCAAGGCAGCGACCCATTCGTTGGCCACCATCAGCACGCGGGCCTTGGCGAAGCGTGCCTCGAAGTCGCGCTTGTTGGTGGCAATCAGTTCCTCGAATTTCGCCAGGGGCCATTGGCCGCGCGGGTCGGTGCTGACGAACTCCAGCGCGTTGAGCCACTGCTGCAAAGCCTCGAAGCGCAGCGGTACCGGGATCTGCGCCAGCGCCGGGGCCAGTGCGCCGGCTGCCTCGGCCAGGTGGCCGGTGCCGATCAGCAGCTTGACGTAGTCGTAGCGCAGTTCGTCGTTGGCCGGTTCGGCCTGCAGGGCCGCGGCCATGCGGGCGATGGCACTGGCGATGTCGCCCGATTCAAGCGCTTGCTGCGCCTCGTCCAGCTCCTCCGGTTCAGCCTGCAGCTGGCCTTCGCCGCCCAGGTGCTTGTCCAGGAATTCGCGCAGCTTGCCTTCGGGCAGGGCGCCCATGAAGCCGTCTACCGGCTTGCCGCCCATCATGAGCACGCAGGTCGGAATGCTGCGGATGCCGAAGGCCGCGGCCAGTTCCTGCTGCTGGTCCGAGTCGATCTTGGCCAGCACGAAGCGGCCTTCGTAGGCCGTTTCCAGCTTTTCCAGGATGGGGCCCAGCGACTTGCAGGGGCCGCACCAGGGGGCCCAGAAATCGACCAGCACGGGCACGGACATGGAGGCCTGGATGACCTCGGTTTCGAAGTTTTCGGTGGTGATATCGATCATTTGGGGCGATCCGGGACGGGAAAGTAAAATTCGGGGATGAAAACACTCATCGGCGTCGTCATGGGCTCCAGCTCCGACTGGGACACCATGCAACAGGCAGTCCAGATTCTCCACCACTTTGGCATAGGCCACGAAGCCAGGGTGGTGTCGGCGCATCGCATGCCCGACGACATGTTCGCCTATGCCGAAACGGCCGCCGCCCGCGGCCTCAAGGCCATCATCGCCGGTGCCGGCGGTGCGGCCCACCTGCCCGGCATGCTGGCCGCCAAGACCACGGTGCCCGTGCTGGGCGTGCCGGTGCCCAGCAAGCACCTGCAGGGCGCGGATTCCTTGCACAGCATCGTGCAGATGCCCAAGGGCATCCCGGTGGCCACCTTCGCCATCGGTGCTGCCGGTGCGGCCAATGCCGCGCTCTTCGCCGTGGCCATGCTGGCCAACGATGACCCGGCCCTGCGTGCCCAGCTCGATGCCTTCCGTGCCGAGCAGACTGCCACCGCGCGCGGCATGAGCCTGCCGCCCGCGATATGAGCACGCCCCCGCTCTCCGGCCGTATCCTGCCTGGCACCCTGGTGGGCGGCCAGCCCGCCACCCTGGGCGTGATGGGCGGCGGCCAGCTCGGCCGCATGTTCGTGCACGCGGCCCAACGCATGGGCTACTTCACCGCCGTGCTCGACCCCGACGCTGCCAGCCCGGCCGGCCTGGTCAGCCACCACCACATCCAGACCGCCTACCTCGACGAGCAGGGCCTGGCCCAGCTGATGCAGCGTTGTGCGGCCATCACCACCGAGTTCGAAAACGTGCCGGCGCCTGCCCTGCTGACCCTGGGCGCGCACCGCCCGGTGGCGCCCGGCGCCGACGCCGTGGCCATTGCCCAGGATCGCGCCCAGGAGAAGGCGCATTTCACGCGCTGCGGCGTGCCGGTGGCACCGAACGCGGTGATCGAAACCGCGGCGCAGCTGGCAACGGTGCCCGATGCACTCTTGCCCGGCATCCTCAAGACGGCGCGCATGGGTTACGACGGCAAGGGCCAGATGCGCGTCAAGACACGCGCCGAGCTGGCCGCCGCCTGGGACGAGCTCAAGCACGTGCCCTGCGTACTGGAAAAGATGCTGCCGCTGGCGGCAGAGTGCTCGGTCATCGTCGCGCGCGGCTGGGACGGCCAGATCGTCAACTTTCCCGTGCAGCGCAACCTGCACCGCGAGGGCATCCTGGCGGTGACCGAGGTGTTTGAAGGCAATGTGCCGCCCGCGCTGGCGACCCAGGCCATCGCCGCGACAAAATCGATCGCCGAGGGCTTGCGTTATGTGGGCGTGCTCTGCGTGGAGTTCTTCATCCTGCAGGACGGCTCGCTGGTGGTCAACGAAATGGCCCCGCGCCCGCACAACAGCGGCCACTACAGCATCGACGCCTGCGACCACTCCCAGTTCGACCTGCAGGTGCGCACCCTGGCCGGCCTGCCCCTGGTGCAGCCGCGCCTGCACAGCCCCAGCATCATGCTCAACCTGCTGGGCGACGTCTGGGCTGCGCACGGCGGCAACCCGCCCTGGGACCAGGTGCTGGCCCTGCCCGGCACGCATCTGCACCTCTACGGCAAGCTCGACGCCAAGCCAGGCCGCAAGATGGGCCACCTCAACATCACCGGCCCCACCTTGGAGGAGGTGCGTGCCACCGCACTCGCGGCGGCCACGATCCTGGGCATCGAGCCCTTCTGAGCAGGGGCGCAGCGTGATCCTCGACGGACGGGATCCGGCCTCGGTCAGCGCCGCGGCGCAGGCCTTGCGCGCCGGTGAGCTGGTCGGCCTGCCGACCGAGACCGTCTACGGCCTGGGGGCCGACGCCGCCAGCGATGCCGCCGTGGCGAAGATCTTCACCGCCAAGGGCCGGCCCAGCGACCACCCGCTGATCGTGCACGTGGCCGACGCCAGCGGTGTGGACCACTTCGCGCGCGAAGTGCCGGCCTTCGCTCACAAACTCATGCAGGCCTTCTGGCCCGGCCCGCTCACGCTGATCCTGCCGCGCCGTCCCGGGGTGGGCGCGGCGGCTGCCGGCGGTCAGGGCTCGATCGGCCTGCGCTGCCCCGCGCACCCCGTGGCGCATGCCCTGCTGCTGGCTGCCCGCGCGCTGGGCGTGCACGGCGTGGCCGCGCCCAGCGCCAACCAGTTCGGTCGCGTCAGCCCGACCACGGCGGCGCACGTGCAGGGCGAGTTTGGTGACAGCTTGCTCGTTCTCGACGGCGGTGCCTGCTCCGTGGGCATCGAATCCACCATCATCGATTGCACGCGCGGTGTCCCCGTGCTCTTGCGTCCGGGTCGCATCACACGTGAACAGGTGCAGGCGGCCTGCGGCCTGCGCCTGCTGGACAAGGAGGATGTCGCCTCGCCCGCGCCGCGCGCCTCCGGCACGCTGGAAGCCCATTACGCACCGAATGCCAAGCTGCGCCTGATGGACGGCCGCGCGCTGCAGACGGCGCTGGACGTGCTGGGCAAGGATTTCGACGGTGCCACCATCGCTGTCTATGCGCGCAGCCTGTTGCGCGTGCCTTCCGCGAAAGTGCTGTACCGGCGCATGCCGGACGATGCGGACGCCGCCGCGCAGCAGCTGTTTGCCGTGCTGCGTGACTTCGATGCACAGCGTGCCCATCTCATCTGGGTCGAGACGCCGCCCGGGACACCGGACTGGGAAGGCGTGAGCGACCGCCTGCAGCGCGCCGCCGCCAGCTGAAACAGGCCACACCCGGGACGGGTTCCGTGGCACAGTCGGCCGTGACGCCGCAGGCACCGCTGGCGCACGGGGGGCCGAAACATGAAGCTGAAATCCATCCGCCGACTCGGACCGGGTCTGATCACCGGCGCGGCTGACGACGATCCCAGCGGCATTGCCACCTACTCACAGGCTGGCGCCCAGTTCGGTTTCGCCATGCTGTGGACGGTCGTCTTCACCCTGCCAGTGATGGTGGCGATCCAGATGGTCAGCGCACGCATCGGCCACGTGACGGGGCGCGGCCTGACGACCAATATCAAGCGCAGCTTTCCCCGTGCGGTCCTGCTGGCCATCGTTGGCATGCTGGTGCTGGCCAACACCTTGAACCTGGCCGCCGACATCGCCGCCATGGCCGAGGCCCTGCGCCTGTTGCTGGGCGGCTCGGCGCACCTCTATGCGGTAGGTTTCGGCCTGCTCTGCCTGTTGCTGCAGGTGGTCCTGAGTTATGCCGCCTACGTACGCTGGCTCAAGTGGCTGACGCTGACGCTCTTGTCCTACGTGGCCGTGGTCTTCACCCTGCACATCGATTGGTGGCTGGTGGCGCAGCAGATCGTCTGGCCGCAGCTGCCGGGCTCGAAAGAAACACTGCTTACCATCGTGGCGGTCTTCGGCACCACCATCAGCCCCTACCTGTTCTTCTGGCAGGCCGCCCAGGAGATGGAGGATGTGAATGTGGGGCCCGGCCAGCCGCATACACCACAACAGGTGCGCAGCCACCTGCGTCGCATCAAGTGGGACACGCTGGTGGGCATGGCCTTTTCCAACCTCATTGCGTTTTTCATCATCCTGAGTGCGGGGGCGACCCTCCATCTGGCCGGGGTACGCGATGTCCAGACCTCGGCCCAGGCGGCCGAGGCTTTGCGCCCGCTGGCGGGTGAGCTGACCTTTCTGCTCTTCAGCCTGGGCATCATCGGCACGGGCATGCTGGCCGTTCCCGTGCTGGCGGGTTCGGCGGCCTATGCCGTTGCGGAAGCCGCGGGCTGGGAGGGCAGCCTGAGCCTGAGGCTGGACAAGGGTGAGGGGCTGGGCTTCTATGGTGTGGTGGCCGTCGCCACACTCGGTGGGGTTGCCCTGTGTTTCACGCCGATCGACCCGGTCAAGGCGCTGTTTGGTGTGGCGGTGCTCAATGGGGTGATTGCCGTGCCCATCATGGGGGTCATGATGCTGCTGGCCTCGCGCCCGGGTGTCATGGGCGAGCACGTGATCAGCCGGCGCCTGCGCATTCTGGGCTGGCTGGCGACCCTGGCCATGGGCGGCACGGTGGTCGCCATGCTGGCCATGCTCTGAGCGTCGTCAGCTGTCCCGGTGGTAGCGCAGCTTCATCACCAGGATCGCCAGGGCCAGGGCCAGCGTGACGGCGTTGGCCACCACGATGGGCCAGGCCGACAGCAGCAGGCCGTAGACCAGCCACAGGGCCACACCCACGGTGAACATGCTGTACATGCCCAGCGAGATGCCGCTGACGTCGCGCGTGCGGAAGGTGTGCAAGGCCTGGGGCAGGAAGCTCAGGGTGGTCAGGCTGGCGGCGATGCAGCCGATGAGGTCGTTCATGTGCGGGCTGCCGGTGGATCCAGGTGCTGTCGGTTCATTTCTTCCGGCCCGGTGCCGGCTGCTGCGCCGCCCATTCGACCAGGGCTTCCATGGCCGGACGGGCGGACCCGGCGTTGGGGTGGTTCACCATGGCGACCAGCACATAACGCCGGCCGCCGGCGGCGTGCACGATGCCGGCGATGGAGGCCACATCCCGCAGGCTGCCGGTCTTGAGGTGGGCGCTGCCGTTGGCGCGCCAACGGCTCGGTCGCAGCGTGCCGTCCTGGCCGCTGATGGGCAGGGAGCTCATGAGTTCGGGCATCAACGGCGAGGCCCAGGCGTACTGCAGCAGGCGCGCCAGCGCGCCGGCCGTCATGCGGTCCTCGCGCGAGAGGCCCGAGCCGTTGGCGATCTGCGGCACTTCGTCGGCGCCAAAGCGCTGGCGCCACCATTCACGCAGCAGTTCACGCGAACCCGTCAGGGTGCCGCGCCCCTGCTGCTGCAGGCTCAGCGTGAGGAAGAGCTGCTGCGTCATCACGTTGTTGCTGTACTTGTTGATGTCGCGCACCACCTCGGCCAGCGGTGGCGATTCCAGCGCGAAGGCTGGCGCCAGGCCTTCGGGCACGGCGCCGTAGCGCACCTTGCCCTGCAACTGGCCGCCGATGGCGCGCCACATGCCCTCGATGGCGCGCACGCCGTAGCTGGCCGGGTCCGCATAGGCCAGGGGCCAGACCTTTTCATTGCAGGCCGCCGGGTAACGTCCGGCAAAGCGCGGCAAGGCCGGATCGGAGAAGTCGGCGCGCAGCGCGCCGCGGTAGTCGTTGCATTCGGTTTCGCGCAGCGGCACGTGGCTGGGCCATGTCACGCCGGCCAGTGGCGGTTCGACGTACACGTGCGCGGCGTTGGCGCCACGGTCGGGCACGAAGGTCAGAAGCACCGATTTGAAGTTCAGCAGCAGCGCATCAGGCGCCGCGTTGTAGGGCCGCAGCGGTTCGCCATCGAATTCGGCGGGGTCATGTGGCACGGTTTCGAAGGCGTTGCGGTCGAGCACGATGTCGCCCGCGATGTTGCGGATGTCCAGGCCCTGCACGCGGCGCAGCAGCAGCCACAGGCGTTCGACCACGAGCTTGGGGTCGCCCTGGCCCTGGATGTAGACGTTGCCGTAGAGCGTGCCCTCGCGCGCCGTGCCTTCCACATAGACCGGGGTGCGCCAGTTCCAGCTGGGCCCCAGGGTTTCCAGGGCCGCCAGGGTGGTCACCAGCTTCATCACCGAGGCCGGGTTCATCGGCGCGCCGGCACGGTGGCTGAGCAGCGGCCGCCCATCGCCCCCGGCTTCCTCGACCACCACACCCATGGCCTCGGCCGGCACCTTGGCGCGTGCCAGCGCCTTGACGACGCTGGGGGGCAGGGCGGTTTCCCGGGCCTGGGCGGAGCCGCCGTGCAGGAGCAGCAGGCTGGCGAGCAAGGGCAGGAACGAAGCGCGCAAGGTCGACATGGCAACGAGTCTAACGCCGGCCACCGATAATGCAGGCATGCATTTTCTCAAGGGCCTGTCCCCGCGCACCCTCGGCATCGCGGCGGCGGTCATCACCGTCGGCATCTGGACGGCCTTCATCGTCATCGCCCGCGCCTCGGCCCAGGGTTCGCTCGGTCCCTTCGATATAGCCTTGGCGCGCATCATCGGTGCCAGTGCCGTGTTGCTGCCCCTGGGCTGGTGGCTGGTGCGGCGCGACCGCGCGCAGGGGCTGGCCACGGCCTCGTCCTTCTTCGGTCTCTCGCCCCTGGCGCTGCGTGTGACGGCACTGTGCGGCGTGTTCGGCGGTTTTGCTTACGCGTTGCTGGCGTATGCGGGGTTCTTCTACGCCCCGGCAGCACATGCCTCGGTGCTGATGCCCGGCAGCCTGCCGTTGTGGACCACGCTGCTGGCGGCACTGATGCTGGGCACGCCCATCCTGCCGGCGCGCATCATCGGCCTGGCCTGCATCGTGGGCGGCGACCTGCTGGTCGGTGGCGCCAGCCTGCTGCGTGCCTTCGAGGGCGGCGAGGTCTGGAAGGGCGACCTGCTCTTCATGAGTGCGGCCCTGAGCTGGTCGGCCTACAGCGTGCTGGCGCGCCGCCACGGGCTGGACGCCGTGCGTGCCACGACGGCGGTCACCGTGTTCGCGCTGTTCAGCTATCTGCCTTTTTATCTGCTGCTGCAGGGCCTGGGCGCCATCGAAAGCCGGCTGTTCACTGCGCCGCTGGGTGAGCTGCTGTTCCAGGTGCTCTTCCAGGGCGTGGGTTCGGTGGTGATCTCGGGCATCACCTTCGTACGCATGATCCAGTACTTCGGCCCGGTGCGCTCCACCATGATCACGGCCCTGGTGCCCGGCCTCTCGGCGCTGGGCGCTGTCATCTTCCTGGGCGAGCCGCTGCACGCCAACCTCCTGGCCGGCCTGGTGCTGGTGACGGTGGGCATCACCTTCGGGGTCCGCAAGCAAACATGAAACTGCTCGCCTTCGACACCAGCACCGAGCTGATCTCCCTCGCCGTCACGCGCCTCGTCGATGGCGCGCCACGCGTCTGGTTGCATACCGGCGCCGGGGGTGCGCAGGCCTCCAGCGCGCTGATCCCGGCCATCGAGACCCTGATGGCCGAGGCCGGACTGAGGTTCGAGGAACTCGACGCCATCGCCTTCGGCCGCGGGCCGGGCTCCTTCACCGGCCTGCGCACGGCGTGCGCCGTGGCGCAGGGCCTGGGTTTCGGCGCCCAGGTGCCGTTGCTGCCGGTCGACACGCTGCTGGCGGTGGCCGAGGAGGCGCGCGCGCAGCAGGCACCACAGCAGCAAAACCTGCGCCTGCTGGCCCTGCTCGACGCCCGCATGGGCGAACTCTATGCCGCACGCTATGCCTACGCCGCGGGCCGCTGGCAACAGCAGGCCGATTTCAGCCTGCTCAAGCCCGAGCAGCTGGCGCTGGGCGATGCCCAGGCCCTGGCCGGCAATGTGTTTGCCGAGTACGGCGAGCGCCTGTCGCTGCCGCCCGACTTGCCCTGCTGGCAGGCCCTGCCCACGGCAGCGGCCATGTTGCGGCTGGCGCCGGCCTTGTTGGCCGCGGGCAACGCCGTGGCCGCGGCCGACGCCCTGCCGCGCTACATCCGCGATAAAGTAGCCCAGACCACCCAGGAGCGCGCCGCCGCCAAGGCGGCAAGCGATACGCGATGAGTGCTGTTCTCGAACCTGTCGAAGCCCGCCTTGAGCCGCTCGATGCCACGCTGCTCGAACAGCTGTTGCCGATCGAGCAGCGCGCCTACCCGCACCCCTGGACCCGCGGCAACTTCATGGACGCGCTGCGCTCGGGTTACCACGCCCGCGTCCTGCTGGCCGGTGGGGAACTGCTGGGGTATTACGTGGCCATGCAGGGCGTGGACGAGGTGCACCTGCTCAACATCACGGTGGCGCCCGAGTACCAGCGCCAGGGTTGGGGGCGTGTCATGCTCGACGCCCTGGCCCTGTGGGCACGCGGCCTGGGTGCGCAATGGTTGTGGCTGGAGGTGCGCGTGAGCAACACGCGTGCCATCGCCATCTACGAATCGCACGGCTACCGCCGCGTTGGCCTGCGCAAGGCCTACTACCCTGCCGGCCATGGCCAGCGCGAGGATGCGGTGGTCATGAGCCTGCGTCTGTAAGATTCGTTCATGAGTCTGCAACTGGATGCGCGTCAACGCGCCATGCTGGAGGAAATGGGAGTGAGGGTCTTCAGCCCCTCACTCCCATCCATGGGCGAATTGGAGGATGCCCCCCCCAGCCCCCCTCGAGGGGGGGAGGCCGCCGTGCCGGCGGCCCGCGTGGCCGTGGCGCGCCCGGCCACGGTGACCACGTCGGCTGCAGCTCGGCCTTCTGTCTCCTCCGCTCGCGCTATGCCTGCCGAGATTGCCGCCATGGACTGGGATGCCTTGCGACAGGCCGTCGCCGGCTGCCAGGCGTGCGGGCTGTGCCATAGCCGCAAGAACACGGTGTTCGGTGTCGGCGACAGGCAGGCCCGCTGGCTGGTGGTCGGTGAAGCCCCGGGCGAGAACGAGGACCTCCAGGGCGAGCCCTTTGTCGGCCAGGCCGGCCAGCTGCTGGACAATATGCTCAAGGCGGTGGGCCTGAACCGCAAGGGAAGCGGCGAGCAGGCCGTCTACATCGCCAATGTGCTCAAGTGCCGCCCGCCGGCCAACCGCAACCCGCAGCCTGAAGAAGTGTTGCAGTGCGAGCCCTACCTGCGTCGCCAGGTGGCGCTGCTGCAACCGCAGATCATCCTGGCGCTGGGCCGTTTTGCCGCCCAGTCGCTGTTGCAGCACAGCGTGCCGGACGTGGCCACGATGCCGCTGGGCAAGCTGCGCGGCCAGGTGCACCGTTACGAAGGCGTGCCCGTCATCGTGAGCTACCACCCGGCCTACCTGCTGCGCACGCCGCAGGACAAGGCCAGGACCTGGGCCGACCTGTGCCTGGCCCTGGACGTGATGCGTGCCGGCACACCGGCCTGAATTGTGAAAATGGGAGAACCTGCATGAAAGACAAACTGATACGCCTGCTGCTCACCTTCCTGGCCATCCTGGTCCTGCTGGTCATCGGTTGGGTCTGGATTGCGCTGCAATGGAGCTATGCCGACGGTGAGCGCGCCGGCTACGTGCAGAAGTTCTCGAACAAGGGCTGGCTCTGCAAGACCTGGGAAGGCGAGATCGCCATGGTGACCATGCCGGGTGCCATTCCCGACAAGTTCGAGTTCACGGTGCGTGACGATACCGTGGCGCAGCAGATCAATGCCCTGGCGGGCAAGCGCGTGGTGCTGCATTACCGCCAGCACAAGTTCATCCCCACCACCTGTTTCGGCGAGACCGAGTATTTCGTCGATGGCGCGCGCGAGATGCAGGACAGCGCCGCGCCGGTGCCGCCGCCTGTCTCCCAGCAGGGCCAGCTGAGCGCGCCGCGCTGAGAGGCGCGGGCGCGGGGCATGTGACGCGCTGAGTGGGCTGCTCGAACACCGCTGGAGCACGGAAGCCATGTACGAGTCCAAAAAGGAAGCGCCCCTGCCGCATGCCGGTTTTGTCCAGCGGCTCCTGCTGCACCTCGCGCTGGTGCTGGGCCTGCTGTCGCTTTCCTTGCTGGTCGGCATGACCGGCTATGTGTATTTCGAGCAACTCCACTGGCTGGACGCCTTCCTCAACGCCGCCATGCTGCTGGGAGGCATGGGCCCCGTCCATCTGCCGGTAACGGCCGGGGGCAAGCTTTTCGCGGGTTGTTATGCGCTGTATGCTGGCCTGGTGTTCATCGCCGTCGCAGCGTTGATGTTCGCGCCGGTACTGCATCGCGTGCTGCACAAGTTTCACTGGGAATAAATTCACAACAGAGGAGACAGACATGACGGACAAAGGTTTTCCGGGACTCGGGCGCTGGTTGGCGCTGCTCTTGTTGACCCTGGCCGCGCCGCTTTGGGCGGCCGACTACCCGGCGCCCAAGTCGGGCAGCTGGGTCATCAAGAACTTCCGCTTCAATACCGGCGAGGTGATGCCGGAGCTCAAGGTGAACTACCACACGGTGGGTGAGCCCACGGGCGAGCCGGTGCTGATCCTGCATGGCACCGGCGGTTCCGGGCGGGGCCTGCTCAGCCCGGGTTTTGCCGGCGAGCTGTTCGGGCCCGGGCAGCCGCTTGATGCGGCACGCCACTACATCATCCTCCCGGATGCCATCGGCGCCGGCGGCTCGTCCAAGCCTTCGGACGGCCTGCGCATGGCTTTCCCGAAATACAACTACGAGGACATGGTGCGGGCCCAGCATGCGCTGGTGACCGAGCATCTCGGGATCAAGCAGCTCAAGCTGGTGCTGGGCAACTCCATGGGGGGCATGCACACCTGGCTGTGGGGCGTCATGTACCCGGATGCCATGCGCAACCTGGTGCCCATGGCCTCGATGCCCGTGGAGGTGGCCGGGCGCAACTGGATGACACGCCGCATGCTGATGGAGGTGATCAAGCTCGACCCCGAATGGAACAACGGCAACTACACGCGCCAGCCGCGCGGGCTGCAGGTCGCGCAGCTGTATTTCAGCGTGGCCACGCTGGGGGGCAACCAGGGCCTGCACCAGATCGCACCGACGCGCGAGAAGGCCGACCAGTACATCACCGACCAGCTGGCCAAGGGCTCAGCGAGCGATGCCAACGACATCCTCTACCAGTTCGATGCCCTGCGCGACTACAACCCGGCGCCCCGGCTGGAAGCCATCCGCGCCCGTCTGCTGGCCATCAATGCCGCCGACGACGAGCGCAACCCGCCCGAACTCGGCATCATGGAGCGCGAACTCAAGCGCGTGAAGAGCGGCAGTCTCTATCTCATCCCTGCCAGCCCCAACACCCGCGGCCATGGCACCACCGGTCAGGCCAAATGGTGGACGGCCCAGTTGCAGGCCTGGCTCGCTCAGGATGCCGCACGACGTTGAAACGCCCACCGAGGCCCGGCTGTTCCTGGCCCTGGTGCCCGGGGGGGCGGTCCGGGCCGAGCTGAGTGCGCACACCCAGGCCTGGCGCTGGAACGACGGGGCCCAACGCTACGCCCCACCCGACTGGCACGTGACCCTGCATTTCATCGGCCCGGTGCCGCGCACCCGCGTGGACGCCTTGCGGGCCGGGCTGTCCCAGCCCTTCACCTCCTTCGAATTGCGTTTTGGCGAGCCTGTGTTGTGGCCGCATGGGCTGGCGGTGCTCTTGCCGATGGCCACGCCGCCCGCCTTGCAGTTGCTGCATGACCACCTGGGCGCGCAACTGCGCCGGCTGGGTTTGCGCACCGATGAGCGCCCCTACCGGCCGCACCTCACCCTGGCGCGTCGCGCCGAGCAGGCCGTGCCGCCGGCGCCGCCGGCCTGGGGCTGGAGGGTGCGGGAGTATGTGCTGATGGAGTCGACCGGCCGGCCCGAGGCGCGCTACCGTGTGCTGCAGCGTTTTTTTGATGAGCGCGGTCAAGACGAGGGCGCGACGGCTTGAAGCACAATCCTTGTCCAGGAACGCCCCATCAACCCGCAACCGCCATGACCAACAAGACTGCCGACGCCCCGCTGTCCATCGAGCTCTATGACGAGCCCGGTCACCTGATCCGCCGTGCCCAGCAGATTGCCGTTTCCAAGTTTCACGAGGTGCATGGTCGCCACGTCACGCCCATCCAGTACGCCATCCTGCGCACCCTGCACGAGACCCCAGGCATCGACCAGGTCACGCTGGCGCAGCTGATCGCGCTGGACACTTCCACCACGGCCGACATCGCCGCGCGGCTGGAGACCAAGGGCTGGATCCTGCGCGAGGTGCTGCCGCGCCGCCAGCGTCGCCTGTCCCTGACCCCGGAAGGTGAAGAGGTGCTGCTGGAGCTCAAGCCCGGCGTGGACGTGCTCTACCACGGCATGATGAGCAGCCTGGAGTCGGCCGAGCAGAAGGAGTTCATGCGCCTGCTGCGCAAGTTCGTGCACCTGCACGACAGCCAGAACCCGGCCGAGGTTCGCAAACTGCGCCTCGCGTCCAAGGCCTGAGGGCGCCGGCGCCCGGCCGCTGGTCGGAAACCCCCGCCAGATCAGGGTAAGTCCGGATTTTTCGGGTTTGACAGGAGGGGGTCATTCAGTACAATGAATGACATTCAGTATGCGGAATGATCGAATCCGTCCCGTTTCAACCCTCACAAGGAGCCCGCCATGTTTCCCAAGAACACCTGGTACGTCGCCGCCACCCCCAACGAGATCGACGAAAAGCCCCTGGGCCGCACGATCTGCGGCGAGCGCATCGCCTTCTACCGCGGCGAGGAGAACAAGGTTGCGGCCGTGCAGGACTTCTGCCCCCATCGCGGCGCGCCCCTGTCCCTGGGTTATGTGAGCGAGGGCAAGCTGGTCTGCGGCTACCACGGCCTGGAAATGGGCTGTCAAGGCAAGACCATTTCCATGCCCGGGCAGCGTGTGGGTGGTTTCCCGGCCATCAAGGCCTATCCAGTGGTCGAGCGCTACGGCTTCATCTGGGTCTGGCCCGGTGAGCCGGCACTGGCCGACGAGAGCAAGATACCCGTGCTCGAGTGGTACGACCATCCCGAGTGGGCCTACGGTGGCGGCCTGTACCACATCGCCTGCGACTACCGCCTGATGGTCGACAACCTGATGGACCTCACGCACGAGACCTATGTGCACAGCACATCCATCGGCCAGAAGGAAATCGACGAGACGCCTTGCAAGACCGTGGTCGAGGGCGACATGGTCGTCACCAGCCGCTACATGAGCGGCATCCTGCCCCCGCCCTTCTGGAAGGCCGCACTGCGCAGCAACAACCTGGCCGACGACGTGCCGGTGGACCGCTGGCAGATCTGTCGCTTCACGCCGCCCAGCAACGTGATGATCGAAGTGGGCGTGGCCCACCAGGGCCACGGAGGATACGACGCGCCCAGCGACAAGAAGGTCTACAGCGTGGTGGTGGACTTCATCACGCCCGAGACCGAGACTTCGATCCACTACTTCTGGGGCATGGCGCGCAAGTTCAACCCGAAGGACAAGGCGCTGACCGCCACCATCCGCGAAGGCCAGGGCAAGATCTTTGCCGAGGACCTGGAGATGCTGGAGCGCCAGCAGCAGAATCTGCTGACCTATCCGGACAAGAAGCTGCTCATGCTCAACATCGATGCCGGTGGCGTACAGTCGCGCAAGATCATCGATCGCATCGTCGCGGCCGAGCAGGCGGAGACGGCTGCCGCCACGAACTGAGGACCTGGCATGAGTTCTGACCTGCAAGTGCGCGTAGCCCGCAAGGCCCAGGAAGCACTGGACATCGTCACGCTGGAACTGGTGTCGGCGGACGGTCGCGCGCTGCCGGCCTTCTCGGCCGGCTCGCACGTCGACGTGCAGCTGCCCGGCGGCATCACGCGGCAGTACTCGCTGTGCAACGACCCCCAGGAAACCCACCGTTACCTCATCGGCGTGCTGCGCGACCCGGCCACGCGTGGCGGCTCGGCAGCCGTGCACGACAGCGTGAAGGAAGGCGATCTGCTGCAGATCAGCGCGCCGAAAAACCACTTCCCGCTGGCACACGATGCGAAGCAACACCTGTTGCTGGCCGGCGGCATCGGCGTCACGCCCATCCTTTGCATGGCCGAGCGCCTGGCCATCACGGGTGCGGCTTTCGAGATGCACTACGCCACGCGCGCGCCCGAGCGCACGGCCTTCCGTGCCCGCATCGCGGCCTCCAGTTTCGCGGACCGCGTGCACTTCCACCACGACAACGGCGATGTCGCGCAGAAGCTGGACCTGAAAGCGCTGCTGGCCAGCCCCCAGGCCGGCACACACCTTTACGTCTGCGGCCCCAAGGGCTACATGGACGCGGTGCTGGGCACGGCGCGCGCCGCCGGCTGGCCCGAGAGCCAGCTGCACTACGAGTTCTTCGGCGCGGAAGTGACGAAGTCCGACAGCGACGCCGGCTTCGAGATCAAGCTGGCCAGTTCCGGTCGCGTCATCATGGTGCCCAAGGACCAGACCGTCACCCAGGCGCTGGCCGCGGCCGGCGTGGAGGTCATGGTGTCCTGCGAGCAGGGCGTGTGCGGCACCTGCCTGACGCGCGTGCTGGAGGGCGTGCCTGACCACAAGGACAGCTACCTGACACCGCAAGAGCAGGCGGCCAACGACCAGTTCACGCCCTGCTGCTCGCGGTCCAAGACGCCGTTACTGGTGCTCGATCTCTGAGCCGGACTTGAGGAAGGGGACCGTTCGGGCCCCTTCTTACAATAGGGCCATGACTTTCCTCGACATGCTGCGTGCCGCCGAGCGGCAGAACGATTCCATGCTCTGCGTCGGCCTGGACCCGGAACCGGCGAAGTTTCCCGCCGCCATCAAGGGCGATGCCAGCAAGATCTACGACTTCTGCGCCGCCATCGTTGAGGCCACGGCGGATCTGGTGATCGCCTGGAAGCCGCAGATCGCCTACTTCGCCGCGCACCGTGCCGAAGACCAGTTGGAAAAACTCGTGGCCCATATGCGTCGCGTGTCGCCGCAGGTGCCGGTGATCCTGGACGCCAAGCGCGGAGACATCGGCAGCACGGCCGAGCAGTACGCGAAGGAAGCTTTCGAGCGCTACGGCGCCGACGCCGTGACCCTCTCGCCCTTCATGGGCTTTGACTCCATCCAGCCCTACCTCAAGTACCACGGCAAGGGCGCCTTCCTGCTCTGCCGCACCTCCAACCCCGGCGGTGACGATCTGCAGGCCCAACGCCTGGCCGGCGTGCCGGGAGAACCCCTGCTCTACGAACACATTGCCCGCCTGGCCCAGGGCCCCTGGAACACGAATGGCCAGC
This sequence comes from Hylemonella sp. GW821-FHT12C09, assembly GCF_058807395.1. Lineage (NCBI taxonomy): Bacteria > Pseudomonadati > Pseudomonadota > Betaproteobacteria > Burkholderiales > Comamonadaceae > Hylemonella > Hylemonella sp. GW821-FHT12C09. Next base: position 138,407 of record NZ_JBXAQQ010000010.1, on the reverse strand, counting down.
TGGGCCTGGTGGTGGGGGCTACCTACCCGGTCGAGATCGAGCGTGTGCGGGCCGTGGCCCCCACCGTGCCCTTGCTGATCCCGGGCGTGGGCGCGCAGGGCGGTGACGCCGCAGCGACGGTCAAGGCCGGCTGGCGCGCCAGTGGTGGCGAGACCACGGCACCGATCGTCGTCAACTCTTCGCGCGCGGTGCTCTACGCCTCGCAGGGCCCGGACTACGCGGCTGCGGCACGCCAGGTGGCCCGGCAGACGCGCGACCAGCTGCAGGCGGCACGCGGTGCCTGAAACAAAATGTAGAGCCTCGGCGCCGGACACGGCCTGGAGGCACAATCAAGCGCATGTTTTTGCAGCTTTGCCTGCGCAGGAGTGTGGATCATGATGAAAATCCTCAAGCAAATGCCGATGTACGCCGTGATCGGCTCCATGGCCCTCGGCGGCTGTTCCGTGGTGGCCGAGGCCCCGGGTGCCGGTGGGCCGGGGCGTGACAAGGACCGCTACGAGCGGCGCGACGACCGCAACGATGACCGCCGGGACAGCCGCCGCGACGACAGGCATGACCGGCGGGACGATCGACGTGATGATCGCAGGGACGACTACCGTGATGGCCGGCGCGGTGACCGCGATGACGACCGCCGCGGTGGTTCGAACGTGCAGATCAACATAGGCGGCTACTTCGGCGAGCGCCAGCGCGCCTCGGTCTACGAGGTCTACGGCCAGCCCTCGCGTGCCAACTGCCCACCCGGCCTGGCCAAGAAGAACAACGGCTGCCAGCCGCCCGGACAGGCCAAGAAGTGGAAGATGGGCCAGCCCCTGCCGCGTGACGTGAGCTACCGCCCCGTCGAGGCCGACATCCGCGTGCGCCTGGGCACGCCGCCGGCCGGCCATGAGTTCGTGCGCGTGGCGCAGGACATCCTGCTGATCGCCGTGGGCACCAGCATCGTCATCGACGCCATCGAAGACCTGCAGCGATAGCCGCCGGCTCTACAGCAGGGGCAGGAGATAACGCCCGGTATGGCTGGCCGGGTTGGCGGCCAGTTCCTCGGGCGTGCCCATGCCCACCACGGTGCCGCCGCCGGCGCCGCCCTCGGGGCCCATGTCGATCAGCCAGTCGGCTGTCTTGATGACGTCCAGGTTGTGTTCGATCACGACAATGGTGTTGCCGGCATCGCGCAACTGGTGCAAAACCCTTAGCAGCAGGTCGATGTCGGCAAAGTGCAGGCCCGTGGTCGGCTCGTCCAGGATGTAGAGCGTGCGCCCCGTGTCGCGCTTGGAGAGTTCCAGCGCGAGCTTGACGCGTTGCGCCTCGCCGCCCGAGAGCGTGGTGGCCGACTGGCCCAGCTTCACATAGGACAGGCCCACGTCCAACAAGGTCTGCAGCTTGCGCGCGATGGCCGGCACCGCCTTGAAGAAGGCATAGGCTGCCTCCACCGTCAGGTCCAGCACCTGGGCGATGTTCTTGCCCTTGTAAAGCACCTCCAGCGTCTCGCGGTTGTAGCGCGCACCATTGCACACATCGCAGGGCACGTAGACGTCGGGCAGGAAGTGCATCTCCACCTTGACCATGCCATCGCCCTGGCAGGCCTCGCAGCGGCCGCCGGCCACGTTGAAACTGAAACGACCCGGGCCGTAACCACGTTCGCGCGCCATCGGCACCTCGGCCATGAGGTCGCGGATGGCGGTGAACAGGCCGGTGTAGGTGGCCGGGTTGGAGCGCGGGGTACGGCCGATCGGCGACTGGTCGACGTTGATGACCTTGTCGAAATGCTCGATGCCCTCGATCTCCCTGACCGGGGCCGGCTCATCGTGCGCGCGGTAGAGCTGGCGCGCCACGGCCTTGTACAGGGTGTCGTTGACCAGGGTGGACTTGCCCGAGCCCGAGACCCCGGTGACGCAGGTGAACAGGCCCACCGGCACGTCCACGCTGACGTTTTTCAGGTTGTTGCCGGTCGCGCCGATGATCTGCAGGCGCTGGAGTTCGGTGCGGTCCTTGCCCTTTTGGGCAGCCTTCGGTGTTGTATCAGCAGGCTCACCGCGCAGGGGCAGCCAGGGCGTGCGGCGCTTGGGCAGCGGAATCTTCAAGGTGCCCGCCAGGTACTGCCCCGTCAGCGAATCCGGGTGGGCCTTGACCTCGTCGTAAGTGCCCTGGGCCACCACCTGGCCGCCGTGGACACCGGCGCCCGGGCCCATGTCGATCAGGTGGTCGGCCGCGCGCATCATGTCCTCGTCGTGCTCCACCACCAGCACGCTGTTGCCGATGTCGCGCAGGTGCCGCAGCGTCTCGATCAGGCGGTCGTTGTCGCGCTGGTGCAGGCCGATGCTGGGTTCGTCCAGCACGTACATCACGCCGGTCAGGCCGCTGCCGATCTGGCTGGCCAGGCGGATGCGCTGGGCTTCGCCGCCCGAGAGTGTCTCGGCGCTGCGGTCCAGGCTCAGGTAGTTCAGGCCCACGTCATTGAGGAACTTCAGACGCAGGCGGATCTCGCGCACCACCTTGTCGGCGATGCCGGCCTTGGCGCCGTGCAGCTGCAGCTGTTCGAAGTAGTCGAAGCATTCGCGCAGCGTCAGGTGGCTGACGTCGAAGATGGCGCGCGCCTGTGGGCCTTCACCGAGCTTCACGTGGCGCGCTTCGGGGCGCAGGCGCGTGCCCGCGCAGGCCGGGCAGGGCTGGGTGCCGCGCAGCCGGGCGAGGTCCTCGCGCACCAGGGCCGAGTCCGTCTCGCGGTAGCGCCGCGTCATGTTGGGGATGATGCCCTCGAAGGGGTGGGTCTTGCTGACCTTGCGGCCCTTGCTTGCGCCCGAATCCATCACATAGCTGAACTTGATCTCTTCCTCGCCCGAGCCGTGCAGGATGATCTCCTGCAGCGGCAGGGGCAATTCCTCGAAGGGGTCCTCCAGCTTGAATTTGTAGTGTTTGGCCAGGCTCTCCAGCATGGCGTAGTAATAGGCATTGCGCCGGTCCCAGCCCTTGATGGCGCCGCCGGCCAGGCTCAAGGACGGGAAAGCCACCACCCGTGCCGGGTCGAAGAACTCCTGCTGGCCGATGCCGTCGCAGCTGGGGCAGGCCCCCTGCGGCGAGTTGAAGGAGAACAGGCGCGGCTCCAGCTCGCTGATCGAGTAATGGCACAGCGGGCAGGCGTAACGTGCGTTGAACATGTGCTCGGTGCCCCGGTCCGTCTCCAGCGCAATCGCGCGGCCCTGGGCGATGCGCAGCGCGGCCTCGAAGCTCTCGGCCAGGCGCTGGCGCAGGGCGGCGTGTTCGGGCTCGTCGGCGCCGCGCACCTTGAGGCGGTCGATCACCACGTCGACATCGTGTTTCTCGGTCTTCTTGAGCGTCGGCAGCTCGTCGAAGTTGAGGGCCTGGCCATCGATGCGAAAGCGCACGTAGCCCTGGGCCTGCATGTCCTCGAAGACCTCGGCGAATTCACCCTTCTTCTGGCGCGCCAGCGGCGCCAGGATCATGAGGCGCGTATCGGCCGGCAGCGCCAGCACGGCGTCCACCATCTGGCTCACGGTCTGCGCCTGCAGCGGCAGCTTGTGGTCGGGGCAGTGGGGCGTGCCGGCGCGCGCGTAGAGCAGGCGCAGGTAGTCGTGGATCTCGGTCACCGTGCCCACCGTGGAGCGGGGGTTGTGGCTGGTGGCCTTCTGTTCGATGGAAATCGCCGGCGACAGGCCCTCGATCAGGTCCACGTCGGGTTTGTCCATCAGCTGCAGGAACTGGCGCGCGTAGGTCGAGAGGCTTTCTACGTAACGGCGCTGGCCCTCGGCATACAGCGTGTCGAAGGCCAGGCTGGACTTGCCCGAACCCGAGAGGCCCGTGATCACCACCAGCTGGTTGCGCGGGATGTCCAGGTCGATGTTCTTGAGGTTGTGGGTGCGCGCCCCGCGGATGTGCATGGCCTGCTGCTGCAGGGCGTGGGCCAGGTAACGGCCGGAGACTTCTTCGGCGAGAACGGGGGGGCGCTGGCCTTCAGGGGTGGAGTTCAAGGGCGGCCTATGGGCAAAACCATCCATGATAGAGAATTCCGGGCGGCCTGACACCCGGCCGGCCGGATCGGGGACAATACAGGTCCTGCCCGCCCCTGCGCGGGCCTTCTCAATTCCGGTGCCCGCTTTCCCGTGTCCTCCTCCGTCGCTACGCCTGCCGCCAGCCCCGATGCCTACGCCATGACCGCGCGCGAGCGGCGGGCCAGTGCTTCGCTGGCTGCCATCTTCGCCCTGCGCATGCTGGGCCTGTTCCTGGTGCTGCCGGTTTTCGCGCTGGAAGCGGCGCGCTACCCGGGTGGCGACGATCCGGTACTGATCGGTCTGGCCATGGGCATCTACGGCCTGACCCAGGGCCTCCTGCAGATCCCCTTCGGCATGGCCTCTGACCGGCTGGGCCGCAAGCGCGTCATCATCGCCGGCCTGCTGGTTTTTGCCCTGGGCAGTTTCGTGGCCGCCCTGGCCGGCAGCCTGACCTGGCTCATCATCGGCCGTTCCCTGCAGGGCGCCGGTGCCGTTTCCGCCGCCGTCACCGCGCTGCTGGCCGACCAGACCCGCGACGAGGTGCGCACCAAGGCCATGGCCCTGGTGGGCGCCAGTATCGGCCTGATGTTCGCGCTCTCCCTCGTGCTGGCCCCGCTGCTGGCCACCTACATCGGCCTGGCCGGCCTGTTCACGCTCACGGGCTCGCTGGCCCTGGCCGGCGTGGCCGTGGTGATCTGGTGGGTGCCCACCGAGCCCCTGCAGCACAAGAACCAGCCGCGCGGCAAGCTCTCCGAAGTGCTCACGCACGCCGGCCTCTTGCGCCTGGACGCCGGTGTCTTCATCCTGCACGCCGCGCAGCTGGCCATGTGGGTGGCCATTCCCGCCCTGCTGGTGCAGGCGGGCCTGCCCCCGGCGCAGCACTGGTGGGTCTATCTGCCGGCCGTGTTGGCCTCTTTTGTGGTCATGGGCGCCACCCTGTTCCCGCTGGAACGCCGCGGTTATCTGCGCGCCGTGTTCCTGGGTGCGATTGGCCTGATTGCCCTGGTCCAGCTGGGCCTGCTGTGGGCGGCGAATACGCCGCACATCGCCTGGCTGGCCTTCATGCTCTTCCTGTTCTTCTGCGGCTTCAACGTGCTCGAAGCCAGTCAGCCCAGCCTGGCCTCGCGTGTGGCCCCGCCGCACGCGCGCGGCGCGGCCCTGGGGGTCTACAACACCCTGCAGTCCCTGGGTTTCTTTGCCGGCGGTGCGGCCGGCGGCTGGCTGGTCAAGACCCAGGGTGCGCCGGCGCTTTTCATCGCCTGCGCGGTCGGCATGGGCCTGTGGCTGCTGCTGGCCTGGCCCATGGTGGCGCCCGGTCGTAAAGGCCCATAATTCACAAATATCTGGAGGAATTCCCCATGGCATCCGTCAACAAAGTCATCCTCGTCGGCAACTGCGGCCGCGACCCCGAAATCCGCTACTTGCCCTCGGGCCAGGCCGTGGCCAACGTCAGCGTGGCCACTTCCAGCCGCCGCAAGGACAAGAATTCCGGCGAGATGATCGAAGACACCCAGTGGCATCGCGTCACCTTCTATGACCGCCTGGCCGAAATCGCCGGCGAGTACCTCAAGAAGGGCCGCCCGGTCTACGTTGAAGGCCGCCTGAAGTACGGCAAGTTCACCAACAAGGACGGCGTTGAGCAGAACACCTGCGACATCATCGCCACCGAAATGCAGCTGCTCGGCGGCCGCGAAGGCTCGGGCGGCCCGGCGGACGACGACGGCGGTGGCGCCCCGCGCCGCAGCGCACCCCCGGCCTCGCGCCCGGCACCCAGCGCCGCCCCGCGCCCGCAGGCGCCGGCCAAGTCGGCCAGCGGCTTCGAGGACATGGACGACGACATTCCGTTCTGAGCTCCCAGGGAGACCTCCCCGGCCCGAAACCCCGCTCACCGCAAGGTCGGCGGGGTTTTTTGTCGCCGGATCTTGTACTCCTGGGGGTATGCTGATATACTACCGCCAGTATATGGAGAGTCCCATGAAATCGATCCACACCATCGCCTTTGTCGTGTCCCTGGCCGTTCTGGCCGGCGCCCCCGGTCTGGCCCAGGGCGGCGTCACCGTGCCGACGGTCCAGATCGGGGCGCGTGCCGTGTCCACGGGCTATGAGATCGACGGCGTGATCGAGCCGGTCAAGCAGAGCGTGGTCTCGGCCCAGGCCTCGGGGCGGGTCGTCAGGCTGCTGGTCAAGATGGGCGATCGCGTCAAGGCGGGCCAACTGCTGGCCACCATCGACGACCAGGAAAGTGCGGTGGGCTTGCAGCGCAGCGCCGCCCAGGTGGCCCAGAGCGCGGCCGAACTGCGCAACGCCCGGGTCAACTTCGAGCGCACGCGGGACCTGCGCGCCCAGGGCTTTGTGAGCCAGGCTGCGCTGGACGTGGCCGAGACCCAGTACCAGGCGGCCCAGGCGGGCAATGCCCAGGCCTCGGCCGGCGCGCGCCAGTCAGCGCTGTCGCAGGGCTACACGCGTGTCACGGCCCCTTATGACGGCTGGGTGCTGCAGACCCATGTCGAAGCCGGCGACCTGGCGGTGCCGGGCAAGCCCATCGTGACGGTCTACGCGCCGCTGCCGCTGCGCGCCGTGGTGCAGGTGCCGGCCTCGCTGGCCGACAGCACCCGCGCGGCGAAGGAAGTGCTGGTGCAGTTGGGTGAGGCCAACGGCGAATCGAAGTGGGTCGCGCCGGTCAAGCGCAGCGCCATGCCGGCGGCCGATCCCGTGTCGCAGACCGTGGTGTGGCGCCTGGACCTCTCGCCCCAGGCGGCGCAGAATCTGCTGCCGGGCCAGCAGGTCCGCGTGCGTTTCGTCGGAGGCCAGGCCAACCGCACCGTGGTGCCGGCCGCCGCAGTGCTGCGTCGCGGCGAGCTGACGGCCGTGTACGTCGCGTCCGACAAGGGTTTTGTCCTGCGCGCCGTGCGCCTGGGTGCCGACCATGGCGCCGAGGGTGTGGAGATCGTGGCCGGCCTGGCCGCTGGTGAGCGTGTGGCGCTGGACCCGGTCAAGGCCGGCCTGTCCGGTGCCGTCGCCGCCCAACCTTGAGGACAGCCATGAAAGACAGTCAGCAAGAGCGCATGGGCATTTCCGGACGCATCGCCGCGGCCTTCCAGGCCAACGCCATCACGCCTCTTCTGGCCCTGGTGGCCCTGCTGCTGGGCCTGTTCGCGGTGTTCGTCACGCCGCGTGAGGAAGAGCCGCAGATCAACGTGACCATGGCGAATGTGCTGATCCCCTTCCCCGGGGCCAGCAGCACCGATGTGCAGAACATGGTGGCGCGCCCGGCCGAGCAGGTGCTCAGCCAGATCGCCGGCATCGAACACACCTATTCCGTGGCCCGCCCGGGCCTGGCCGTGCTGACCGTGCAGTTCAAGGTGGGCGTGCCGCGCACCGAGGCGCTGGTGCGCCTGTACGACGTGCTCAACGCCAACCAGGACTGGTTGCCGCGCGACCTGGGCACGCTGGCGCCCATCGTGAAACCCAAGGGCATCGACGACGTGCCGGTACTGGCCGTGACCTTGTGGAGCAAGGATGCCCAGCCCGCCCAGGAGCTGGAGCGCGTGGCCCACGAGGTGGAAACCGAACTCAAGCGCGTCAAGGGCACGCGTGAGGTGCAGACCATCGGCGGCCCGGGCCGTGCGGTGCATGTGTGGCTTGACCCCACGCGCCTGCGCGCCCGCGGCATCGACGTCCTCACGCTCAAGCAGACCCTGACCGCGGCCAACTTCGGCATGCCGGCCGGCAGCGTGCTGGACACCCAGGGCAAGAAGAACGGCGCCGCGCCGCAGATGCTCAGCGTGGAAACCGGCGAGTTCCTGCACTCGGCGCAGGACGTGGGCGATATCGTGGTCGGCGTGAGCCGGGGTGCCCCGGTCTACCTGCGCGAAGTGGCGCGCATCGAAGCCGGCGCGCAGCAGCCGCAACGTTATGTCTGGTTCACGCCCGGAGCCGCCATGGCCCAGGCCGAGGGCAGCGATGCTGCCCCCGCCGGCCAGGTCTACCCGGCCGTCACGCTGACCGTGACCAAGAAGCCGGGCGAGAACGCGGTGGACGTCGCTCGTGCTGCCAACGCCCGCGTGCAGGCCCTGCGCAACACCGTCATTCCCGGCAACATCGAAGCCACCGTCACCCGCAACTATGGCGAGACCGCGGCCGAAAAGGCCAACAAGCTGATCCAGAAACTGGCCTTCGCCACCGGCTCGGTCATCCTGCTGGTGGGTTTTGCCCTGGGTCGGCGCGAAGCCGTGATCGTCGGCGCCGCCGTGATCCTGACGCTGATGGCCACCCTCTTCGCCTCCTGGGCCTGGGGCTTCACGCTCAACCGCGTCTCGCTGTTCGCGCTGATCTTCTCCATCGGCATCCTGGTGGACGACGCCATCGTGGTGGTGGAGAACATCCACCGCCACCAGCAGCTCACGCCTGACGCACCGCTGCGCGAGATCATCCCGCGCGCGGTGGATGAGGTGGGTGGCCCCACCATCCTGGCCACGCTGACCGTGATCGCCGCCTTGCTGCCCATGGCTTTTGTGAGCGGCCTGATGGGCCCCTACATGAGCCCGATCCCCATCAACTCCAGCCTGGGCATGGCGATCTCGCTGGCCATCGCCTTCACCGTCACGCCCTGGCTGGCGCTCAAGCTGATGAAGGAACACGGCCCTGGCCATGCCGCGCACGACGCGCATGCCGGCGGCGGCATCGGCGCCAAGTTGCAGACGCTGTTCACCCGCGTGCTCACGCCCTTCCTGGCCAGCTCGCGCCAGCGCCTGCTGCTGCTGGCCGGCATCGGTGGGGCGCTGCTGCTGTCGGTCGCGCTGACCCTGGTGCCTTCCTCCTTTGTCGGTGTGGTGCTCAAGATGCTGCCCTTCGACAACAAGAGCGAGTTCCAGGTGCTGGTCGAGATGCCGGCCGGCGCCCCGCTGGAAGACACGGCCGCCACCCTGCATGAGCTGGGCGCCTTCCTCGCGCAGCAGCCCGAGGTGCAGGACCTGCAGGGCTATGCCGGTGCGGCCTCGCCCATCACCTTCAACGGCCTGGTGCGCCAGTACTACCTGCGCAGTGAGGCCGAGCAGGGCGACCTGCAGGTCAACCTGGTCGACAAGCACCACCGCAGCGACAAGAGCCACGTGATCGCCCAGCGCCTGCGCCCCGAGCTGGAAAAGATCGGTGTCAAGCACGGTGCGCGCGTCAAGGTGGTCGAAGTGCCGCCGGGTCCGCCCGTCATGAGCCCGCTGGTGGCCGAGATCTATGGCCCCGACGAAGCCGGCCGCCAGGCCTTGGCCAAACGCGTGGCCAAGGCCTACGGCGAGACCGCCGACATCGTGGGCATCGACACCTCGCTGAAAGAAGACGCCCCGCGCGCCTGGCTGCGCGTACGCCGCCAGCGCGCCGAGTCCCTGGGCATCCCGGTGGCTGCCGTGGCGCAGACCGTCTCGGCCGCGCTGTCGGGCACCGATGCCGCCTGGCTGCACGACGCGCAGTCCAAATACCCCGTGCCGGTGCGCCTGCAGCTGCGGCGTGAGCAACAGGTCGGCCTGGATGCCTTGCTGGCCCTGCCCATGCGCGCCGCCAACGGCCAGCTGGTGCCGCTGTCCGAACTGGTGCGCGTGGAACGCGGCGTGATCGACAAGCCCTTGTTCACCAAGGACCTGGCCAACGTGAGCTACGTCTTCGGTGACATGGCCGGCAAGCTGGACTCGCCGCTTTACGGCCTGTTCGCCATCCGCCCGCGCCTGGCAGACGCCGCGCTTCAGGGCACGGGTGAACTGAAGGAATACTGGATCAGCCAGCCCACGGACACCTGGCGCCAGTACGCGCTCAAGTGGGATGGCGAGTGGCAGATCACCTACGAGACCTTCCGAGACATGGGCGCCGCCTATGGCGTGGGTCTGATCCTGATCTACCTGCTGGTGGTGGCGCAGTTCCGCTCCTACACCACGCCGCTGGTCATCATGGCGCCCATTCCGCTGACCATCATCGGCGTGATGCCGGGCCACGCCTTGCTGGGCGCGCAGTTCACCGCCACAAGCATGATCGGCATGATCGCGCTGGCCGGCATCATCGTGCGCAACTCCATCCTGCTGGTGGACTTCATCGAGCTGCAGCTCAGCCAGGGCATGAAGTTCCGCGACGCGGTGGTGCAGTCGGCCGCCGTGCGTGCGCAACCCATTGCGCTCACGGGCCTGGCCGCCATGATCGGCGCCTTCTTCATCCTGGACGACCCGATCTTCAACGGCCTGGCGATTGCCCTGATCTTCGGCATCCTGGTCTCCACCCTGCTGACGCTGGTGGTGATCCCCGTGCTTTACTATTCGATATACCGCCGGAGGTATGAGAGCGCCGACGGCACGCCCCTGCTTCCCGCATCCGCAACCTGAACTTTAGGAGTTAAAAATGACCGTTGAACGCTACATCCGCATCATGGCCGGTTTCTTCGTCATGCTGTCGCTGGCTCTGGGCATCGAAGCCAGCCCGATCTTCGTGAGCCCCTGGTTCCTGGCCTTCACCGCCTTCGTCGGCTTCAACCTGTTCCAGTCGGGCATCACCGGCTTCTGCCCCCCGGGCTTCCTGCTGAAGAAGCTGGGCGTGCCCGAAGGCGGCGCCTGTTCCACGAAGTAAGCAAACCAGCCCATCTCCAGGAGCTCACCATGAGCGAGTCCAAGCCCCGCGTCGTGCTGCGCCAGCAGCAGGACTTCCAGTTCGCCATCGACTTTGGTGCCGATCTGCCCCGGCTGATCGGTGACGAGCACCCGCCGCTGGGCCAGGGCCAGGGGCCCACGCCCGTGCAGCTGCTGGCTGCCGCCGTGGGCAACTGCCTGTCGGATTCGCTGCTGTTCGCGCTGCGCAAGTTCAAGCAGGCGCCCGAGCCGATCAGCTGCGAGGTCACGGCCGACGTCGGCCGCAATGCCGACAACCGCCTGCGCGTGCTGGGGCTGGACGTGGCGCTCACCCTGGGCGTGCCCGCGGCCAGCCTGCAGCACCTGGACCGCGTGCTCGAACAGTTCGAGGCCTTCTGCACCGTGGGCGCCAGCGTGGCCCAGGGCATCCCCCTGCACGTCAGTGTGCGTGACGCCGCAGGCCAGCAACTGAAGTAAGGGAGTCCCGCATGGGCAAGACGACCGCCGTGAAAAAAGCCGTGAGCAGCACCGAAGCCAGCTGCGCCCCCACGGTCCTGATCGACAGTTCGGCGCGCACCGAGGTGCTGAATCGCCTGCGCCGTGCCGAAGGCCAGCTGCGCGGTATCCAGCGCATGATCGAAGACGGCGAGAGCTGCCTCAAGATCGGCCAGCAGTTTTCGGCCGTGCGCAAGGCGCTGGACAGCACCTACCTGCGCATGACGGTCTGCTTCATGGAGCAGGAACTCGAAGCGCGCCTCTCCCCCGGCGAAGAGCAGAAGGCCGACCTCTCGGCCATGATGAAAGACATGGAGACGCTGCTGGCGCGCATGGGCTGAGCGTTCCGCGGCCCAGCCTCAACGCGTCGCCTGTTCGAAGGCCGCGTCGAGCGCAGCCCTCCATTGCTGCTTCTGCCGCGCCTGGGCAAAACTCGCCTCGAAACTGTTCTTCGCCAGCGCGTAGGCGTGTGCCCCGCTCAAACCGGTGGCCGCGAAGGTCTGCGTGTAGTTGTCGTTGACGTAACCACCGAAATAGGCCGGGTCGTCGGAGTTCACCGTGGCCACCAGGCCGGCGTCGAGCAGGGCGCCGAGGTTGTGCGCGGCCAGCGTCGGGAAGACGCAGAGCTTGAGGTTGCTCAGGGGACAGACGGTGAGCGGAATGCGATCCTGGGCCAGGCGGCGCATCAGTACGGCGTCGTGCACGCTCTGTACGCCGTGGTCGATGCGCTCCACCTTCAGCACGTCCAGCGCGCTCCACACATAAGCCGGTGGGCCCTCTTCGCCCGCATGGGCCACCAGATGCAGGCCCAGTTCCCGGCAGCGCGCGAACACGCGCGCGAACTTCTCGGGCGGGTGGCCCCGCTCGCTCGAATCCAGACCCACGCCGATGAACAGGTCGCGGTAGGGCAGGGCCTGTTCCAGTGTCTCGAAGGCATCCTCTTCGCTGAGGTGGCGCAGGAAACAGAGGATGAGCTCGGCGCTCACGCCCAGGGCCGCGCCGTCGCGGCAGGCGCGGTGCAGGCCGCGGATCACGGTCTCCATGGCCACACCGCGCGCGGTATGGGTCTGCGGGTCGAAGAAGAGTTCGGCACGCAGCACGTGGTCGGCCGCGGCGCGCTTCAGATAGGCCATGCCCATGTCATAGAAATCCTGCTCGGTCTGCAGCACACCGGCGCCGGCGTAATAGATGTCCAGGAAACTCTGCAGGTCGCTGAAGGCGTAGGCCGCGCGCAGCGCCTCCACGCTGGAGTAGGGCAGGCTCAGACCATTGCGCTGCGCCAGCGCGAAGATCAGCTCGGGTTCGAGCGAGCCCTCGATGTGGATGTGCAGCTCGGCCTTGGGCATGGTCCGCAGCAGATCGGGCAGACGCTGCGCCGGGATGTCGGGGATGGACGGCATGGCTGAAGCTCCTGTTGAAACAAAAAGGGGCTGCCGAAGCAGCCCCGATCATCCGCGCGCGGGTTTACTTGCCCCCGGGGATCTTGCCTTCCACGCCCTTGACGTAGAAGTTGATGCCGCCGAGGAACTTGTCGTCGGCGACTTCGTCCTTCTTCAGCACTTCCTTGCCGTCCTGGCCGACGATGGGGCCCTTCCAGATCGCGAAGCTGCCGTCCTTCAGGCCGGCCTTGACCTCGTCGATCTTCTTCTTGCTGTCTTCGGGCACGTCGGCGGCGATGGACACCATGTCGATGGCGCCCTCCTTCACGCCCCACCAGGCCTGGCCCGTGGTCCACTTGCCTTCGAGCGCATCACGCGTGGCCTTGATGTAGTACGGGGCCCAGTTGATCACCGCCGAACCGAGGTGGGCCTTGGGGCCGTAGGCGGTCATGTCGCTGTCCCAGCCGAAGGCGCGCTTGCCCATCTTCTCGGCGGTCTGCAGCACGGCCGAGGAGTCGGTGTTCTGCATCAGCACGTCGGCGCCGCCGTTGATCAGGGCGGTGGCGGCTTCGGTTTCCTTCGGCGGGTTGAACCAGTCGCCGACCCAGACCACGCGGGTCTTGACCTTGGGGTTCACGGACTGCGCGCCCAGCGTGAAGCTGTTGATGTTGCGGATCACCTCGGGGATCGGGATGGAACCGACCACGCCCAGGGTGTTGCTCTTGGTCATCTTGCCCGCGATCACACCGGCCATGTAGGCACCTTCGTAGGTGCGGCTGTCGTAGGTGCGCATGTTCTCGGCCGTCTTGTAGCCCGTGGCGTGCTCGAACTTCACGCCCTTGGTGTCGGCGGCGACCTTGAGCATGGGCTCCATGTAACCGAAGGTGGTGCCGAAGATCAGGGTGTTGCCCTGGCCGGCCATGTCGCGGATCACGCGCTCGGCGTCGGCGCTTTCCGGCACCTTCTCGACGAAGCTGGTGACGATCTTGTCGCCGAATTCCTTCTCGATGGCCTTGCGCCCGTTGTCGTGCGCAAAGGTCCAGCCGCCGTCACCGACGGGGCCCACATAGGCGAAGGCGATCTTCAGCGGCGCGGGTTTGGCGGCGGGCGTTGCGGCCGGTGCGGCAGCAACGGGTTCTTCCTTCTTGCCGCAGCCCACCAGGGCGGCCGTGGCCAGGGTGATCAGGGCAGCCGCCTGGAACAGGCGGCGTTGGGTCAGGTCGGTCATGGGTGTCCTCACTGGGTTGAAAAAACGTTGCGATTATGAGCTGGGTGTGAAAGTCTTGCCCAGCGATGCGGGCATGTTCACGCGTATCCAGGCCGGATTGCGCGAGATCAGGGCCAGCACCACGATGGTGGCCAGGTAGGGCAGCATGTCCAGGAACTGGCTGGGGATGTCCACGCCCGTGCCTTGCAGGTGGAACTGCAGCATGGTCACGCCGCCGAACAGGTAAGCACCGAGCAAGACGCGTGCCGGGCGCCAGGTGGCAAACGTCGTCAGCGCCAGGGCGATCCAGCCCTTGCCGGCCACCATGCCCTCCACCCACAGCGGGGTGTAGACCACGGACAGGTAGGCGCCCGAGAGGCCGCACAGCGCGCCGCCGGCCACCACGGCGGCCAGCCGGATGCGCCGCACCGGGTAACCCAGGGCATGGGCCGACTCGGGCGACTCGCCCACGGCACGCAGGATCAGGCCGCTACGGCTGCGCCCGAACCAGAACACCAGGGCCACGACCAGGGCCATGGTCACGTAGACCAGAGGGTGCTGGCGGAACAGGGCCGGGCCGATCCAGGGGAGGTCGCCCAGCACCGGCACCACCCACTGCGTGCGCTCGGGCAGCTTGGCCTGCACGTAGGCGATGCCCGCAAAGGCCGAGAAGCCCGCCCCGAAAAGGCTCAGCGCCAGGCCGGTGGCATAGGGGTTGGTGTTGAGCCAGATCACCAGCCAGCCGAAGAGCGCGGCCAGCAGCGCCCCGGCACCCATGCCGGCGGCAAAACCCAGCCAGTCGTTGCCCGTGTGCACCACGGTGGCGAAACCGGCAATGGCCGCGCACAGCATCATGCCCTCGGCCCCCAGGTTGACGATGCCGGACTTCTCGTTCAGCAGCAGGCCCAGGGCCGCCAGCGCCAGCACCGTGCCGGCATTGAGCGTGGCCGCGAGCAGCAGGGCGTAGGACTCCATCAACGCTTCCTTCCCAGCTTGAGGCGGTAGTTGATCAGCGTGTCGCAGGTCAGCAGCGTGAACAGCAGCAGACCCTGGAACACGCCGGTGATGGATTTGGGCAGGCCCAGGCGCGACTGCGCCAGTTCACCGCCGATGTAGAACATGCTCATGAGGATGGCCGAGAAGACCATGCCCACCGGGTGCAGCCGCCCCACAAAGGCCACGATGATGGCGGCAAAACCGTAGCCCGCCGGCACATAGGGCGTGAGCTGGCCGATGGGCCCCGCCACTTCCAGCGCGCCGGCCAGGCCGGCCGCACCGCCCGAGACCAGCAGCGCCGTCCACAGCGCCTTGCGCGAGGAGAAGCCTGCGTAACGTGCCGCGGCCGGCGCCAGCCCACCGACTTGCAGCGCAAAACCGGCGCGCAGCCGGAACAGGAAAACCCAGAGCACGCCCGCGCCCAGCAGCGCCAGGATGAGACCGATGTTCAAGCGCGAGCCGCTCATGAGCCGCGGGATCTGCGTCACCGTCTCGAAATTCTTGGTCTGCGGAAAGTTGTAGCCGCCCGGGTCCTTCCAGGGGCCGTGCACCATGAAGTTCAGCAGCTGGATGGCCACGTAGACCAGCATCAGGCTCACCAGGATCTCGTTGGCGTTGAAGCGGTCGCGCAGCAAGGCCGTGATCCCGGCCCAGACCATGCCGCCCAGCACACCGGCGATCAGCAGGGCCGGGATGATCCAGGGGCCGGTGGTCTTGTCGGCCAGCAGGGCCACGCCGCCGGCGCAGACCGCGCCAATCACAAACTGCCCCTCGGCGCCGATGTTCCAGACATTGGAGCGGAAACACACGGCCAGGCCCAGCGCAATGATCAGCAGGGGCGTGGCCTTGACCATCAGCTCGCCCAGGGCGTAACCCGACTTCACGGGTTCCCAGAAGAACATCTGCAGGCCGCGCAGCGGGTCCTTGCCCAGCGCCACGAAGAGGATCACGCCCAGCAGCACGGTCAGCGCCAGCGCCAGCAGCGGCGAAGCCAGGCTCCAGGCGCGCGAGGGTTGGGGGCGCAGTTCAAGCCGCAGCATGGCCGGCCTCCAGTTCGTGCAGATGTCCCTGCACCGCTTCGTGCCACAGGCCGCTCATCCACGCGCCGATGCGCTCGGTGGTCGCCTCGGCCATGGGCAGGGAGGGCGAGAGCCGGCCCTTGGCCATCACGTGCAGGCGGTCGCTGAGCTCGAACAGCTCCTCCAGTTCCTCGCTCACCACCAGCACGGCGCAGCCCGCGTCGCGCAGCGCCAGGATCTCGGCGCGAATCTGCGCGGCCGCGCCCACGTCCACGCCCCAGGTCGGTTGCGACACGATGAGCAGTTTGGGGCCGGCGTCGATCTCGCGCCCCACGATGAATTTCTGCAGATTGCCGCCCGAGAGGCTGCGCGCCGCCGCGTGCTCATCAGCGGCCTTCACGTGCAGGCGCGCGATGATGCTGCGCGCCTGGGCGGCCAGCACGCCGGTGCGTATCCAGCCCAGCGGGCCCAGGGATTCGCGGCGCGTGAGCAGCAGGTTGTGGTCCAGGCCCATGGCGGGCACGGCGCCGCGGCCCAGGCGCTCCTCGGGCACGAAATGCAGGCCCAGGGTGCGGCGGCGGGCCGGGTCCAGCCGGGTCGCGTCCTGCCCGCCCAGGCGGATGCTGCCACCCGGGCTGCGCAGGTCTTCGCCCGACAGGGCATACAGCAGCTCGCGCTGGCCGTTGCCCGACACACCGGCAATGCCCACCACCTCGCCCGCGCGCACCTGCAGGGCGATGTCGTCCAGGTCCACACCAAAGGGGTCCTGCCGCGCCAGGCTCAGGCCGTTCACGTCCAGCTGCACCGCGCCGGTGTGCGGCGGCTTGTGCTGCAGGGCCGGCGGCTCGGCGCCGATCATCAGGCGGCTCAGCGAGGCATTGCTTTCCTCGCGCGGGTCGCAGGTGCCGGTCACTTCACCGCCGCGCAGCACCGTGCAGGCCGTGCACAGGGCGCGGATCTCGTGCAGCTTGTGGCTGATGTACAGGATGCTGCAGCCCTGGGCGGCCAGCTGGCGCAGCACCTCGAAGAGTTTTTCGACGGCCTGCGGTGTGAGCACCGAGGTCGGCTCGTCCAGGATCAGCAGTTGCGGCTCGCTCAGCAGGGCGCGGATGATCTCCACGCGCTGCATCTCGCCCACACTCAGGCTGTGCACGGGGCGCTCGGGGGCGATGTCCAGGCCGTACTGCCGGGCCTTGTCGCGGATGCGCTGCGTCACCACGGCCAGCGTGAGGCTCTTGTCCAGGCCGATCCAGACGTTTTCGGCCACGGTCAGCGAATCGAACAGGCTGAAGTGCTGGAACACCATGCTGATGCCCAGCGCCCGCGCCTGCTGCGGGTTGCGGATGTGCACCGGCTGGCCGTTGTAGACGATCTGGCCCTCGTCGGGTTTGACGGCGCCGTAGATGATCTTCATCAGGGTGGACTTGCCCGCCCCGTTTTCGCCCAGCACCGCATGGATCTGGCCGGCTTGCACCGCCAGCGCCACCTGGTGGTTGGCCACCACCCCGGGGTAACGCTTGGTGATCCCCGAGAGTTGGAGGCGTAGGCTGGCTTGGGCCGCGGCAGTGCTCATGATGTCAGAAGGGGTGTACGCACAGGTCTAAAGGTCTGAGCCGTTCCTAGCTTAAGCTATAACTGTGCCAAGTCCTGTATACAACTATCGCATACAAACGGGTGCAGGTGGGCGACATCTGGTATGACGCTTGCTTCGGAGACTGAGATGAACGTAAGACCCTTGCAGTTCGTGCGCCGCGGCCAGCTGGTCAGCCTGGAGAACGTGGCGCCCACGCGCACCCTGCTGGAAGTGCTGCGCGAGGATTTGCAGTGCACGGCCGTCAAGGAAGGCTGCGGCGAGGGCGATTGTGGCGCCTGCACCGTGGTGCTGGCCGAACCCCAAGACGAGGCCCTGGCCTACAAAGCCATCAACAGCTGTATCCGCCTGGCCCATTCGGTGCAGGGCATGGCCGTCTGGACCGCGCAGGATCTCGGGGTGCGAGACGGCTTCGTCACCGCCGGGCAAGGACCCGCGTCAGCGGCGGAGCGTGGGGGCACCGTTCTCCACCCCTGCCAGCAGGCCATGGTGGACTGTCATGGCAGCCAGTGCGGTTTCTGCACCCCCGGTTTTGTCATGAGCCTGTTCGGCATGTACCAGAACCGCGTGCTGGCCGGCGAGACCATCAGCCGCGAAGTCGCCCAGGCCGACCTCTCGGGCAACCTCTGCCGCTGCACCGGCTACCGTCCCATCCTGGACGCCGCGCAGCAGATGGGCGCCTTGCCGCGTGTGGCGGTAGACGAGGCCGCCGTGCTGGCCCAGCTGCGCCAGATTCCCCCCGCCTCCGCGGCCGGCTACAGCGCGCCCACCCGTCTGGCTGAGCTTCTGCAGCTACGTGCTGAACAACCGCAGGCCCAGCTGGTGGCCGGCTGCACCGACGTGGGGCTCTGGGTCACCAAACAGCACCGCCAGTTCGCGCAGGTGCTCGACGTGACCCGTGTGGCGGAGCTGCGCGAGCTGCGCAGCACGCCCGAGCGCTTGAGCATCGGCGCGGCCGTCACCCTGCACGAGGCCTACGCCGCGCTGGTGGCCGACCGCCCCCAGCTGCAACGTTTTGCCGAACGTTTCGCCGGCCTGCCCGTGCGTTCCAGCGGCACCCTGGGCGGCAATGTGGCCAACGGCTCGCCCATCGGCGACAGCATGCCCCTGCTGCTGGCTCTGGGCGCCACCCTGGTGCTGGCCAGCGTGCGCGGCGAGCGCCGTGTGCCCCTGGACGATTTCTACACGGGCTACCGCAAGAACCTCATGGCGCCCGACGAGGTGCTGGCTTTCATCGAGGTGCCGCGCCCCGCGGCGGATGAAAACCTGCGTGTCTACAAGATCTCCAAGCGTCAGGACGACGACATCTCCGCCGTCTGCCTGGCGCTGAACCTGCGCGTGCAGGACGGGCGCATCGTGGCTGCGCGCATTGGCGCGGGCGGCGTGGCCGCCACGCCCGTGCGCGCGACAAAAACCGAAGCTGCGCTCACAGGTCAGCCTTGGGCGCGGGCCAGTTTTGAAGCGGCCGAGTCCGTGCTGGCGCAGGAGTTCTCCCCCATCTCCGACATGCGCGCCAGCGCGGCCTACCGCAGCAGCGTGCTGGGCCGCCTGCTCTTGCGTTACTGGGCTGAAGCGCAGGGCGAGTTGCAGCTGGAGGCCTTGTCATGAGCGCCGCCGATCCGGTCTTCGCCAGCGGCCAGTCGGTCGCCCATGAAAGCGCACGGCACCAGGTGCAGGGCCTGGCGCCCTATGTGGACGACCTGCCCGAGCTGCGCGGCACCCTGCATGCCGCGCCCATCCTCTCGCCCGTGGCCCACGGCCGCCTCCTGGGCGTGGACACGAGTGCCGCACGCGCGATGCCCGGCGTGGTGGATGTGGTGCTGGCCGCCGACGTTCCCGGGGACCCGCTGCTGGCTACCTTTGTGCACGACGAACCCATCTTCGTGCGCGACACGGTGCAACACGTGGGCCAGGTCATCGGCCTGGTTCTGGCCGAGACCGTGATGCAGGCGCGCCGCGCCGCACGCGCCGTCAAGCTCGACATCGAAGCCCTGCCGGCCGTGCTCACCGCGCGCGCTGCCCATGCGGCGCAGAGTTATGTGCTGCCGCCCGTCACCGTAAAGCGCGGTGAACCGGAACAGGCCATGAAGAAAGCCAGGCACACGCTCAGTGGCAGCTTCGAGGTCGGCGGCCAGGAACACTTCTACCTCGAAGGCCAGATCGCCTACGCGGTGCCGCAGGAACAGCAGCAGTGGCTGATCTACAGCAGCACCCAGCACCCGGGCGAGATCCAGCACTGGGTGGCGCACGCGCTGGGCCTGGACAACCACCGCGTGCGGGTCGAGTGCCGGCGCATGGGCGGTGGTTTCGGTGGCAAGGAAACGCAGGCCGGTCACCTGGCTGTGTGGGCCGTGCTGGCCGCGAACAAGACCGGGCGCCCCGTCAAGCTGCGTCTGGACCGCGACGACGACTTCATGGTTACCGGCAAGCGCCACCCCTTCGCCTACGACTACGCCGTGGGCTACGACGACAGCGGGCTGATCACCGCGCTGCAGCTCACTCTGCTGGCCGAATGCGGCTTCAGCGCCGACCTCTCGGGCCCCGTGGCCGACCGCGCCGTCTTCCACAGCGACAACGCCTATTTTCTGAGCGATGTGCGCATCGACAGCTACCGCTGCAAGACCAACACGCAGAGCCACACGGCCTTCCGCGGCTTCGGCGGCCCGCAGGGTGTGATTGCCATCGAGACCATCCTGGGGGACATCGCGCGCCAGCTGGGCCTGGACCCGCTGGACGTGCGCCTGCGCAATCTTTACGGCATCACTGAGCGTAATGTCACCCATTACCAGATGACGGTGGAAGACAACATCCTGCAGCCCCTGCTACAAAAACTGGAGCAGACGTCACGCTACCGCGAGCGCCGCAGCGAGATCGCCGCCTGGAACCGTACGAACACCGTACTCAAGAAGGGCCTGGCGATCACGCCCGTGAAGTTCGGCATCAGCTTCACCGCCACGCTCTTCAACCAGGCCGGCGCGCTGGTGCATGTTTATGCGGACGGCAGCGTGCTGGTCAACCACGGCGGTACCGAGATGGGCCAGGGCCTGCACACCAAGGTCGCGCAGATCGTGGCCGATGAGCTGGGCCTGCCTTTTGAACGTGTGCTGGTCAGCGCCAGCGACACGGCGCGCGTGCCCAATGCCAGCGCCACCGCGGCCTCCAGCGGCACCGACCTCAACGGCCGCGCGGCCCAGTTCGCCGCGCGCCAGGTGCGTGAGAACCTGGCCGCCTTCGTGGCCGGCCTGCAGGGCTGCGGTGCGGGTGAGGTGCGTTTTGCGGGCGGCAAGATCTTTGCTGCCGGTAGCACACGCGACTTCCGCGAGGTGGTCAAGGCCGCCTACGCCAACCGCATCCAGCTCTGGAGCGACGGTTTTTACCGCACGCCCAAGATCCACTACGACAAGACCACGCTCACGGGCCGGCCCTTTTATTACTTTGCCTACGGCGCGGCCTGCTGCGAAGTGGCCATCGACACGCTCACGGGCGAGAGCCGTGTGCTGGCCGTGGACATCCTGCACGACGTGGGCCACAGCATCAACCCGGCCATCGACATCGGCCAGATCGAGGGCGGTTTCATCCAGGGTCAGGGCTGGCTCACGAGCGAGGAACTGGTCTGGAACGCCGACGGCAAACTCGCCACCCACGCGCCCAGCACCTACAAGATCCCCGCTACGGGCGACGTGCCCGACAAGATGCGCGTGGACTTCTGGCCTGAGCCCAACATTGAGGACAACGTCTTCGGCAGCAAGGCCGTGGGCGAACCGCCCTTCATGCTGGCCATCGCCGTCTGGGAAGCCATACGTGATGCCGTGGCCGCCACGCGCGCCGATGGTCGCGTAGCCATGAGCGCCCCCGCCACCCCCGAGCGCGTCTGGCGCGCTCTGCAAAACTGAGCCTACGCTGTATGACGACTCTGCTGATCAAGGATGCACGCTGCATCGCCACCCAGGACGACGCGCGCAGCGAACTCAAGGACGCCTCGCTCTTCATCCGCGATGGTTTCATCGAACAGGTGCTGCCTGCGGGCAGCGACCTGCGCGCCCTGCAGGACCAGGCCGACGAGGTGATCGACGCACGCAAGCATCTGGTGGTGCCCGGCCTAGTCAACACCCACCACCACATGGTGCAGTGCCTCACGCGCGCGATTCCCGGCGTGCAGAACGCCGAGCTTTTCTCCTGGCTCAAAGGGCTCTACCCCATCTGGGCCGGGCTCACACCCGAGATGGTCCAGGTCTCCAACCAGGTCGCCATGGGTGAGCTCCTGCTGTCCGGCTGCACCACCAGCAGCGACCACCTCTACATCTACCCCAACGGCGTGCGCCTGGACGACAGCATCGAAGCCGCGCACACCATCGGCATGCGCTTCACGGCCACCCGCGGCAGCATGAGCGTGGGCGAGAGCCAGGGCGGCCTGCCGCCCGACCGCGTGGTGGAAAAAGAAGACTTCATCCTCCAGGAAACGCGTCGCCTCATCGAGACCTGGCACGACACCAGCCCCGGCGCCATGCTGCAGGTCGCCGTGGCCCCCTGCTCGCCCTTCACCGTGAGCCAGGACCTGATGCGCGAATCGGCCAAGCTCGCCCGCGCCTACGGCGTGCGCCTGCACACCCACCTGGCCGAGAACGACCACGACATCGCCTACACCCGCGAGCACTTCAACTGCACGCCGGCCGAGTACGTGGAAGACCTGGGCTGGGTGGGCGAAGACGTGTGGCACGCCCACTGCGTCAAGCTCGACGAGCATGGCAGTTACCTCTTCGCCAAGACCGGCACCGGCATCGCCCACTGCCCCTGCAGCAATATGCGCCTGGCCAGCGGCATCCTGCCGCTGCGCAAGCTCTTGAATCTGGGTGTGCCCGTGGGCCTGGGCGTGGACGGCAGCGCCAGCAACGACGCGGGCCACCTGCTCAACGAAGCCCGCCAGGCCATGTTGCTGGCGCGTGTGGGCAAGGCCCTGGAGCCCTTCGGTTGCGATACGGGGCCGGGCGAAATGACCCCGCGCGACGCGCTCTGGCTCGCTACGCGTGGCGGCGCCCGCGTGCTGGGCCGCAACGACATCGGCCAGATCGCGCCTGGCAAGTGCGCGGACCTGGCGCTCTACCGCACCGACACACTGAGCATGGCCGGCGCCGCCGTGCACGACCCCGTAGGTGCGCTGCTGCTCTGCGCCAGCGAGAACACGGACTACACGGTGGTGAACGGCAAGGTGGTGGTACGCAAGGGCGAACTCACGACGGTGGACACGGGCCAGCTCGTGGAACGCCACAACACCCTGGCCTGGCAGCTCGCGCAGCAGGCCGGCACGCGCTGAATCAGGGCGGCGGCCCGAACTGCTGCAAGAGCTGTGCGGCCACCGCCACTGCGATCACCTCGGGCTGTTTGCCCGCGATGCCCGGGACGCCGATGGGGCAGGTCACGCGCGCAAAGTCAGCCTCGTTGAAGTCGCGCGCTTCCAGCCGATGGCGGAAGGTGGCCCACTTGCTCTTGCTGCCGATCAGGCCGATGTAGGGCAGATCGTTCTGTTGGCGTGCGCGTTGCAGGCACAGGGCGAGGATCTCCAGGTCTTCCGCATGGCTGAAGCTCATGATGAGCACAAAGGAGCCTGGGGCGATGTCGGCCACGGCCGCCTGCACCGGGTCGGAGTGTTCGCAGCGGATGTTGGGCGGCAAGTCGGCCGGGAAGATCTCGTCGCGGCTGTCGATCCAGTGCAGGGCAAAGGGCAGGTGGGCGAGCTGGCGTGCGATCGCCTGGCCCACATGGCCGCCGCCGAACAGGGCCACAGGGGCGGCAGGTGTCTGCAGGCGCTGCGCCAGACCGGCCGCGTCCTGCGGGCCTAGCAACTCGTAACGCAGAAACACCACACCGCCGCAGCACTGGCCCATGCTGGGGCCGAGTGCCACGCGCTGGGGTTCGGTAGGGACGGCAGCACCCGCGAGCATGGCGCGGGCCTGGGCGATGGCGTCGAACTCCAGATGGCCGCCGCCGATGGAGCCGATCACGCGGTCTGTTGATGCGGCAATCCATGCACCGGTTTCGCGGGGAGCCGAGCCCTGCGTTTGCACAACGCGGACGAGCATGGTTTGCTCATGGGCTAGCGTTTGCTGCAACTCAGAAAGCGCGGAATTCATGAGGCGAGTGTCGTGCCGGTCATCTAGCGATGGGCTGAAGGCCGCTACCAGTGACTTATTAGACCCCTTCGATTTCTTTGAGGGTTTTGCCCGAAGCGTCTTTCCAGGCCACTGGGCCGGCAGCATTGCCGGCATGAACAACAGCAGCCGCGGCGCTTGGGCTTGAGAATTCAACATCCTTGGCGAACGCAAAGAATTCTCCAGCCTCAATCAGACTACCGTTGTTGACTAGCTGTTCTCTTAGGGAAGCAATCCAGGTTCCGGCTGATTCCCGCAATTGCTTCACGGCAGTTGAACCCTTAAGGATCACAAAGCCGTTTGGCGTCCGAAAGCCGGTGGCTATCGCGCCCTTCATCTTGCAGGAGAGAAGAATTTGCTTCTCTGCTGCTGAGGCCGCGGCAACCACAGGGGTGAGGAGCTCAGAGCCAAGTACCGGTAGGAGTTGGCTGATCCGTTCAAGAAACACCTCCATGTCATTTAAGTCTGACTCTGGAAGTTTTGAGCCGCTGCTTTGGTTGTTCGTTATCACATAGCGACCAACAGCAAGTGCCAACTGAATAAGACGACCTTCAAGGTAGCGGATATGGGACTTCGTTAGGTTCTCATCTTTGCTTGCGAACGCGATCGCAGCATTCCAGAAGTCTTTGGTTTTATGTTGCTTAACACGATCAGATACGGACTCCGCTTCCCCGATATACGCCATGGCTTTGCCGGTGTCGGGGTCAACTCCGGTGAGTATGTAAACGCCGGGCTTAGATAGTTCTTCTCTGGCAAGAAAGTGCTCAAGCTCAGACCTAGGTGCGGCAACGGCTTTTCCTGACCAGTTTGAGATTTCTGCCGTCCGGACACCTTTCGCATCTCCGAATGGCAGAAAGATCTTGATCGTCGCTGACTTGTTCATTGAGAAGTTTCCCGTAAAGCCGCCGAATTGAGATGGACGCAATATCTGCGTTATTAAAACTTCAAACCCACGCTACTACGCAAGTAAGCGATTAGCTCGCCGCATCAATCACGCCACCACCCAGACAAACCTCACCGTCATACAGCACAGCCGACTGCCCCGGCGTTACCGCCCACTGCGCCTCCGGGAAAACAAGGCTAAAGCTTGCCCCCTCAATGTCAGAAATCGTGCAAGCTGCATCCGCCTGCCGATACCGCGTCTTGGCCGCCAGGACCCCCGGCTGGGGCGGCTCCCCCGCCACCCAGCTCGCGTCCTGCGCGTGCAGTTGCGGCGAGAGCAGCAGGGGATGTTCGTGCCCCTGCACCACCCACAGCGTGTTCTTCTCCATGTCCTTGCGCGCGACGAACCAGGGGGCGTGTTCACCGCCGCCCTTTTGCGCGCCCTTGGCCTTGATGCCGCCTATCCCTAAGCCCTGGCGCTGGCCCAGGGTGTAGAAGCTCAGGCCTTCGTGTTTGCCGATGACGCGGCCATAGGCCTTGTCGCCGGGGGCGGGCGTGCCGTCCTTGATGGGGCCGGGTTCCTTCTGGATGTAGCGGTTCAAAAATTCGCGGAAGGGGCGCTCGCCGATGAAGCAGATGCCCGTGCTGTCCTTTTTCTTGGCATTGGGCAGGCCGATCTCGGCCGCGATGCGGCGCACCTCGGTCTTGTGCAGCTCGCCCACGGGGAAGAGCGTCTTGCTCAGCTGGGCCTGGTTGAGGCGGTGCAGGAAATAGCTCTGGTCCTTGGACGGGTCCAGGCCCTTGAGCAGCTCGTGTTTGCCAGTGCCCTCGTTCAGCCGCACTCTTGCGTAGTGACCGGTCGCAATCTTCTCCGCGCCCAGGCGCATGGCGTGGTCCAGGAAGGCCTTGAACTTGATCTCGGCGTTGCACAGGATGTCGGGGTTGGGCGTGCGGCCGGCCTGGTATTCGCGCAGGAACTCGGCGAAGACGCGGTCCTTGTACTCGGCGGCGAAGTTGACGTGCTCGATCTCGATGCCGATCACATCGGCCACGGCGGCGGCGTCCACGAAGTCGATGTTGGACGAGCAGTATTCGCTGTCGTCGTCATCTTCCCAGTTCTTCATGAAGATGCCGATGACCTCGTAACCCTGCTGTTTGAGCAGGTACGCGCTGACCGCAGAGTCCACGCCCCCGCTCAAGCCCACCACCACCCTTTGTTTGCCTGCTGTACCCATAGGTGTGCGATTATCCCAGCCGCAGACAAACAAGGCAGACAGCAGGCTTTTATGGAACTCAGGCAGATCCGTTATTTCGTGCGGGTGGTGGAGCTCGGCAGCATGAGCCGCGCCGCGTTGGAGCTCGACATGGTGCAGTCGGCCCTGAGCCAGCAGATCAGCCGGCTGGAGGGGGAGCTGTCCACCCGCCTGCTGCAGCGCTCCAGCAAGGGCGTGACGCCTACCGAGGCCGGCCTGGCCTTTTTCCGCGAGGCCCAGCTGACTCTGCGCCATGCCGAGCAGGCCGCGCGCGCGGCGCAGCAGGCGCGGCTGTCGGGTTCGGTCAGCGTGGGCCTGGCGCCGACCACGGCGGCCGTGCTGGGCCTGCCCCTGCTGCGCGCCATGCGCGAGCGTTATCCCGATGTGCGCCTGCACCTGGTGGAAAGCATGTCGGGCCATGTCACCACCATGCTCAATGCGCGCCAGCTGGACCTGGCCGTGCTGTTCAACACCGACCCGGGGCGGCGCTGGAGCGTGATGCCGCTGCTGGAGGAGAAGCTCTATTACATCCGCGCGCGCAGCAGTGTGAAGGGCAAGCCGCCGGCGCAGGTGCGCGCGGCCAGCCTCAAGGGTGTACCGCTGATCATGCCCACGGGCGGCCACGGCCTGCGCGCCGCGCTGGACGCGGTGTTCAGCCGTGCGCGCATCCAGCCCACCGTGGTCGCCGAGATCGATTCCCTGTCCATGCTCATGGACGCGGTCGAAGCCAGCCTGGGCGGCTCGCTGCAGCCCTGGTCGGCGGTGAGCCGCTACCGCGATGCGGGCGAGCGTTTTGCTCTGTCGGAGCTGGCCGACCCCCTGGCCCGCCGCCGCAACATGCTGTGCAGCCTCTCGGACGACGAGCTGTCACCCGCCGGCCTGGCCGCCCGGGTGGTGCTGGCCGACTGCGTGCGCGAACTGGTGCGCTCGGGGCGCTGGGTGGGCGCCAGCCTGCTGGCGGATTGAGGCGCCGCCCCTCATCAGAAAAACTGATGCCCCCATCGCGAAGCCGAGGGGGGCGAGGGGCGTGCGGCGGACTACATTGCGTCGGTCTGCTGCCGCCACTTCACCCGGCGGACAGACGTCATAAACACATAAACAGGAGACGTTCATGATCAAGACCCGCAAACTGCTGGTGGTGGCTACCCTGCTGCTGGCTGGCACCGCTTTTGCCCAGGCACCCAACCCGCTGGACGTGGTGGGCGAGAAACAGCCCAACGACTTCCCTTACGGCAGCCCGATCAGCCTGGAGCGGGCCGACACCGTGCTGGCAGCGTCCATGGCCGAAGCCAGGCGCCGCAACTGGACGCTGGCCTGCGCCGTGGTCGACTCCGGTGCCAATCTGGTGTCCTTCAAGCGTGGGGATGGCACCCAGCTCGGCTCCAACGATGTGGCCATCCACAAGGCCCGCGCCTCGGTCAAGTACAAGCGCCCGACCAAGGCCTTCGAGGCAGGCATCCAGGGCGGCAACAACTATCTGCTGACCCTGGATGACGTGATCGCTTCGCGCGGCGGCATTCCGCTGATGGACGGCGGCAAGATCATCGGTGCCATCGGCTGCTCCGGCGCTTCCGGTGCGCAGGACGAGGTGGTGGCCAATGCCGGCATTGCCGCGCTGAAGTAAGCGGCAGCGCCCGTCGACCCAGGGGGTCCATCTGCTCAGAGCAGGTTGACCCCTTTCCACGTCCCGCTGTTCACGAGCTGCTTGACGGTTTCACGCAGTTCGCCGCGCACGGCGGCGGCGGCGGGGGTCAGGCGCTCCGGGTCCACCGAGTAGAGGAAGTTGGGGCGTTTCATGTCGGCGTCGGAAAACGCCAGGGTGCGCCAGCCTTCGCGCATGCGGCCTTCGAGCAGGGCGGCCGACATGGGCTTGATGGTGGCGCCCATGCCGTCGCGCACGCAGGTCATCAGCAGCGAGAGCGAGTCGATCTCGGCCACCACGTGCAGGGCCAGGTTGCGCTGCTCGAACTCGGCGGCGATGCGTCGGCGCAGGCCGTGGATGCCGGTGGGCAGGATCAGCGGCAGGTCGGCCGTGTCGGTGCAGCTGAGCTTGATGCGCCGCGGCGGCACCAGGTCGCTGTCCTCGGGCAGCATCACAAACAGTTCTTCTTCCGCCAGCGGTTCGGCCGGCAGATCGGGCACGGCGTCGCGGCTGAAGAGGATGGCCAGGTCCAGCTGGCCCATGCGCATCATCTGCGCGAGGTGGCCGCTCATGCCTTCCACCACATTGAGCACGATGCCGGGGAATTTCTCGCGGATGCGCCGCATGAAAGGCACACCCACGGCACAGACCGTGGTGGCGGCCAGGCCCACCGAGACCATGCCGTGCACTGTGCCCGGCTCCTGCCGCGCGATGGACAGGGCCTGGTCCAGCTGGCGCAGCATGAAACGCGCATGGTGGTGCAGGGCGGTGCCATTTTCCGTCGGCGTGACGCCCTTGGCCGTGCGGATCAGCAGGGGTTTGCCGACCTCGGCCTCGAGCTTGGCAATGTGCTGGCTCAGCGCGGGCTGGGCGATGAACAGCTGGCGCGAGGCCTTGGCCAGGCTGCCGCTTTCCACGATCTGTACGAAATACCGGAGTTGTCGCAGGTCCATCGCCGCATCCTATAAGTTTTTGAGGATGGCCCCCTATAAGAAATAGCTATACCCCATCTCGGAAAACAGTATTTTCCAGAGTGAAGCGCTCTTCCTATCATCGGCCTTGCATTCCAGTCCATACCCAAACCTAGAGGAGACAAGATCATGGAAGCCAAGTACAACAAGGCAGACCTCCCGGCGACGTCGAGCCAGCGCCGCCAACTGCTCAAGACCGGCGCCCTCATGGCCGGCACGGCTGCGCTGGGCATGCCCGCCTGGGTGGGCGCGCAAGCGGGCCCGATCAAGATCGGCCACCTCACGCCCATGACGGGCTTCCTCGGCGCGCTGGGCGAGTACGCCGCGCAGGGCATCAAGATGGCCGCGGAAGAGATCAACGCCGCCGGCGGCGTGATGGGCCGCCCGCTCGATGTGTTGAGCGAAGACTCGGTCAACCCGCAGACCGCCGCCACCAAGGCGCAGCGCATGATCGAGCGCGACAATGTCACGGTGCTGATGGGCGAGATCAACTCCGGCTCGGCGCTGACCATCTCGCAGGTGGCCGCGCGCAACAAGAAGCTGTTCATGAGCATCGGCGCGCGCTCTGACGCGCTGCGCGGCAAGGACTGCAACCGCTACACCTTCCACGTCGACATCCCGGTCACGGTGATGGTGAATGCTGCCGGCGAAGCGCTGGTGCGTGAAGGCCTGGTCAAGGGCAAGAAGATTTTTGCCCTGACGGCCGACTACCTCTTCGGCCACGACCTCTCGCGCCAGGCCAAGCGTTTCTTCGCCGCCAACGGCGGCACGGTGATCGGCGACGAGCTGGTGGCCACCGACGTGACCGACTTCAGCCCCTATCTGCTCAAGATCCGCCAGGCCCGCCCGGATCTGGTCGCCACCAACCTGGCCGGCAACCAGGTGACCAACTTCGTCAAACAGTATTCGGAGTTCGGCCTGCCCTACCCGGTGGCCGGTTTCAACCTGAACACGGCCGACGCCTGGGCTGCCGGCGAAGGCAACCTGGGCGGCATCTGGCCCACCGTGTGGCACCACGAGCTCAAGACCCCGGGCTCCCAGGCTTTCGTGGCCAACTTCACCAAGAAGTACGGCCGCATCCCGGAGAACCACGCCTGGATCGAGTACGTCTCGCTCAAGATGCTGGCGCAGGCCATGAACGCCACCAAGTCCACCGACACCGAGAAGCTGATCGCCTATTTCGAGTCGGAGGCGCAGTTCGACATCCTGAAGGCGCGCAAGGCCTACTTCCGCAGCTGGGACCACCAGCTCATGCAGGAAGCCTACCCCTTCACCGTCAAGCCCAAGGGCCAGGCCAAGAACAAGCAGGACTTCCTGCTGTTTGGTGAAGCCGTGCCCGCCGCGAACCAGCCGCTGGACCTGCTGGCGCCCCCGAAGGCGGAGAGCGCCTGCAAGATGTAAGCGAAACCTGAGCTGAGCGAGCCGGCACCGCACTCTGGGTGCCGGCGCCTTTTTCACTCTCCCGGATCCCCATGGAAATCTTGTTCTTGCTCGAGCAGGTCGTCAACGGCCTGGTGCTCGGTGGTTATTACCTGCTGCTGGCCCTGGGCCTCTCGCTGATCTTCAGCGTGGGCGGCATCGTCAACCTGGCACACGGCGCCTTCTACGCGCTGGGCGCCTACGTCTCCCTGGAAGTGATCAAGCACGCAGGTTTCACCGGCAGCATCTTCATCACGCCCGCCCTCGTCGGCCTGCTGGGCATCCTGTTCGAGCGCTACCTGCTGCGCCGTTTCTACACGGCCGACCCCATCCTGAGCCTGCTGGTGACCTTTGGCCTGGCGCTGGTGGCCGAGCAGGCCCTGCGCATGGCCTGGGGCTCGGCGCCGCTGGCCTCCACCATGCCGCCCGAATTCAAGGGCCAGCTCATCATGGGCGACATGATGTTCTCCAAGTACCGGCTCTTCATCCTGGGCGTGGTGACCGTGGTGATGGTCGGCATCTGGCTGCTGCTGCACAAGACCTCCTTCGGCCGGGTGGTGCGCGCCGGCGTGCAGAAGCCCGACATGGTGGCCGTGCTGGGCATCAAGCTGCAGCCCTATATGACGGCCATCGTCATGCTGGGCGTGGCCACGGCCGCGCTGGGTGGTGTGCTCTTCGGCCCCATCACCATCGTGCACCCGGCCATGGGCACAGAGATCATGACCGTGGCCTTTGTCGTCGTGGTGATCGGCGGCCTGGGCAGCTTCTGGGGTGTGGTGCTCGCGGCCCTGCTGGTGGGGGTGGTGCGCGGCATCACCATCCATTTCCAGCCGGCGGCCGGCGAGGCCTCCATGTACGTGCTGATGTTCCTGGTGCTGATGTTCCGGCCGCGCGGCCTGCTGGGTGAGCGCATCGAGCGTTTCGAGTGAGTACAAGAACAATGAATGCTCTGTTGAATTCCAAGTACCGGCCCCTGTGGGTCGGCCTGGCGGCCCTGGTGCTGCTGCCCCTCGTGTTCCAGGCCATCGGCCTGACGCTGGACGCCGCCACCGTGGTGGTCATCCTGGCCATAGCCGCCATGGGCCTGAACCTGCTGGTGGGCACCACGGGCCTGGTGTCCTTCGGCCACAGCGCCTGGTTCGGCATCGGCGGCTACGCGGCCGCGCTGGCCCAGCTGCACTGGTTCAAGGACCAGACCGTGCTGCCCTTCGCCTTCTCCATCGTCTTCACGGCCACGCTGGCGCTGGCGGTGGGTTTCCTGATCCTGCGCCGGCGCGGGGTCTATTTCTCGCTGCTGACACTGGCGTTGTGCGCGCTGACCTTCGCCATCGCCTTCCGCTGGACGGCGCTGACGGGAGGTGAGGGCGGGCTGGGCGGCATCGAGCGGGGCTCCATCGGCCCGATCGACCTCAACGGCCACCTGACCTATTACGTGTTCACGGCCCTGATCGCCTTCGCCGTGCTCTACGGCCTGCTGCGTGTGGTGCGCTCGCCTTTTGGTCATGTGCTGGTGGCCATCCGCGAGAACGAGCAGCGCGCCACCTTCCAGGGCTACGACATCGACAAGTACAAGCTGCTGGCCTTCGTGCTCTCGGCCACCATCACCGGCCTGGCCGGCGCGCTGGTGGTCTTCCTGCACCGCCTGGCGGCCGCCGAGTCGACCACGGTGGCCTTCTCGGGTGAGCTGCTGGCCATGGTGGTGATCGGCGGCATGCGCAGCTTCCTGGGCCCGGCCCTGGGCGCGCTGTTCTTCCTGCTGTTTCGCGAACTCTTCTCCATCTACACCGACAACTGGCTGCTCTACTTCGGCCTGATCTTTGTCGCTTTCATCATCTTCTCGCCCGCGGGCCTGACCGGCATCTGGGCCCAGCTCCAGCGCCGTTTCCGCCCCGCGCCCGAAGATGGCGCAGCCATGAGCAAGCGCAAGATCTACGAAGGCCTGCCCCTGCCCGAGTTCCTGCGCCCCAAGCGCGTGGAAGGCGCTGTACTCGAAGCCCAGGGCATCAGCAAGCGCTTTGGCGGCATCCAGGCCGTGCGCGAGAACAGCCTCACTGTGCAGGCCGGGCAGATCCACGCGCTGATCGGCCCCAACGGCGCCGGCAAGACCACCACCTTCAACCTGATCTCGGGCATGTTCATGCCCGACACCGGCACGGTGCGCCTGCACGGCCAGGCTGTGCAGCATCTGGCGCCGGACCGCATCTGCCAGCAGGGCCTGGCGCGCTCTTTCCAGATCACCAACCTCTTCAAGGGCCTGAGCATCTACGAGAACCTGCGCCTCTCGCTGCAGGCGCGGCACAGCGCGCGCTTCAATTTCTGGCGCGACATCGACAGCTACCCCGAGATCCACGCCGAGGCCGCCGAACTCATGAAGTTCCTGGGCCTGCAGGGCATGGAGCAGGTGGGCGGGGGTGACCTGTCCTACGGCGGCCAGCGCCTGGTCGACTTAGGCATCGCCCTGGGCTCCAAGCCTCAGGTGCTGCTGATGGACGAGCCCCTGGCTGGCCTGGCCGCAGCCGAGCGCGAGCGTGTGTCCAACCTGGTGAAGACCATCGCCAGCAACATCCCCGTGCTCATCGTCGAGCACGACATCGACCGTGTGCTGTCCTTCTCGCACCGCGTGACCGTGATGAACCAGGGCGAGGTGCTCATGAGCGGCACACCCGACGAGGTGCGCTGCGACCAGCGCGTGCAGGAGATCTACACCGGCACCGGCACGCCGCCGGTCACGGGCCGCACCGGCATCGCCACCGGCGACCGCCCCCTGGTGCTGGACTTCGACAAGGTCAACGCCTTCTACGGCAAGAGCCACATCCTCAACGACGCCAGCCTGCAGGTGCGCGAGGGCGAGATCGTGGCGCTGCTCGGGCGTAACGGCGCAGGGAAATCAACGTTGCTGAAAAGCCTGGTGGGCCTGCTGCCGCCGGCCAGCGGGCGTGTGGTCTTCAACGGCCGCGACATCGCCGGCCAAAGCGCACCCGACATCGCGCGTCTCGGTATCGGCTACGTGCCGCAAGGCCGCGGCCTGTTTGCCGGCATGACGGTGAGCGAGAACCTGGCCCTGGGCAGGCTGGCCCGGCCCACCGACGGCAAGACCGGTGTGGTCTGGGACGAGGCGCAGATCCTCGAATACTTCCCGCGCCTCAAGCAACGCATGAACGTGGCGGCCGACTACCTCTCGGGTGGCGAGCAGCAGATGGTGGCCGTGGCGCGCGCGCTGTCGGGCAACGTCAAGCTTCTGCTGCTGGACGAGCCCTTCGAAGGCCTGGCGCCCACCGTGGTGCAGGAGCTGTTCACCGTGTTCGACCAGCTGCGCCAGCACGTGTCCATCGTCATCGTCGAGCACAACCTCGACCTGGTGCTGGCCCTGGCTGACCGCGCCTATGCCCTGGAGCGCGGCGCCGTCTTCCACGAAGGCCCGGCCGAGCCGCTGCTGACCGATCTCGACTACCGCAAGAAGATTCTCTGGCTCTGAGTCGCTGCAACACACAAGGAAGGAATGACCATGAACAAGAAACCCGAGCTGCGGCTCCTGCTGGAAAAGATGGCCAACATGCCCTGGAAGGAATACCCGGGCCACTTCGGCGGCGCCCTGTCCAAGGAGCTGGCCGGCCCCACCACCACCGGCAGCTCGCGTGTGGACTTCCGCATCTCGCGCTACGCACCCGCCGCCTATGTGGGTGAGCACGTGCACAAGGTGCAGGAGCAGGTCTATTACGTGCTCGAAGGCGAGGGCATCCTCACGCTGGACGACACGAAGAACCTGATGCGCCCGCACGACTACGTCTACGTGCCGCCGGGCGTACGCCACAGCTTCACCAACACCGGCACCGATGGCCTGGTGTTCCTGGTCATCACCACCCCGGCCGACGACGAAGAGGAGACGCGCTGATGGACCGCAAGGTATCTGCCGTGATCGACACGGCCACGTCCGCCGCTCCGGCTGTCTACGGCCTGCTGGTCAACGGCCAGTGGATCGCCGGCACGGGCCCGCGCGTCGCCGTGCGCGACAAGTATAAATTGCAGCCCTGCGCGACGGTCACCACCGCCGATGCGGCACAGGTAAGACTGGCCGTGGAGGTGGCGCACGCCGCCTTCCGCCAGGGCGCGCCCGTGGCCTACGAGCGCGGTGTGGTGCTGGACCGCGCCGCCCAGCTGCTGGAGGCGCGCAGCGAGGAGTTCGTGCGCGCCATGCAGCTGGAAGCCGGTTTCACGCAGAGTGATGCGGCGGGCGAAGTGCGTCGCTGCATCCAGACGCTGCGGCTCTCGGCCGAGGAAGCGCGCCGCCTGGCCGGCGACGTGATCCCGCTGGCCGGCGCCCCCGGCGCGGCCGGCCGCCTGGGCTTCACCCTGCGCGTGCCCCTGGGTGTGGTGGCCGCCATCACGCCCTTCAACTCGCCGCTCAACACGGTCACGCACAAGGTGGCACCGGCCTTTGCCGCCGGCAATGCCGTCATCCTCAAGCCCTCGTCCTTCACACCCATCACGGCCTGCCTGCTGGCCGAGGTGCTGCTGGACGCCGGGATCCCCAAGGGTTTTCTCAGCGTGCTGCATGGCAGTGCCGAGGTGGTGCAGGCCCTGCAGGCCGACGAGCGCGTGCGCTTTTTCGCCTTCACGGGCAGCACCGAAGTGGGCCGCAAGATCCAGCAGGCCGCCGGCCTGCGCCGCACGCAGATGGAGCTGGGCTCGATCGCCTGCACCATCGTCTGTGACGACGCCAAACTGGACGCCGCCCTGCCCAAGATCGTCAATGCCGGTTACCGCAAGGCCGGCCAGGTCTGTACCTCGGTGCAACTGCTGCTGGTGCACGAGTCGCTGCTGGCCGAGGTGGAGACCCGCCTGGCGCAACTGGTCAAGGCGCTGTCCTATGGCGACCCGCAGGACTCCACCACCTTTGTCGGGCCCGTGATCAGCGAAGACAACGCCATCCGCATCGAGGCCTGGATCGACGAGGCGGTGGCGGCCGGCGCGAAACGCCTGGCCGGAGGCCCAAGACGGGGTGCCGTGGTGCCGCCCACGCTGCTGACCAATATCCGCGACGACATGCGCGTGGGCTGCAACGAGATCTTCGGCCCCGTGGTCTGCATCGTGCCCTTCAAGACCCTGGCCCAGGCCATCGCGCGTGTGAACGCCACACCCTTCGGCCTGGCCACGGGCCTGTTCACCAACCGCCTGGGCGATGCGCTGGCCGCGGCCCAGCAGCTGGAGGTGGGCGGGGTGCACATCAACGAGACCTCGAGCTCGCGCGTGGACCTGATGCCTTACGGCGGCTCCAAAGACAGCGGCTTCGGCCGCGAAGGCCCGCATTACGCGGTCCACGAAATGACCGAAGAGCGTATCGTGACGTTCACCGCGGTCTGACACCTGCTACCCGAGATTAGAAAGAACTGAACATGGCCAAGATGAAAGGTGGCGAACTGATCGCCCAATACCTGGTCCAGGAGAAAGTGCCGTACATCTTCGGCATCTGCGGCCACGGCAACGTGGGCATCCTGGACGCGCTGTACGACGTGAAGGACGAGCTCAAGCTCATCTCGCCGCGCCACGAGCAGTGTGCCGGCCACATGGCCGATGCCTACTTCCGCGTCAAGCACCAGCCGGTGGCCACGCTGACCTCCACCGGCCCGGGCTCGGCCAATATGGTGATGTCCTGCGCCACCGCGCTGTCGGATTCGTCCGCCTTCCTGTGCATCACGTCCAACGTGCCGACTTCGCAGCACAACCGCGCGCCGTTTCAGGAGCTGTACAAACACAACCAGGCCGACTTCGCGCAGGTGATGCGCCCGGTGGTCAAGCGCGCCTTCCAGCCCACGCGCGTGGACATGCTGCCCCTGGCCCTGCGCCAGGCCATGGACACCATGGTCACGGGCCGCCCCGGCCCGGTGAACCTGGACATCCCCTACAACGTCTACCAGGAAGAGGCAGACGTCGAGTTGCCGCCGGCCTCCCACATCCACCGCGCGCACCGCCCCGGTGCCAATGACCTGGACGTGGCCGCCGCGCTGGACCTGCTCGCCGCAGCGCACCAGCCGGTGCTCTTCATCGGCCACGGCGCCACCCTGTCCGAGGCCGGCCCCGAGATCACCGAACTGGCCGAGCGCTTAAGCATCCCCGTCATCACCTCGCCCAATGGCATGGGGGCGATCCGCGGCGACCACCCGCTGGCGTTGGGTTTCATCGGCCGCAACGGTGCCTACCCGGCCAACGAGGCCGGCCGCCGTGCGGACCTGGTGATCACGCTGGGCACGCGTTTCGATGATCGCAGCTCCTCGAGCTGGTTTGAGGGCTATTCCTGGAACTTTCCCAAGACCCAGCTGGTGCACGTGGACATCGACCCGCAGGAGCTGGGGCGCAACTACGCCCCCACGCTGGGGGTGATCGCCGACGTGAAGGTCTTCACGCGCCAACTGCTCAATGCGCTGCCGGCTCGCAAGGACATCACGGCCCCGCGTTACGCGCCCTGGCTGGCCCAGGTGCAGGGCTGGCAGGCGCAGTGGGAAGCCTTTGTGCGCCCGCACTTCGGCGACTCCACCAGCCCGCTGCGCCCCGAGTTCGTGGTGGGCACGCTGCAGAAGGTGCTGCCCGACGACGTGATCCTCGCGCTGGACTCGGGCGTGCACCACAACTGGTTCATGCAGTTCTGGCAAGCCAAACGGCCGCAGAGCATGCTCAACAGCTGGGGTTACTCCAGCATGGGCTTCGGCGTCTGCGGCGTCATGGGCGCGGCACTGGCCGCGCCCGATCGGCCCTGCGTGGCCGTGGTCGGCGACGGCGGTTTCACCATGGCGCCCTATGTGCTGTGCACCGCGGTGGAATACAACCTGCCGGTCGTCTGGATCATCTGGAACAACTTTGCCTGGGGGGCGATCCGTGACCTGCAGTACGGCTTGTTCGACGGCCGCGAGATCGGCACGGCCTTCTACCACGGTGAAACCGGCGCACGCTACAACCCGGACTTCGCGGCCTGGGCTCGCGCCTGCGGCGCCGACGGCTACACCGTCACGCGCCCGCAGGACCTGGGTGCCACGGTGCAGCAGGCGCTGAAGAACAAGCGTCCCTGTGTGATCGACGTGCACGTGGACGCCGAGGTGCGCCCACCGTCGACGGGCACCTGGCAGCTCCCCCCGATCCCCTACAAGGAACCCATTTACGGCAAGCCGTACAAGGCCTGACCTTTCACTCGAATCAATCAAGGATTTCCCATGAGCAAGAAGATCGCCCTCGTTTTCGGTGGCACGCGCGGTATCGGCGCGGCCACGGTGCAAAAGCTGGCCGAAGGTGGCTACGACGTGGCCTACACCTATGTGAGCAGCGCACCCAATGTGCCGGCCAGGATAGGCAGCGCCAGCACCAAGGGCTACAAGGTCGACATCCGCGAGCCGGCCCAGGTCGCGCAGGTGTTCACCGATGTGGCCAAGGACTTCGGCAGCATGCCCCATTGCGTGGTGGCCAATGCCGGCATCAACGTGCCGCCGGGCCCCATCGCCACGTACGACCCGGATAACTTCCGCAAGGTCGTGGAGGTGAACCTCATCGGCGCCTTCAACGTGCTGAGCGCGGCCGCCAAGAACGTGGTGGACGGCGGCAACATCATCGGCCTGACCACCTCCATGGTGCGTGTGGCCGTGCCCGGCGGCGGGGCCTACACGGCCACCAAGGCCGGTGTCGAAAGCCTGCTGCGCTCCATGTCCAAGGAGCTGGCGCCGCGCAAGATCCGGGTCAACGGCGTGGCCCCGGGCCCGGTGGACACCGACCTGTTCCGCGCCGGCAAGGACGAGGCCGCCATCGCCCGCTCGGCCGGCATGAGCCCTTTCAACCGCGTGGGCCAGCCCGAGGAAGTGGCCGAGGTCGTGGCCTTCCTGGCTTCGGACAAGGCGTCGTGGGTGCACGGCCAGATCATCCAGCCGAATGGCGGCATGGTCTGAAGCATGTGGCCCCCACGGTTGCTCACTGCGTGTAGCTCCCTATGGGGCCGCGCCGGAGGCTGCGGCTCTTCGGCCCGTCCAAGTCTGCGCAGGCAGACTTGGAGCCGCGGGCCTCAGCCCCCCGAGGGGGCCGCGTTTTACCTTTCGGTGCTGGCCGCCAAGCGGCCCAGAGGCCTTGGGGCAGCCCGGCGGCAAAACATGCTGATCACGCAAGCTGAATCATGAGACTCGCGGTCTTCACCAAGAACTACACGAACCCGGCGTATGGCGCGGCGCGCCTGGGCGCGGAGCGCGCTGCGACCGTGTTTGGTGACGAGGTGCTGCACTTCGTGCCCGGCAAAGGTGACGACCCGGTGGAGCAGAGCGCGCTGATCGCGCAGGCGCTGGCATTGAACCCGCGCCCCGATGCCTTCGTTTTTTCGCCTGTGCATGCGAGCAAGGTGGATGCAGCGATCGGCCAGGTGGTGGCCGCTGGCATTCCCATGATCGGCTTCGTCAACCCGATCGCGGCCGCGCCCATGGTGAGTTATGTCAGCTCGGACGATGAGCAGCTGGCGCGGGCGATCGCAAGCTACCTGTTCAGACATCTGCAAGGCAAGGGCCGGGTGCTCGTGGTGACGGGCCCCGAGGAGTCCTACACCAGCCTGGAACGCCTGCGCGGTTTCCGCGAAGCCGCGCGCGCCCTGCCCGGCATCGTGCTGGCAGGTCAGATCGCGGGTGACTATGTGCGCGAGACCGCACGGGACCGCACGGCGGCCTGGCTGCAGGCGAACGCCGCACCCGACGCGGTGCTCGTCGCCAACGACATCATGGCCATCGGCGTGCTGGATGCACTGGACGCCGCGGGCCAGACCGCGGCCGTGGTGGGCGTGAACGCCATCCCCCAGGCCATCGAAGCCATAACCGCCGGCCGCATGCTGGCCACGGCCGATTTCAACGCCATGCAGATGGCCTATCTGGCGGCCGAATGCGCGGCGCGCCACCTGCGCGGCGAGAGCGTGCCGGCCACGGTGGAGTTGCCCGTGCAGATCGTGGACCGAGGCAATTGCGCGCAGTGGAACCTGCCGTACGAGCAGCGCCCCGTCATCACCTTGGAACAACTGAGGAGCAGAAAATGAAACGCAACTTCCTGAAGCAGGTCCTGGGCGGACTGCTGCTGGCCACACTGGCCGGCGGTGCCATCGCGCAGGACTACCCGAACAAGCCCATCCGCCTGGTGGCGCCGTTCGCGCCGGGCGGCGCGGTCGACATCCTGGCGCGCATCATCGGGGAGCGCCTGAGCACCCAGTACGGCCACAACGTGATCGTCGACAACAAGCCCGGCGCCAGCGGCCACCTGGGCGCGCAGATCGTGGCCAAGGCGCCCGGCGACGGCTACACCCTGATGGTGGGCACCATCGGCATCCACGCCGCCTACGCCAGCTACAGCAAGCTGACCTACAAGCCGGCCGAGGAGTTGCGGCCCGTGCTGATCATCGGCGAGTCGCCCAATATCGTGGTGGTGCCGGCGAACTCCAGGTACAAGACCTTTGCCGACTTCCTGGCCGATGCGAAAGCGAATGCCGGCAAGATCAACTACGCCACGGCCGGTGCGGGTTCCTCGGTGCACATGGTCACCGAACTGTTCCAGCTGGCCATCGGCCAGCGCATGAACCACGTGCCCTACAAGGGCAGCGGCCCGGCCCTGATCGACCTCATCAGCGGCCAGGTCGACGTGATGTTCGACAACATGTCCTCCGGCATACCGCACGTGCAAAGCGGCAAGCTGCGCGTGCTGGCCGTGACCGGTTCCAAGCGCGACCCTCGCCTGCCGGAGGTGCCCACCATCGCCGAGGCCGGCGTGCCCGGCTACAGCGGCACCTCCTGGTTCTCGCTGGCTGCGCCGGCCAGCATGCCGGCCGCGCTGGTGGCCAAGCTCAACCAGGACGTGCAGCGTGTGCTGGCCAGCCCCGAGGTGGTGGCGCGTTACGACAAGTTGGGCATGAACTACACACCCAACAGCCCTGCTGAAGCGACCGCATTTTTCAAGAGCGAAACCGAGAAGTGGACCCGCGTGATCGAAGCGGCCAGGATTCAACTCGACTGACCCCGGGAGACCAACATGCTGAAGCAACTGATCCATCCGCTGCTGGTGACCGGCCTGCTGGCCGCCAGTCTCTGTGTCCAGGCCCAGGACGTTTTTCCCTCCCGGCCGGTCAAGATCGTCGTGCCCTACGCGGCCGGTGGCCCGGCCGACCTGCTGGCCCGCGGCGTGGCCGAGAAGCTGGGCCCGCGCCTGGGCCAGCCCGTGGTGGTGGAGAACAAACCCGGGGCCGGCGGTCACACCGGTGGCGAGCAGGTGGCCAAGGGCCCGGCCGACGGCTACACCCTGGTGCTGGCCACCATCGCGCACAACGGCGCGGTGGCCCTGTATCCCAAGCTGCGTTACGACCCCCTGAAGGAGCTCACGCCGGTGATCCTGCTGGCCGAGGCGCCCAGCATCCTGATCGTCAAGCAGGACCTGCCGGCCAGGTCGGTGCAGGAGCTGCTGGTTTTGGCCCGGGCCCAGCCCGGCAGGCTGACCTACGGCTCGGCCGGCAATGGCTCGGCCATGCACATGGCGGCCGAGCTGTTTCGTTACATGAGCAAGGTGGACTACGTGCACGTGCCCTACCGCGGCGGCGCGCCGGCCATGGCCGATCTGCTGGGCGG
Organism: Hylemonella sp. GW821-FHT12C09; assembly: GCF_058807395.1. NCBI lineage: Bacteria > Pseudomonadati > Pseudomonadota > Betaproteobacteria > Burkholderiales > Comamonadaceae > Hylemonella > Hylemonella sp. GW821-FHT12C09. Next base: position 98,185 of record NZ_JBXAQQ010000010.1, on the reverse strand, counting down.
CCAGATCGACATGCTGTTCGAGAGCCTGGGCACGGCCCATCCGCAGCTCAAGAGCGGCAAGGTGCGCGCCCTGGCCGTGACCGGCACGGCACGCAGCCCCAGCCTGCCCGATGTGCCCACGGTGGCCGAAGCCGGTGTGCCCGGCTACGCCTCGGTGCCCTGGTACACGCTCTCGGTGGCCAGCGCCACGCCGGCGGCCATCGTCGACAAGCTCAATGCCGAGCTCAACGTCGTGCTCAAGGACAAGGACCTGGTGCAGCGCTGGGACGGCCTGGGCATCATGGCCCTGGGCGGCACACCGGCCGATGCGCAAAAGCGCAACGAGGCCGAGACGAGCAAGTGGACGGCCGTGATCAATGCGGCCAACATCAAGCTGGATTGAGAACTCATGAATAAATCTACTGTGCGACCCGATCGCGGCGTTGGGCGGTGCTCGGAGTCCTCACGTACAGGAAGTACGTTCCGGCTCCTGCGCTCCGTCCGCCTTGCGCTCGGGCCGCTTGCTACGATTTCCTCACAAGTTCTGAGGAGTGGTGATTGACGCGGCAAGAGGAAATCTTTGACGTGGTGGTGGTCGGCGGTGGTGGTGCCGGCCTGGCCGCGGCCATCGAGGCGCGCGAGAGCGGGCGCAGTGTGCTGCTGCTGGAGAAGAACCCGGCCCTGGGCGGCTCCACCGCCTGGTCCATCGGTTCGGTGACGTCCAGCGGCACGCCGCACCAGAAGAAACGCGGCATCGTCGACAACCCGGCGGACCATTGGGCCGACATGCCGGGTTTTGCCGGTGAACTCGATGCCCGCGACAACCCCGAGCTGCGCCGCATCCTCTGCAACGAGATGCCCGCCACCTTCCAGTGGCTGCTGGATTCCGGCGTGCGTTTCATGGGCCCCATGCCTGAGCCGCCGCACCGCCAGCCGCGCATGCACAACGTGCTGCCCAATTCACGCGCCTTCATCTACCACCTGGGCCGGCGCGCGCGCCGCGCCGGTGTGGAGATCCGCACCGGCCTGCGCGTGACCGCCCTGGTGCAGGAGGGCGGGCGCGTGACCGGCGTCGACGCCGAGGGCGACATCGGCCTGATGCGCTACAGCGCGCGCGGTGGCGTGGTGCTGGCCGCGGGGGACTTCACCAACGGCCCCGAGTTCAAGGCCCGTTTCATGGGCCCGCAGGAGGCCAAGGTGGAAGGCGTGAACCTCACGGCCACCGGCGACGGCCAGCGCCTGGGCGAGACCCTGGGCGCGCGCATCGTCAATGGCGACCTGGCGCTGGGCCCCGAGATCCGTTTCATCGCCCCGGCCACCGAGACCTTCGTGCGGCGCCTGCCGCCCTGGCGCTGGCTGGCAGTCTTCATGCAGTGGTCGCTGGACCACCTGCCCCAGGCCCTGCTGCGGCCCTTCATGATGAAGTTCCTGACCACGGCGCTGGCACCGTCGACCACGCTGTTCGAGCAGGGGGCTATCCTGGTCAACCAGCGCGGCGAGCGTTTCGGCAACGAACTCGACAAGCCGGCCTGGCGCCTGCCCGACCAGCCCGGCAAGGTGGGCTACATCGTGATCGACCAGGCGCTGGCCCAACAGTTCTCGGCCTGGCCGCACTTCGTGTCGACGGCGCCGGGCATCGCCTATGCCTACATTCCCGACTACCGCCAGAACCGGCCCGACGTCTACGCCGAGGCCCCCACGCTGCCGGAGCTGGCGCGCCAGCTGGGCATGGACGCGGCGGTGCTGGCGAGCAGCGTGGCGGCGGCCCCGGTGCGCCCCCTGGGTGCAGGGCCCTACGTGGCGCTGGGCCCGGTGCGTTCGGTTTTCGTGCACAGCGAGGGCGGCCTGATGGTGGACCACCAGCACCGCGTACTGGACGCCCACGGCCTGCCCTGGCCAGGCCTGTATGCCGCAGGCTCCACGGGCCAGGGCGGCCTGCTGCTCAAGGGCCATGGCCACCACCTGGCCTGGGCCTTTGTCTCGGGCCGGCGCGCGGGCCGTATGGCGGCGCAGGCCGTGCGCTGACCCGCCGGCCATCACAACTTGTGATACCCCCTTGCGCCGCGGGGGCTCGCCCGGGCCGCATGCCCGGTATACAGTTCACATCCTCAGTTTTGTGGACACCCCCAACCATGGATTTGCAACTCAAGGACAAGACCGCCCTGGTCACCGGCGCCAGCGCCGGCATCGGCCGCGGCATCGCCAAGACCCTGGCCGCCGAAGGCGTGCGTCTGGCCATCACGGCGCGCCGCGTGGACAAGCTCAAGGAAGTCGCCGCCGAGATCGTGGCCGCCGGCGGCCACGCCCCGGTGCTGATCGAGCAGGACATGTACGCGGCCGATGCCGCCCAGAACCTGGCCCGGGCCGCCATCCAGGGCCTGGGGCACGTGGACATCCTGGTCAACAACGCCGGCGGTTCGCGCAGCTTCAAGGACCTGCATGTGAGCGAAGAACAGTGGCAGGAGGCGATCACGCTGAACTTCCACCGTCCGCGCCAGCTGGGCGACGCCCTGATCGACCAGATGATCGAGCGCAAGTGGGGTCGCATCGTCTGCATCACCGGCAAGAGCGAGCCCGAGCACATCAACGGCGCCTTCTGCGCCAAGGCCGGCATCCACAGCTGGGCCAAGGGCCTGTCGCGCATGGTGGGCCAGCACGGCATCACGGTGAACTGCGTGCCGCCCGGGCGCATCATTTCCGAGCAGATCATGCGCAACTACTCGCCCGAGTTCCAGAAATGGCAGTGCGAGAACGAGATCCCCGTGGGCCGCTACGGTGAGCCCGAAGAGCTGGCCAATCTGGTGACCTTCCTGGCCTCGCCGCGTGCCGGCTACATCACGGGCGCCGTCATCCCCGTGGACGGCGGCCTGCGCAAATACCAGTTTTGAAGCGCCCCCTTAGGCGGCCCGAAGGCCGCCTAAGGGGGCAACGCCAGCGGCCCGGCCAAGCCGGTCCCACGGCGTTCCACGAAAAGACCCGTTTCATGCGTCGCGGGTCGCGTACAACGCAATAAGGCAACTGATATGAGCCTGGATGTTCTGGTGATCGGCGGCGGCAATGCCGCGCTCTGTGCCGCCCTGATGGCCCGCGAGGCCGGGGCCAGCGTGATGCTGCTGGAGTCCGCGCCCAGGGAGTGGCGCGGCGGCAATTCCATCCACACGCGCAACCTGCGCTGCATGCACGATGCGCCGCAGGACGTGCTGCAGGAAGCCTACCCCGAAGAAGAGTTCTGGCAGGACCTGCTCAAGGTCACCGGCGGCCTGACCAACGAGCACCTGGCGCGCCTGACCATCCGCGCCTCCTCCACCTGCCGGCCCTGGATGATCAAGCATGGCGTGCGTTTCCAGCCTTCGCTCTCGGGCACGCTGAGCCTGTCGCGCACCAACGCCTTTTTCATGGGCGGCGGCAAGGCCCTGGTCAACGCCTACTACCGCAGCGCCGAGAAGCTGGGCGTGCAGATCCGCTACAACGCGGCCGTGGATCGCCTGGACATCCAGGACGGGAAGTTCCAGGCGGCCTACATCGGTGACGAGCGCATCGAGGCCAAGGCCTGCGTGCTGGCCGCCGGCGGCTTCGAGTCCAATCGCGAATGGCTGCGCGAGGCCTGGGGCCAGAACGAGCGCGGCGAGTGGCCGGCTGACAACTTCCTGATCCGCGGCACGCGCTACAACCAGGGCGTGCTGATCAAGGACATGATGAAGCATGGTGCCGACATGATCGGCGACCCCTCGCAGTCGCATTGCGTGGCCATCGATGCACGTGCGCCCGAGTACGACGGCGGCATCTGTACCCGCATCGACTGTGTGTCCCTGGGGGTGGTGGTCAACCGCGATGGCCAGCGTTTCTACGACGAGGGCGAGGACTTCTGGCCCAAGCGTTATGCCATCTGGGGCCGCCTGGTGGCGCAGCAGCCGGGGCAGATCGGTTATTCCATCATCGACAGCAAGGCCGTGGGCCGGTTCATGCCGCCGGTGTTCCCGGGCGTGAAGGCCGACAGCCTGCCCGAGCTGGCCCGCAAGCTGGGCCTGAACGAGGCGGCCTTCATGCAGACCCTGAACGCCTACAACGCGGCCTGCCGTGTCGGCACCTTCGACCACACGGTGATGGACGACTGCCACACCGAGGGCATCACGCCGGCCAAGACGCACTGGGCGCTGCCCCTGGACACAGCGCCCTACACCGCCTACGCCGTGCGCCCGGGCATCACCTTCACCTACCTCGGCCTCAAGGTCGACGAGCGCGCCGCCGTGCACTTTGGCGGCGTGCCCAGCGACAACCTCTACGTCGCGGGCGAGATGATGGCTGGCAATGTGCTGGGCAAGGGTTACACGGCCGGCGTGGGCATGTCCATCGGCACGGCCTTCGGCCGGATCGCCGGTACCGAGGCGGCGCGTGCCGCCCTGAACCTGAAAAAGACGGAGCAAGAACGTGTTGCAGCTTGAGACTCTGACCCGCGAAGCGCGCGCCCTGGCCAACGGAGAAGCGGTGCCCGGCAGCCCGGAAGCCGAGGTGGCGCGCCAGCTGCAGATCTGCAACGGCTGCCGTTACTGCGAGGGTTTCTGCGCCGTCTTCCCGGCCATGACACGCCGGCTGGAATTCAACCCGGCCGACATCCACTACCTGGCCAACCTCTGCCACAACTGCGGCGCCTGCCTGCACGCCTGCCAGTACGCGCCGCCGCACGAATTCGCCATCAACGTGCCGCAGGCCATGGCCAAGGTGCGCCTGCAGACCTACACGGACTTTGCCTGGCCCCGTGCGCTGGGCAAGCTCTACCAGCGCAATGGCCTCACGCTCTCCCTGGCCACGGCGGGGGCCCTGGCCTTTTTCATGATGCTGACCCTGTGGCTCAAGGACACGCTGTGGCGCGTGCCGGCCTCGGCCGACTTCTACGGCATCTTCCCGCACAACCTGCTGGTGAGCCTGTTCGCCCCGGTCTTCCTGTTCGCCGTGCTGGCCCTGTCCTTGGGGTTGCGCCGCTTCTGGCGCGAGGTGACGCCGGGCCGCGACTATGAGGCTCCGGTCATCGCGGCCGTGCAGGGCGGTGCGGCGCTGGAGGCCACGCACGACGTGCTGCGCCTGAAGTACCTGGACGGCGGCCACGGCGAGGGCTGCCACAACGAGGACGACGCCTGGACGAAAAAGCGCCGTGCCTTCCACCACGCCACCTTCTACGGCTTCATGCTGTGTTTCGCCGCCACCAGCGTGGCCACGCTTTACCACTACCTCTGGGGCTGGGTCGCGCCCTATGACCTGCCCAGCCTGCCCAAGGTCCTGGGCGCCATCGGCGGCGTGCTGCTGCTGATCGGCACGGCGGGGCTGTACCGGCTCAACCTGCGGCGCCACCCGCAGCATGGCGACGCGGCACAAAAACCCATGGACCGCGGCTTCATCGCCCTGCTGTTCTTCACCTCGCTCACGGGCCTGGGCCTGTGGGCTGCGCGTGGCACGGCGTTCATGCCGGCCACGCTGGCCCTGCACCTGGGGTTCGTGATGGCCCTGTTCCTCACGCTGCCCTATGGCAAGTTCGCGCACGGTTTCTTCCGCAGCGCGGCCCTGCTCAAGTGGGCCATCGAAAAACGCCTGCCGAGCAAGCTCAAGGTGGGTGACGAGTAAGCGCTCGACGCCAAAAATTAACGATGCATTGCCACGGCCTTGCATCGGCTGTCATCAGACATCAACAGGAGAGTATTGCCATGGTGCAAGAGACGACCGGCCCGACCGGCGAAACCTGGGACGAGACCCTGGTCCGCGTCTTCAAGGCGAACGAGATCAAGCTCATCACCTATGTGCCCGACAAGGTGCTGGCGCCCCTGATCAAGCGCCTGCATGCCGACGACTACTTCACCGTGGTCTGCCCGGCGCGCGAGGAAGAGGCCGTGGGCATCGTGACCGGCGCCTATATGGGCGGCCTGCGCGGCATCGTGCTGATGCAGACCAGCGGTTTTGCCACCCTGCCCAATGCCCTGGCCTCGCTGACCGTGCCCTACCAGATCCCGCTGCTGATGCTGATCTCCGAACGCGGTACGCTGGGCGACTTCCAGCTCGGCCAGGTCATCGTCTGCCGCACCATGCGCCCCATCCTGAATTCGCTCAACATCGAGAACTACGCCATCGAGCGCCAGGACGATGTGGAGTTCATCGCCGACCGTATGATCAAACAGGCCTACGCCACCCAGGCGGCCGCGGCCATGATCCTGTCGCCGCTGCTGACCGCACGTGTGAAGAAGAACTGAGGTGTATGTCATGAACGCACAACTGCTCGAATCCGTGGGCCGCGAAACGGCCAAGGTCATGAACCGCTCCGACCTGACGCGTCGCCTCGTGGCCAGACTCAAACACGAGGAAGCCGTGGTCGGCGGTATCGGCCACACCCATTTCGACCTCTGGGCCGCCGGCCAGCGCCCGCAGAACTTCTACATGCTGGGCACCATGGGCCTGGCCGCACCCATCGCCGTGGGCGTGGCCCTGGCCCAGCCGCAGCGCAAGGTGTTTGCGCTGGAAGGCGACGGCTCCCTGCTGATGCAGCTGGGCACCCTGGGCACCATCGCCAACCTCAAGCTCAAGAACCTCGTCGTCATCGTCTGGGACAATGGCTCCTACCAGATCACCGGCGGCCAGCCCACGCTGACGGCCACCCATGTGGACCTGATCGCGATCGGCAAGGGCTCGGGCCTGGTGCAGAGCGTCTGGGCGCGAGACGAAGCCCACTTCGAAGCCCTGGTCGAGGCGGCGCTCACAAGCGACGGCCCGCTCTTCATCTGCGCGCGCACCGACAACGCGCCGCCAGCCGGCGTGACCGAACGCGACGCGGCCAAGATCCGCAACAAGTTCATGGAAGGCCTGAAGGTCAACACCCGCGGCAACCAGCAGACCTACGCCGGAGCCGCATGATGAAACAGCTGCTGATCGGCGGGCAGTGGGTGGCCGGTGTGTCCAGCCAGGCCCTGCGCGACAAGTACGACGGCCAGGTCTACGGCGAGATGGCCGTGGCCTCGTCCGAGCAGGTGACGGCCGCCGTGGCCGGCGCCGTGGCGGGTCAGCAGCAGTCCACGCTCACGCCCTACCAGCGCTACAAGATCCTGCTGGCCGCAGCGCGCATCGTTGAGAGCCGCATGGAGCCGCTGATCGAGCTCATGCGCCACGAGGCCGGTTTCACCCGCGCCGACGGCGACAACGAGGTGCGCCGCTGTGTGCAGACCCTCGAGCTGTGCGCCGAGGAAGCCAAGCGCCTGAACGGCGAGATGGTGCCCATGCAGGCGGCGGACGGCGTGAAGAACCGCGTGGGTTTCACTCTGCGTTCGCCGCGCGGCGTGGTGTGCGTGATCACGCCCTTCAACTCACCGCTCAACGTGCTCATGCACAAGGTGGGTCCGGCCCTGGCCGGCGGCAACGCCGTGGTGATCAAGCCTTCGGAGTTCACGCCGCTGACCGCGGTGGAGCTCTGCAAGATCCTGATCGAGGCCGGCCTGCCGCCCACGCTGCTGGCCCTGGTGCACGGCGACGGTGCCGTGGTCGGCCCGCAGCTCTGTGCCGACCAGCGCATCGCCTTCTACGCCTTCACCGGCAGCACCCGTGTGGGCCGCGAGATCCAGCGCGCGGCCGGCCTGCGCCGCACGCAGATGGAGCTCGGAAGCATCGCCAGCACCATCGTCTGCCATGACGCCGATATGGACCTGGCCATTCCCAAGATTCTCAACGCGGGTTTCCGCAAGGCGGGCCAGGTCTGCACCTCGGTGCAGCGCCTGTATGTGGACCGCCGCATCGCCGCAGCCTTCGTGCCCAAGTTGGTAGCCGCCGCGCAGAAAATGAAGGCCGGCGACCCGGCCGATGCGGCCACCATCATCGGCCCCATGATCAGCGAACACCATGCGAAGCGTGCACTGTCCTGGGTGGACGAGGCCGTGGCGGCGGGCGCACGCCTGCTGACCGGCGGCCAGCGTGTCGGTAATGTGATTCCCCCCACCATCCTGAGCGGTGTGAATCCGGAAATGAAGGTGGTGTGCGAGGAGATCTTCGCGCCCGTGATGTCGGTGATCGAGTTCGACGGCATTGATGACGCGGTGGCCCAGGCCAATGCCCAGCCCTTCGGCCTCTCGGTGGGCCTGTTCACGGCCGACCTGCACACGGCGTTCATGGCAGCCAAGGCCCTGCGTTTTGGCGGCGTGCACGTGAACGAGGCATCGAGCGCGCGCATCGACGCCATGCCCTTCGGCGGCGTCAAGGATAGCGGCTTCGGCTGGGAAGGACCGGCCTACGCCATCCGCGAGATGACCGAAGAACGCCTGATGACCATCAGCTACTGAAGCTCGATAAGCAAACACCATGATCGTCGACCAACTCGCCGAGTACGCCCAGCGCGAGTCGGCCCGCCCCCTGCCCGCCGAAGTCACGCACCATGCCAAGCGCGCGCTGATCGACTGGTTCTCGGCCCTGTTCCCGGGCATCGCCCTGGCACCGGGCCCGCAGCTCATGCGCACCCACGCGGACGAGCTGGGGCACGGCAAGTCCAGCCTGCCCGGCCAGCGCACCACGGCCTTTGCGGCCACGGCGGCCTGGATCAACGGGAGCATCTCGCACGCGGCCGAGTTCGACGACATCTTCCGCGATGCGGTCTACCACCCGGGCTGCCCGACCATCGGTGCCGCCCTGGCCGTGGCCGAGGAGCGGGGCAGCAGCGGTGCTGACCTGCTCAAGGCCATCACCATCGGCTACGAGATCTCCACCCGCATCGGTGTGGCCGTGCAGCCTTCGCACTACCGCTATTTCCACACCACGGGCACCATCGGCTGTTTCGGCGGCGCGGCGGCCACGGCTGCCCTGGTCGACGGGACCAAGCCGGACGTGATGCGCCATGCGCTGGCGACCGCGGCCACCTTTGCCTCGGGTCTGCAGCAGGCCTTCCGGTCGGACGCCATGACCAAGTGCCTGCACGCGGGCCACGCGGCCTGGGTGGGTGTGACCGCCGGCAAGGGCGCGGCCCAGGGCATCACGGGCGCGCTGGACATCCTCGAAGGCGCCGCAGGTTTCGGCGCCGCGCTGTCGCTCAACCCGAACTGGGCCGAGGCCACGCGGGACCTGGGCACGCGCTACAACATCCAGGTCATCACGCAGAAAAACCATGGCTGCTGCGGCCACACCTTCGCGGCCATCGACGCCATGCTGGACATCCGCCAGCTGCAGACCGTGGACCCGGCGCAGATCGCGTCCATCCGCATCGACACCTACCAGACCGCCCTGGACGTGACCGGCAACTTCGAGCCGCGCACCGCCTTCGAGGCCAAGTTCAGCCTGCCCTATGTGGTCGCCCATGCGTTGCTGTACGGCGCGGTGCGCCTGAACGCCTTCGAGCCGCAGCGCCTGGCCGACACCGGCCTCCGCGCCCTGATGGCCAAGACGACACTCGTGGCCGACCCGCGCTTAAGCGCCGGTTTCCCGGCCCTGCGCGCCGCGCGCATCGTCATCACCCTGACGGATGGCCGCGTGATCGAGCAGTACGCGCCCTGCCGCAAGGGTGACCCGGAAGCGCCGCTGAGCGACGCGGACATCAACGACAAGTTCACCGAGCTGGCCGTGCCCGTCATCGGCGCCGAGGCGGCAGCCCGGCTGCTGGCGCAGCTCTGGCAGATGGAGCGGCTGCAGGTCGCGGACCTGCGCCTCACCAGCCTCTGAGCATGAGCGCCAGCCTCCTGATCTCCCGGCAGATGGCCGTCGAGCACGCGGCGGCCCTGGCGCAGATCCTGGCAGCGGCGCCACGCCGGCTGGAGCTGCTGCACTTCGAGCCGGACGCGGACTACACGGCGCAGCAGATCGCCAGCATCGAGGTGGCCTTTTATTCGCGCGACATCTGGGAAGGCACGCCGGCCAAGCACCGCAGCCCGCAGGGGCAGGCCTTCTGGTCCCTGGTCGACGCGGCACCTGGCCTCAAGTGGTTGCAGCTGGTGTCCGCCGGGCTGGACCATGCGGTCTACCAGCCTTCAAAACAGCGCGGCATCCGCATCAGCACCGCCGCGGGCACCAACGCCGAGCCGGTGGCCCTGAACGCGCTGACCGGCCTCCTGATGCTCGCGCGCGGCTTCCCGCACTGGCTGCGGGCGCAGCAGCAGCGCGAGTGGGCGCCCATCCGGGACCAGGACCTGGCGCCGGACCTGGGCGGGCAGACCGCCGTGATCGTGGGTGTGGGCCACATCGGCACGCGGATTGCCCGCGGGCTGCAGGCCTTGGGGGTGCGCACCATCGGCTTGCGTCGGCAGGCGCAGCCGGCGGAGTTTTTCGACGAGGTGCTGGGCCTGGACGCGCTCGACGGCCTGTTGCCGCGCTGCGACTGGCTGGTGCTGGCCTGCCCGCTCACCGAGCAGACGCGCCGCCTGGTCGACGCGCGCCGCCTGGCCTTGTTGCCGCGGGGTGCGGGCCTGGTGAACATCGCACGTGGGGAGATCGTCGACGAAGCGGCGCTGATCGAGGCGCTCACGCGTGGCCATCTGTTGGGGGCCTACCTGGATGTGTACGCCAGGGAGCCGCTGCCGCCCGAGTCCCCGTTGTGGACGATGCCCCATGTGCTGATGACACCGCACAGCGCCTCCGCCTCTCTGGGAACGCGCCGGCGCGGGGCAGAACTGTTCCTGCGCAATCTGCGCGCCTGGCTGCAGGGCGCGCCGCTGGAAAGCGAAGTCCCGCGCAGCTGAGGGTGGGGGTCCCTCAGCGCTGCAGCAGCTGGACCGTGGGGTCGGTGTAGACCGACGCCAGCGGATAACGCTGGCCGCGCAGGTGGTCTTCCATGCAGCGCACGAGCAAGGGGCTGCGATGGCGCGCGCCGCTGGCGCGGATTTCGTCCGGCGTCAGCCAGAGCGTGCGCACGATGCCTGTGTCCAGCTGGCGGCCCGCCACCACCTCACCCAGCTCGCCGGTGTAGGCAAAACGCAGGTAGGTGATGTCCTCCACGCCGCCGTCGGGCTGCGGGCGCTGGAAACGCGACAGGTAGATGCCCAGCAGATGCGTGGGTTTGAAGCGGTGCGTGGTTTCCTCCAGCGCCTCGCGCGCGCAGCCGTCGGCGGGGGACTCGCCCGGGTCCAGGTGACCCGCCGGGTTGTTGAGTTTCAGGCCTTCAGGGGTCTCTTCCTCGACCAGCAGAAAGCGGCCTTCGCGCTCGATGACGGCGGCCACGGTGACACTCGGTTTCCAGCGCATATTCATGGACATGGATTATGAATCGGCCCCCAAATAGTTATACGGCTTATTCCTGGGCGGAATGGATTTCTCAGTTAAGCTTTCGTGATGTGCGGGCAGCGCCCTGGGGTAGGGCCTGCTTGACCGTCATGACAATCGAGTTCAGGAGATGATTTATGCAAGCTGGCACAGCTCAACCGGCGCAGCGCATCGGCGTGCCGCGGGAGATCTTCCCGGGTGAAAAACGCGTGGCCACGGTGCCTGAGGTGGTGGAGAAGCTCACCAAGCTCGGCTTCACGGTGGCCGTCGAATCCGGCGCCGGTGATGCCGCCAATTTCAGCGACGAGGCCTATCGCGCCGTGGGTGCCGAGATCGTCCAGGGCGCTGCGGCCCTGTGGGCGGGCGCTGACATCGTGTTCAAGGTGCGTCCCCCGAGCCAGGACGAAGTGGCGCTCATGCGTGAGGGCGGTGCCCTGGTCGGCTTCGTCTGGCCGGCCCAGAACCCTGAGCTGATGCAGCAACTGGCGGCCAAGAAGGCCACGGTGCTGGCCATCGACGCGCTGCCGCGCACGCTCTCCCGCGCCCAGAAGATGGACGCCCTGACCTCCATGGCCGGCGTCAGCGGCTACCGCGCCGTCATCGAGGCGGCCAACGCCTTCGGCCGTTTCTTCAACGGCCAGATCACGGCCGCCGGCAAGGTGCCGCCGGCCAAGGTCTTCATCGCCGGTGCTGGCGTGGCGGGTCTCGCGGCCATCGGTACCGCGGCCAGCCTGGGCGCCATCGTGCGCGCCAATGACACCCGCGCCGAGGTGGCCGACCAGGTCGTCTCCCTGGGCGGCGAGTTCGTCAAGGTCGACTACGAGGAAGAGGGCTCGGGCGGCGGCGGTTACGCCAAGGTCATGAGCGAAGGTTTCCAGGCCGCGCAGCGCGAGATGTACGCCAAGCAGGCCCGCGAGGTGGACATCATCATCACCACCGCCCTGATCCCGGGCAAACCCGCGCCCAAGCTCATCACCGCCGAGATGGTGAAGTCCATGAAGCCGGGCAGCGTGATCGTGGACATGGCCGCCGAGCAGGGCGGCAACTGCGAGCTGACCGAGCCGGGCCAGGCCGTGGTGAAACACGGCGTGACCATCGTCGGCTACACGGACCTGGCCTCGCGCCTGGCCAAGCAGTCCTCGACCCTGTACGCCACCAACCTGTTCCGCGTTGCCGAGGAGCTGTGCAAGGCCAAGGACGGTGTCGCCAACGTCAACATGGAAGACGATGCCATCCGCGGCCTGACGGTCGTCAAGGACGGCAACGTCACCTGGCCGGCCCCGCCCCTGAAGCCCGCGGCCGCACCCGCGCCGAAGGCGGCCGCCGCGCCGGTGGCCGAGAAGAAGGGTGGCCACGGCCATGGCAGCAGCGCCCCGCTGCCGGCCAAGACGCTGGCGATCATCTTTGCCGTGGCTGCGCTGGCCTTCTGGTTCATCGGCGCCTATGCGCCGGCGGCCTTCCTGGGCCACTTCACGGTCTTCGTGCTGGCCTGTTTCATCGGCTACATGGTGGTCTGGAACGTGACCCCGGCCCTGCACACGCCGCTGATGAGCGTGACCAACGCCATCTCCAGCATCATCGCCATCGGTGCGCTGGTGCAGATCCTGCCGCCGGAAGCCGGTACGGGCGGACGCCCGGACGCGCTGATCCGCTGGCTGGCTTTTGCCGGCATCATCCTGACGGCCGTCAACATGTTCGGCGGCTTCTCCGTGACCCGCCGCATGCTCGCCATGTTCCGTAAATAAAAAAGAGAAGAAAGACAACCATGTCCCAAAGTCTCGCTACGGTGGCCTATCTGGGCGCCGCCATTCTTTTCATCCTGAGCCTGGGTGGCTTGTCCAACCCTGAGACCTCGCGCCGCGGCAACCTGTTCGGCATGGTCGGCATGGCCTTGGCCGTGCTGGCCACGGTGTTCGGCCCGCGGGTCAGCCCGGCCGGCATCCCCTGGATCATCGCTGCGCTGGTGGTCGGCGGCAGCATTGGTCTGTACGCCGCCAAGGTGGTGAAGATGACGCAGATGCCCGAGCTGGTGGCGCTGATGCACAGCCTGGTCGGCCTGGCGGCCTGCCTGGTCGGTTTTGCCAGCTACGTCGACACCTCGATCCAGTACCAGGGCGTCGAAAAGGTCATCCACGAGGTGGAGATCTACATCGGCATCCTGATCGGCGCGGTGACCTTCTCCGGCTCGCTGATCGCCTTCGGCAAGCTCAACGGCAAGATCGGCGGCAAGCCGCTGCTGCTGCCCGCACGCCACTGGCTCAATCTGGTCGGCCTGCTGGTCGTGATCTGGTTCGGACGCGAATTCATCCACGCGCCCACTGCGGCCGAGGGCATGACGCCGCTGATCGTGATGACGGTCATTGCCCTGCTGTTCGGCGTGCACATGGTGATGGCCATCGGCGGCGCCGACATGCCGGTGGTGGTGTCCATGCTCAACAGCTACTCGGGCTGGGCCGCCGCGGCCACCGGCTTCATGCTGTCCAACGACCTGCTGATCGTGACCGGCGCGCTGGTGGGTTCCTCCGGCGCCATCCTGTCCTACATCATGTGCAACGCGATGAACCGCAACTTCATCAGCGTCATCGCCGGCGGCTTCGGCTCCGGTGCGGGCACCCCGGCCAAGTCGGGCGCCGCCGCCGAGCCGCAAGGTGAAGTCGTGCCAGTGACCGCGGCCGACACCGCCGAGCTGCTGCGCGACGCCAAGAGCGTGATCATTGTTCCGGGTTACGGCATGGCGGTGGCCCAGGCCCAGCACACGGTGAACGAGATCACCAAGACCCTGCGTGACAAGGGTGTCAAGGTGCGCTTCGGCATCCACCCGGTGGCGGGCCGCATGCCGGGCCACATGAACGTGCTGCTGGCCGAGGCCAAGGTGCCCTACGACATCGTGATGGAGATGGACGAGATCAACGAGGACTTCCCGGACACCGACGTGGCCATGGTCATCGGTGCCAACGACATCGTGAACCCGGCCGCCCAGGACGACCCGACCAGCCCCATCGCCGGCATGCCGGTGCTGGAGGTCTGGAAGGCCAAGACCTCCATCGTCATGAAGCGCTCCATGGCCTCGGGTTATGCCGGCGTGGATAACCCGCTGTTCTACAAAGAGAACAACCGCATGCTGTTCGGCGATGCCAAGAAGATGCTCGACGAGGTCCTGGGCGCGCTCAAGGCCTGACGAGGCATAATTTCCTGCCCGTCCAAAAAAGCACGACCGTGCCGGGTGATACCCGGCACGGTTTTTTTTTCGCCGCAACGCCACAAAATTATCAGGAGATCCGACCATGACCGACCGCATCTGGCTCAAGAGCTACCCCGAAGGGGTGCCGGCCGATCTGCCGCCCTCGCCCTACGCTTCGCTGGTGGCCCTGATGGAAGAAAGCTTCCGCCAGTACGCCGACCGTCCGGCCTACAGCTTCATGGGCAAGGAGATGAGCTTCGGCGAGACCGACCGCCTCAGCCGTGCTTTCGCTGCCTACCTGCAGGGCCTGGGCCTGGGCCAGGGCGACCGCGTGGCCATCATGATGCCCAACGTGCCGCAGTACCCGGTGGTGGTGGCCGCCATCCTGCGCGCCGGTTACGTGGTGGTCAACGTCAACCCGCTGTACACGGCGCGCGAGCTGGAGCACCAGCTCAAGGATTCGGGCTCCAAGGCCATCGTCATCATCGAGAACTTCGCCCACACGCTGGAGAAGTGCATCGCCGCCACGCCGGTCAAGCACGTGGTGCTGTGCGCCATGGGCGACCGCCTGGGCCTGCTCAAGGGCACCCTGGTCAACTTCGTGGTGCGCAAGGTCAAGAAGCTGGTGCCCCCCTTCAACCTGCCGGGCGCCGTGCGTTTCAACGACGCCATTGCCAAGGGTGAGCGCGGCACGCTGCGCCAGCCCGCGATCAAACCCGACGATGTGGCCGTGCTGCAGTACACCGGCGGCACCACCGGCGTCTCCAAGGGCGCGGTGCTGCTGCATCGCAACGTCATTGCCAACGTGCTGCAGTCCGAGCTCTGGAACAGCCCGGCCATGAAAAAGGTGCCGGCCGGCCAGCAGTCCACGGGCATCTGCGCCCTGCCGCTGTACCACATCTTCGCCTTTACCGTGGGCATGATGCTGTCCATGCGCACCGGTGCCAAGCTGGTGTTGATCCCCAATCCGCGCGACCTGCCGGCGGTGCTCAAGGAGCTGTCCAAGCACACCTTCCACACCTTCCCGGCAGTCAACACCCTGTTCAATGGGCTGGCCAACCACCCCGACTTCAACAAGGTGGACTGGAGCAACCTCAAGGTCTCGGTCGGCGGCGGCATGGCCGTGCAGGGCGCGGTGGCGCAGAAGTGGTTCGAGAAGACCGGCTGCCCGATCTGCGAAGGCTACGGCCTGTCGGAGACCAGCCCCTCGGCCAGCTGCAACCCGGTGACGGCGACCGAATACACCGGCACCATCGGTGTGCCGATCCCCGGCACCTGGATGAAGATCATCGACGACGATGGCCGCGACGTGGCCCAGGGCCAGCCCGGCGAGATCGCCATCAAGGGCCCGCAGGTCATGGCAGGCTACTGGCAGCGCCCGGACGAGACCGCCAAGGTCATGACGCCCGACGGCTGGTTCAAGAGCGGTGACGTGGGCATCATGGACGAGCGCGGTTTCTTCCGCATCGTCGACCGCAAGAAGGACATGATCCTGGTCAGCGGTTTCAACGTCTACCCCAACGAGATCGAGGACGTGGTGGCCAAGCTTGCCGGTGTGCTGGAATGCGCCTGCGTCGGTGTGGCCGACGAGAAGACCAGCGAAGCCGTCAAGCTCGTGATCGTCAAGAAGGACCCGACCCTGACCGAAGAGCAGGTGCGCGCCTACTGCAAGGAAAACCTGACCGGCTACAAGCAACCCAAGGTGATCGAGTTCCGCACCGATCTGCCCAAGACGCCCGTGGGCAAGATCCTGCGCCGCGAACTCAGGGACGCCAAGTAAAGCCCAGCTGCGCATGACCACGGCCATCCTCAGTGCGCTGGCCGAGGAGCAGCAGGGGCTGATCGATCTGCTGCACGAACCCCGGCGCGTCGCACGCGCCGGGCGCGAGTTCTGGCTGGGCGAGCTGCATGGCACCCCCGTCGTGCTGGCGCTCTCCCGCATCGGCAAGGTGGCCGCGGCGACCACGACCACCACCCTGATCGAGGCCTTTGGCGCGCAGCGCCTGGTGTTCACCGGCGTGGCCGGCGGCATCGGCCCCGGCGTCCAGGTGGGTGACGTGGTGGTGGCCCGCGAGTTCGTGCAGCACGACATGGACGCCTCGCCCCTGTTCCCGCGTTACCAGATCCCCCTCTACGATCGCGAGCGTTTCGCCTGCGACATCACCCTGGGCGACGCGCTGCTGGCGGCAAGCCGTGCCGGTCTCCAAAGCCTGGCCTTGCCAGCCACGGTGCACCACGGCCTGATCGCCAGCGGCGACCGTTTCGTCTCGGCCGCCGGTGAGGCGAGGGCCCTGCACGCCGCACTCAGCGCGGCCGGCCACCCGCCCCTGGCCGTGGAAATGGAAGGCGCCGCCGTGGCCCAGGTCTGCCACGACTACGGCATCCCCTACGCCGCCGTGCGCACCATCTCCGACCGCGCCGACGACACGGCCCACGTGGACTTCCCCCAGTTCGTCACCGAAGTCGCCAGCCGCTACGCCCTGGCCATCATCGACGAGTTCATCCGCGAACTGAAATAACGCTGGCTGGACGGGCTCGATGCGGGAACGCCGTGGAACCGGCTTTGCCGGGCCGCTGGCGTTGTCCCCCTCAGGGGGAGAGGGCCGCTACACGCAGTGAGCGGTCAACAGGGGGAGGCTACTTCAACCAGCCGCGACGCCGGAAGTACCACATGGGCACCAGCGCACTGGCCACCATGAGCGCCAGCGCATAGGGGTAGCCCCAGGTCTGCGACAGCTCGGGCATGTACTGGAAGTTCATGCCGTAGAGACTGGCGATCAGCGTGGGCGGCAGCAGGGCGACGCTGGCCACCGAGAAGATCTTGATGATCTTGTTCTGGTTGATGTTGATGAAACCGACGGTGGCGTCCATCAGGAAGTTGATCTTGTCGAACAGGAAGGCGGTGTGCGAATCCAGCGAGTCGATGTCGCGCAGGATCTGGCGCGCCTCCTCGAACTGTTCGGAATTGAGCATCTTGCTGCGCATCATGAAGCTGACCGCGCGGCGCGTATCCATGACGTTGCGGCGGATGCGGCCATTCAGGTCTTCCTGGCGGGCGATGGCGCCCAGCACCTCGCCGGCCAGGGCGTCGGTCACGTCGCCCGAGAGCACCAGTTTGCCGGCTTTTTCCAGTTCGTCGTAGATGCCCTCCAGCGTGTCAGCCGAGTATTCGGCGTCGGCATCGAAGAGCTTGAGCAGCACTTCCTTGGCGTCCTCGATCAGGCCCGGGGCGCGGCGCGCGCGCATGCGCAGCAGGCGGAACACCGGTACGTCCTCGTCGTGGATGGAGAACAGCACGCCGCGGCTGCGCAGCCCGGTGTTGTGCTGGTTCAGGATGAAGGCCACGCGCACGGTGCGCGGTTCGGCGTCGTCGGCGATCAGGAAGTCGCTGCGGATGTGCAGTTCGCCGTTGTCTTCCTCATAGAAGCGGGCGGATTCCTCGATGTCCTCGTCCATCGCGTCTTCCGGGATGGACAGGCCATAGTACTGCTTGACCCAGCGCTTCTCTTCGAGCGTGGGCGATTCGAGGTCGACCCAGATGGGTTGGAACCTGGAAAGCTCTTCCAGCGACTCGATCTCTTCCTGGAAGAGCCGGCCGTTGGCGAGCGTGAAGATGTTGAGCATGGCTCACTCCCTCTTGGTTGGGGCATCGGGCGGGTAGGGGTGGGGCGTGGCTTCCAACCCCCGATGCCGGGAGTCGAAAGCTACCGACTAGGGCAGGTTTCCAAGGAGCGATCTCCAGAGTGACGACAGGCGCAATTATGGCACCGTGCCGGCTTGAGGAAGCGGGGGATTGCGCAGGGCTGCAGGGCCGTGGCCAAGGCTCGCGAAGGGTGCGAGAAGCTGCTGCAATCCAGACATTCTGCACCGGTGTCTGCGGGCTGGCAAGCCCCTGCGCGACGGGCGGGATTCAAGGGGCGAAGTCCGCAAAAAACTTGTGCGGCATCAAGGAAAAGGGATTGCATTTCGAGCGGCCCGGGCGCATAGTGAATTGGCCTGCAGCAGCGAAGTCCGAAGTCGTCGTCGGGCTTCGCAGGTGCGGGCGGACGTTCCAATACGAGAGCAACAGGAGGCTACTCATGAACCTGACGATCAGCGGTCATCACCTCGAAGTCACCCCAGCCCTGCGCAGTTATGTCACGACCAAGCTTGATCGAATCACCCGGCACTTTGACCAGGTTGTCGATGTCAAGGTGCTACTCACCGTTGAAAAACAGAAGGAAAAGGAACGACGGCAACGCGCCGAATGCAATATCCACGTCAAGGGCAACGACCTGTTTGCGGAAAGCTCCCATGAGGACCTGTACGCTGCCGTGGATGAGCTGGTCGACAAGCTCGACCGCCAGGTGGTGCGGCACAAGGACCGCCTCCAGGACCATCATCACGACGCTGCCAAGCGCCTGATGCAATAGCCGGACGGCCGCAGGGACCGGGCTGCGTGCCCGTCCTGCCCCAAGCAGCCGCGGAGACCCCGCGGCTTTTTTGTTCCCGCGCCATCCCCGGGCCGCCCGGGGGCGACCCGCGCCAGCGCAGAGGGCGTGGGAGGCGTTTTGTGTGCATAATCTGCCCACTCGAACATCATGAATCGTCTAGCGTCCATCCTGCCGACCGCACAAGTGCTTGTGCATGTCGATGCCACGAGCAAAAAACGCGCTTTCGAGGAAGTGGGTCTGCTGTTCGAGAACCTGCATGGCCTCAATCGCGCCCTGGTGACCGACAGCCTGTTTGCGCGCGAGCGCCTGGGCTCCACCGGCCTGGGCCACGGCGTGGCCATCCCGCATGGCCGCATCAAGGGCCTGAAGGCGCCGATGGCCGCCGTGCTGCAGCTGGCCCAGCCCATCGGCTTCGACGCACCGGACGAGTTGCCGGTCAGCCTGTTGATCTTCCTGCTGGTGCCCGAGGCGGCCACGCAGAAGCATCTGGAAATCCTGTCCGAGATTGCCGAGCTGCTGAGCGACACCGCGCTGCGCGCCAAGCTCAACAGCAGCGCCTCCGCCATCGAACTGCACGCGCTGATCGCCAGCTGGCGCTCGGCCCAGCCGGCCTGAGCCTGGCCGCTCGCCTGACATGAGACCCACCGTCGTCAGTGCCGAGGTCCTGTTCGAGGAGTTCCGCGGCAAGCTCAAGTGGGAGTGGGTCGCCGGCCTGGGGGCTTCCGAGCGCCGCTTCGACGAGGTGGCCGTGCGTGCCGCCAACTCCGGCGCCGACCTGGTCGGTCATCTGAACTACATCCATCCCTATCGTCTGCAGGTGCTGGGCGAGCGCGAGGTGGCCTACCTGACCAATGCCACGCCGGAAGACTGCGAGCGCCGGATCTCGCGCATCACGACACTGGAGCCGCCGGTGCTGGTGCTGGCCGACAACCAGAAGGTGCCGCCGGCGTTGCTGGCGATGTGCGAGGGTGCCAATATCCCGATGTTCTCGTCGCCCGAGTCCTCGGCCTATGTCATCGACGTGCTGCGCAGCTACCTGTCGCGTCACTTCGCGGACCGGGCCTCCATGCACGGCGTGCTGATGGACATCCTGGGCCTGGGCGTGCTGATCACCGGCGAGTCGGGCCTGGGCAAGAGCGAGCTGGGGCTGGAACTGATCTCGCGCGGCCACGGCCTGGTGGCCGACGACGCGGTGGACCTCTACCGCGTGAACCAGGACACCATCGAGGGCCGTTGCCCCGAACTGCTGCGCAACCTGCTGGAAGTCCGCGGCATCGGTCTGCTCGACATCCGGGCGATCTTTGGCGAGACCGCCGTGCGCCGCAAGATGCGTCTCAAGCTCATCGTGCACCTGGTGCGCCGCGAGACGCTGGAGCGCGACTACGAGCGCATTCCCTATGAGCCGCTCACGCAGGATGTGCTGGGCATCCCGGTGCGCAAGGCGGTGATCCAAGTGGTGGCCGGTCGCAACCTAGCCGTGCTGGTGGAGGCCGCGGTGCGCAACACCATCCTGCAGCTGCGCGGCATCGACACCTACCAGGAATTCGTGGAGCGCCACCGCAAGGCGATGGGCGAGAGCTGAGGCCGACGCCCCGGTTCAGTGGCCGCCGCCGGGCCGTCCCAAGGCGACGACGGTCCCCTCGGGGGGCACGGCTACGCGCAGTGAGCAAGCGCGGGGGGCGCTATTTCGTGCGGTTCGGGCATTTTTCCTTGGTGCAGTGGGCATAAAGGCTGAGCGCGTGCTCGGCCAGCTCGAAGCCGCGTGTCTTGGCCACGGCGTTCTGCCGGCTCTCGATCTCGGCATCGAAAAATTCCTCGACCTTGCCGCAGTCCAGGCAGACCAGGTGGTCATGGTGCTGGCCTTCGTTGAGTTCGAAGACGGCCTTGCCGCCTTCGAAGTTGCTGCGCGTCAGGATGCCGGCCTGCTCGAACTGGGTCAGCACGCGGTAGACGGTGGCCAGGCCCACGTCGGAACGATCCTCCAGCAGCACACGGAACACGTCCTCTGCGCTCATGTGGCGCTGGGCGCCCTTCTGGAAGATTTCCAGCACCTTCAGGCGGGGCAGCGTGGCTTTCAGGCCGGTGCTCTTGAGTTCGTCGATGGTGTTCATGGGCGTATTTCCAGAGGGGACAGGGCCGGGCGGCAGCAGGTCCAGCCGCTACAATGGGCCGATCATATCGCTAGCGCCAGTTTCATGTTCATTTTCCATCGTGCCCTTGGCCGTCTGGGGCTGGCCCTGCTCCTGGGCGCCACCCTCTCGGCCTGCAGTTTTCTGCAGCCCTACCGTGTCCCGGTGGTGCAGGGCAATGTCGTCACGCGCGAGCAGGTGGGGGCCTTGCGTCCGGGCATGAGTCGCATCCAGGTGCGCGACATCCTCGGTACGCCGTTGCTGGCCAGTGTTTTTCACGCGAACCGCTGGGACTACGTCTTTACCTTGAATCGCCAGGGCGCCGAGCCGCAGGCGCGCCGTGTCACCGTCTATTTCCAGGGCGAGACGCTCGAGCGCTTCGAGGCCGATGCCCTGCCCAGCGAGACCGAGTTCGTCTCCACCCTGGGCCGCCGTGAGCCGCCCAAGGTGCCGGTGCTCGAAGCCACGCCCGAAAAGCTGCAGGAATTCCCGGCCCCGGTCCCGGCGCCCGAAGCCAAGCCCCTGCCGCCCCTGCCTGCCAGCTACCCGCCGCTGGAGCCCACCCGCTGAGATGGACCCCACCATGAACCTCCACACGCCCCATCCGATCGCCATCGCCGGCGCTTCCGGCCGCATGGGCCGCATGCTGATCGAAGCCGTGCACGCGGCCGAGGACTGCCGGCTCGCCGGTGCCCTGGACGTGGCAGCCAGCCCCGCTATTGGCAGCGATGCCACCGCCTTCCTGGGTCACGCCAGCGGCGTACACATCACGGCCGACCTGAAGACCGGCCTGCAGAACGCCCGCACCCTGATCGACTTCACGCGCCCCGAAGGTACGATGGCCCACCTCAAGGTCTGCCGCGAGCTGGGTGTGGCCATGGTGATCGGCACCACCGGTTTCACCGACGCGCAGAAGGCCGAGATCGCTGCTGCCGCCAAGGACATCGCCATCATGCTGTCGCCCAACATGAGCGTGGGCGTGAACGTCACGCTCAAGCTGCTGGAGATGGCAGCCAAGGCCCTGTCCACGGGTTATGACATCGAGATCATCGAGGCACACCACCGCCACAAGGTCGACGCCCCCTCGGGCACGGCGATCAAGATGGGCGAGGTGATCGCCGGCGCGCTGGGTCGCGACCTCAAGGACTGTGCCGTCTACGAGCGCTACGGCCATACGGGCGAGCGCGATCCGTCCAGCATCGGGTTCGCCACCGTCCGCGGCGGCGACATCGTGGGCGACCACACCGTACTCTTCGCCGGCATCGGCGAGCGCATCGAGATCACGCACAAATCCGCCAGCCGCGTGACCTACGCCCAGGGCAGCCTGCGCGCCGTCCGTTACCTGGCCGGGCGCCAGGGCGGCCTGTACGACATGTTCGACGTGCTCGGGCTCAAGTGAACTGAAGCTGTCAGCCATGCAAGACAAATACCAACACCTCGAGGTCGAGAAGGCCGCCCATAGCCACTGGGTGGCACGTGACGCCTACCGCGTGACGGAAGACGCCGGCAAGAAGAAGTTCTACGCCTGCTCCATGCTGCCCTACCCCAGCGGCAAGCTGCACATGGGCCATGTGCGCAACTACACCATCAACGACATGCTCACGCGCTACCTGCGCATGAACGGCTACAACGTCCTGATGCCCATGGGTTGGGACGCCTTCGGCTTGCCGGCCGAGAACGCGGCGCTCAAGAACGGCGTGCCGCCGGCCAAGTGGACCTACGAGAACATCGCCACCATGAAGGGCCAGATGCAGGCCATGGGCCTGGCCATCGACTGGAGCCGAGAGGTCGCCACCTGCGACCCCACGTACTACAAGTGGAACCAGTGGCTGTTCCTCAAGATGCTGGAGAAGGGCATCGCCTACCGCAAGACCCAGGTCGTGAACTGGGACCCGGTAGACCAGACCGTGCTGGCCAACGAACAGGTCATCGACGGCCGCGGCTGGCGCACCGGTGCCCTGGTCGAGAAGCGCGAGATCCCGGGTTATTACCTCAAGATCACCGACTACGCGCAGGAGCTGCTGGACCACGTGCAGATCGGCAACGACAAGGCCACGCTCAACGGCTGGCCTGAGCGCGTGCGCCTGATGCAGGAGAACTGGATCGGCCGCAGCGAAGGCGTGCGCTTCGCTTTCACCCATGACATCAAGGGTGGTGACGGCCAGCTGATCGGCGATGGCCGCATGTACGTCTTCACCACGCGCGCCGACACCATCATGGGCGTGACCTTCTGCGCCGTGGCGCCCGAGCACCCACTGGCCCAGCATGCGGCGAAATCGAATCCCAAGCTGGCAGCCTTCATCGAGGACTGCAAGAAGGGCGGCACCACCGAGGCCGAGCTGGCGCTGCGGGACAAGGAAGGTATGCCGACCGGCCTGTTTGTGAAGCACCCGCTGATCGACGAGCAGGTCGAGGTCTGGGTCGGCAACTACGTGCTCATGAGCTACGGCGACGGCGCCGTCATGGGCGTGCCGGCGCACGACGAGCGTGACTTCGCCTTTGCGCTGAAGTATCAGCTGCCGATCCGTCAGGTGGTGCACGTCGACGGCGAGCACTACGACTACAAGCAGTGGCATGAGTGGTACGCCGACAAGGCCAGGGGCGTGACCATCAACTCCGACACCTTCAGCGGCCTGGGCTACCAGGAAGCGGTGAACGCCGTGGCCCACGCCCTGCAGGTGCGCGGCCTGGGCGAGAAGAAGACCACCTGGCGTCTGCGCGACTGGGGCGTCAGCCGCCAGCGCTACTGGGGCACGCCGATTCCCATCATCCATTGCGAAGAGCATGGCGCGGTGCCGGTGCCCGAGAAGGACCTGCCCGTGGTGCTGCCGCAGGACTGCATCCCCGACGGGTCCGGCAACCCGCTGCACAAGCATGCAGGCTTCCATGCCGGTGTGGTCTGCCCGGTCTGCGGCAAGCCCGCGCGGCGCGAGACCGACACCATGGACACCTTCGTGGATTCGTCCTGGTACTACATGCGTTACTGCGACCCGACCAACCCGGACCAGATGGTGGCCGAGGGTGCGCAGTACTGGATGCCGATGGACCAGTACATCGGCGGCATCGAACACGCCATCCTGCATCTGCTGTATGCGCGCTTCTGGACCAAGGTCATGCGCGACCTCGGGCTGGTCAAGATCAACGAGCCCTTCACCAAGCTGCTGACGCAAGGCATGGTGCTCAACCACATCTACTCGCGCCGCACCGACAAGGGTGGCAAGGAGTACTACTGGCCGCATGACGTGGAGCATGTGCTCGATGCCGGCGGCAAGATCACGGGCGCCAGGCTGAACAAGGCGGTGGGTGGCCTGCCTGCGGGCACGGCCATCGACTACGAGGGCGTGGGCACCATGTCCAAGTCCAAGAACAACGGCGTCGACCCGCAGGACCTGATCGAGAAATACGGTGCCGACACCGCGCGCCTGTACACCATGTTCACCGCGCCGCCCGAAGCCACGCTGGAGTGGAACGATGCCGCGGTGGAAGGCAGTTATCGCTTCCTGCGCCGGGTCTGGAACTTCGGCGTCAAGCTGAGCGGCCTGGACCACGCCACTGCGCTGGCCAGTGTGGCCGGTGTGAAGGACCTCAGGGAGGTGAGCTTCGGCAAGGAAGCCCAGGCCCTGCGCCTGGAAATCCACAGCGTGCTCAGGCAGGTCGATTACGACTACCAGCGCATGCAGTACAACACCGTGGTCTCCGGCGCCATGAAGCTGCTCAATGCACTGGAGGACTTCAAGGCGACCGGCACGCCCGGCGCCGAAGTCGCGCTGATCGAAGGTTTCGGCATCCTGCTGCGCTGCATCTACCCGGCCACCCCGCACATCACGCACGTGCTGTGGAGCGAGCTGGGCTACGCAGGCGTGCTGGGCGAATTGCTCGACGCACCCTGGCCCCAGGTGGACGAGTCCGCCTTGCAGCAGGACGAGATCGAGCTCATGCTGCAGATCAACGGCAAGCTGCGCGGCGCCATCCTGGTGCCGGCCGGAGCCTCCAAGGAAGCCATCGAGGCCATCGCCGTGGCCAGCGAGCCGGTACAGACCCAGGCCCAGGGCGGGGCGATCAAGCGCGTCATCGTGGTGCCGGGCCGCCTGGTCAACGTGGTGGTGTGATGACTAGGCGCCTGGCAGCCTGGCTTTCTTGCACGCTGCTGCTGGCACTGGCCGGCTGCGGTTTCGGGCTGCGCCAGCCAGTCAGCTTTGCCTTCTCTTCTCTCTACAGCGGCGTGGCGCCGAATTCGCCACTGGGCGTGGAGCTCAAGCGCCAGCTGCAGTCCAGCGGGCAGCTGGAGTTCATCTCCGATGCCTCTCGCCAGCAGGAGGCGCAGGCCGTGCTCGATATCCTCACCGAGCAGCGCATCAAGACCGTGGTCGGTGTCAGCGCCACGGGCCAGGTGCGCGAGTTCCAGCTGCGCCTCATCCTCAAGTTCCGCCTGCGCACGCCGCAGGGCAAGGAACTCATTCCCGAGACCGAGCTGGTGCAGCAACGCGCGCTCAGCTACGACGAAGTCTTTGCCTTGGCCAAGGAGGCCGAGGAGGTGCTCCTTTACCGCAACATGCAAAGCGACATGGTGCAGCAGATCCTGCGCCGCCTTGCGGCGGTGAAAGAACTCTAGGCCTCAGCGCCGGCATCACGACCGCCGCCCAGCACCATGCAAGTCGCCGCCGTCCAGATCTCCGCCCAGCTGCAGCGCGGGCTCAAGAGCCTGTACACCGTGCACGGCGACGAGCCGCTGCTGCAGCAGGAAGCGGCCGACGCCATCCGCGCCGTGGCGCGCACCCAGGGCTACACCGAGCGCACGGTGCACACCGTGGCCGGGGCGCATTTCGACTGGAGCGAGGTGCTGGCTGCCGGCGGTTCGCTGAGTCTCTTCGCCGACAAGCAGATCGTCGAGATCCGCATCCCTTCGGGCAAGCCCGGCAAGGACGGCAGTGTCGCCCTGCAGCAGCTGGCCGAAGCGGCCCAGGGCAACGACAGCACGCTCACGCTGGTGCTGCTGCCGCGCCTGGACAAGGCCACCAAGACCGGGGCCTGGTTCGGCGCGCTGGAGAGCTTTGGCGTGACGGTGCAGGTCGAGCCCATCGAGCGCCGGGCCCTGCCGCAATGGATCGCGCAGCGCCTGGGCGCCCAGGGCCAGCGCGTGACCGGTGGCGAGGAGGGGCAGCGCACCCTGCAGTTCTTTGCCGACCGGGTCGAAGGCAATCTGCTGGCCGCCCACCAGGAAATCCAGAAGCTCGCCCTGCTTTATCCCGAGGGCGAGTTGAGCTTCGAGCAGGTCGAAGGCGCGGTGCTCAACGTGGCGCGGTATGACGTCTTCAAGCTGTCCGAAGCCGTGCTGGCCGGCCAGGCGGCGCGCGTGCAGCGCATGCTCGATGGCCTGAAGGCCGAGGGCGAGGCCGAGGTGCTGGTGCACTACGCCCTGAGCGAGGACATCCGCGCCCTCAAGCGTGTCAAGGATGCCATCGCCGCCGGTCGTCCCCTGCCCATGGCGCTGCGCGAGCAGCGCATCTGGGGCCTGAAGGAGCGCCTGTACGAGCGCGTACTGCCCCTGCTGACGGCCGCCGACCTGTCCCATCTGCTGCAGGCAGCGCATCAGGTCGACGGCATCGTCAAAGGGCTCAAGGTGCCCGGTTGGCCGACGGATGGTTGGCAGGCCCTGCAGCGCCTGGCCCTGCAGCTGTGCGGGCACTGTGCCACCGTTCCCGCAGGGACGGGGTCCAGAGCCCGCGCCGTGCGCGGCGTGGATTTTGCGGGATGAGCCGCAAGGCGCAAAACCCAAGGCAAGCCTGGACGGCTTGCCTGGTTTTGCAACGCAGCGTCACGCATCCGCTTGGCGGATGCGTTCGCAGTGCGCCCCATGGGCCGGCACGGCCGACCGGCCGTGCTTGGCCCGCAAAACCACGCCCCGTCGGGTTCGAACCAAAACGGGCCCTTTGCCCACCAAACCCCTTGCGTGTGCTGCAGCACACGCTGCGAGGTGTTGGCGGTCAAATCATCCCGTTTTGGACTCGAACCGCGTATGGCGGGGGCTCTGGACCCCGTCCCACCGCGGGCGTGAGAAAATGAAGCCATGAACGCGCCCGACGCCACTGCCCGCATCACCGAGACCACCCGCATCCTGGGCCGGCAGGCGCGCGCCGCCGCGGCCCTGATGGCCAAGGCCGGTACCGCGCAGAAGAACGCCGCCCTGCGACGCCTGGCCGAATTGCTGCGTGCCAGCACCGCTGCGCTGGCGCAGGACAATGAGAAAGACCTGGTGCGTGCCCAGGCGGCCGGCCTCGCAGCCCCGATGGTGGACCGTCTGCGCCTGACGCCGAAGGTCATCGAGACCGTGGCGCTGGGCTGCGAGCAACTGGCTGCGATGGGCGACATCATCGGCGAGATCATCGGCATGAAGCAGCAGCCCAGCGGCATCCGCGTGGGCCAGATGCGCGTGCCCATCGGCGTGTTCGGCATGATCTTCGAGAGCCGGCCCAACGTGACCATCGAGGCGGCCAGCCTGTCCATCAAGAGCGGCAACGCCTGCATCCTGCGCGGCGGCTCCGAGGCCATCGAATCGAACAAGGCGCTGGCCCGGCTGGTACAGCAGGCGCTGACCGAATCCGGCCTGCCGGCCGAGGCTGTGCAGCTGGTGCAGACCACGGACCGTGAGGTGGTGGGCCAGCTCATCACCCTGCCAGAGTACGTGGACGTGATCATCCCGCGCGGTGGCAAGTCGCTGATCGAGCGCATCAGCCGCGAGGCCAAAGTGCCCGTCATCAAGCACCTGGACGGTAACTGCCACACCTATGTCGACGATCCCTGCGACATCGACATGGCCGTCAAGGTGGCCGACAACGCCAAGACCAACAAGTACAGCCCTTGCAACGCGACCGAGAGCCTGCTGGTGGCGCGCGGCGTAGCCGCGGACTTCCTGCCGCGCATCGGTGCCGTGTTTGCAGCCAAGGGCGTGGAGATGCGCTGCGACCCCGAGGCTTGGGCCATCCTTGAAGGCATACCTGCCGCCAACCTCAAGGTGGCGAGCGAGCAGGACTGGTACGAGGAGTACCTGGCGCCCATCGTGGCCGTCAAGGTGGTGGCCGGGCTGGACGAGGCGATTGCCCACATCAACAAGTACGGCAGCCACCACACGGACGCCATCCTCACGCGCGATCACATGCATGCGCAGGCCTTCCTGCGCGAAGTGGACTCGGGTAGCGTGATGGTCAATGCCAGCACGCGTTTTGCCGATGGCTTCGAATACGGCCTGGGCGCCGAGATCGGCATCAGCACCGACAAGTTCCACGCCCGTGGCCCGGTCGGCCTTGAAGGCCTGACCTCCTTGAAATACGTCGTTTTGGGCCAAGGTGAAGTAAGAAATTAGCAACAACCCAGCGCTTGTTCGAGGATGCGCGGCGCCGGCCTGGCCGGACCGCTGCATCGCCCTCCGTGGAGGGCGGCGGCCGCAGGCCGCATCGGTGCGCATGCAAGGACATTATGGTTCCCCACCTCATCACGGCCCTGACCGGTCCCATCAACGAACTCGAGCAGCGTATCCTCGACTCTATGCCAGCCATCGAGCGCTGGTTCCGCCTGGAGTGGATGGAGCACACGCCGCCTTTCTACACTTCGGTGGACATCCGCAATGCCGGCTTCAAGCTGGCGCCGGTGGACACCAATCTCTACCCCGGTGGCTGGAACAACCTCACGCCCGAGATGCTGCCGCTGGCCGTGCAGGCCGCCATGGCCGCGATCGAGAAGATCTGCCCCGAGGCGCGCAACCTGCTGCTGATCCCCGAGAACCACACGCGCAACACCTTCTACCTGAGCAATGTGGCGCAGCTGCGGCGCATCTTCCACATGGCCGGCCTGAACGTGCGCATTGGCTCGATCAGCCCCGAGATCAAGAAGAACACCACCATCGAGCTGCCCGGCGGCGAGACCGTGACGCTGGAGCCGGTGATCCGCAGCAAGACCCGCCTGGGCCTCAAGGATTTCGACCCCTGCACCATCCTGCTCAACAACGACCTCTCGGCTGGCATCCCCGGCATCCTGGAGGACATCCATGAACAGTACCTGCTGCCGCCGCTGCACGCCGGCTGGTCGGTGCGCCGCAAGAGCAAGCATTTCCAGAGCTACGAGGAAGTGTCCAAGCGCTTCGGCAAGCTCCTGGGCATCGATCCCTGGCTGATCAACCCCATGTTCAACCAGTGCGGCCAGGTCAACTTCGCCCAGAGCAGCGGCATGGAGTGCCTGACCAGCAACGTCGATGCCTTGCTGTCCAAGATCCGCAAGAAGTACAAGGAATACGGCATCAAGGAAAAGCCCTTTGTCGTCGTCAAGGCCGACAACGGCACCTACGGCATGGGCATCATGACCGTGCGTGACGCCAAGGAGCTCGAAGACCTGAACCGCCGCACGCGCAACAAGATGAGCGTGATCAAGGACGGCCAGGAGGTCAGCGAGGTCATCATCCAGGAAGGGGTGCTGACCAACGAGCGCATGCACGACGCCGTGGCCGAGCCCGTGGTCTACATGATGGACCGTTATGTGGTGGGCGGTTTCTACCGCGTGCATGCCGAGCGCGGCGTGGACGAAAACCTCAATGCGCCGGGCTCCAGCTTCGTGCCGCTGGCCTTCGACCAGAGCACCCGCCTGCCCCAGCCTGGCGCCAAACCCGGCGCCAGCGCGCCCAACCGCTTCTACATGTACGGGGTGATCGGCCGCCTGGCCATGCTGGCGGCCAGCTACGAGCTGGAGGCCACGAACCCCGAGGCTGAGGTCTACGAATAAGCGGGCACCAGCCTGAGTTGCTGCGCTGCAACAATCCGGGCTGCCGGCAGGCTGGCCGAGCGGCATCGTTTGGCGCGCCGGGGCGGTCGGAGCACAATAGCGCATCTGCATAGCTCGAACCCCGCCCTCGAAGACGGGGCCCCTTTGTGTCCGCATCTAAATCCTCGCTCGCGGCCCTGACCCTGGGCGCCATCGGTGTTGTCTACGGTGATATCGGCACCAGCGTCCTGTACGCCGTCAAGGAGGTGTTCGGTTCCGGGCACGTGCCTTTCACGCCGGACAACGTCTACGGCATCCTCTCCATCTTTTTCTGGACGTTGACGGTCATCGTCTCGCTCAAGTACGTCACGCTGGTGCTGCGGGCGGACAACAACGGCGAAGGCGGGCTGGTCGCCATGCTGGCGCTGGCCTCGCAGTCGGTCAAGGACAAGCCGGCATTGCGCCGTGTGCTGCTGCTGGTGGGCATCTTCGGCACCTGCCTGTTCTACGGCGACGGCGTCATCACCCCGGCGATCTCGGTGCTGTCGGCGGTGGAAGGCCTGGAGGTGGTGTCGCCCACCTTCAAGAGCGCTGTCATTCCGCTCACCCTGGTGATCCTGTTCGGGCTGTTTGCCGTGCAAAAGCGCGGCACGGCCGGCATCGGCAAGTTCTTCGGGCCCATCACGGTGGTCTGGTTCGCGGTCATCGCCGTGCTGGGCGTGGGGCACATCGCCGGCAACCCGGCCATCCTGTGGGCGCTGAGCCCGCACCATGCCCTGGGCTTCATGTGGCACAACCCGGGCACCACCTTCATCATCCTGGGCGCCGTGGTGCTGTGCGTGACCGGCGGTGAGGCGCTGTACGCCGACATGGGCCACTTTGGCAAGAAGCCGATCCGCCTGGCCTGGTTCTCGGTTGTGATGCCTGCGCTCACGCTGAACTATTTCGGCCAGGGCGCGCTGCTGCTCAAGAACCCCGAGGCTGTGAAGAATCCCTTTTTCATGATGGCGCCCGACTGGGCCCTGCTGCCTCTGGTGGGCCTGGCCACCATGGCCACCGTGATCGCCTCGCAGGCCCTGATCTCCGGGGCCTTCAGCGTGACCAAGCAGGTCATCCAGCTGGGCTACCTGCCGCGCCTGCAGGTGCAGCACACCAGCGTCAAGGACACAGGGCAGATCTACATGCCCTTCGTGAACTGGGGCCTGTTCGTGGCCATCGTGCTGGCGGTGCTGATGTTCCGCTCCTCCAGCAACCTGGCGGCGGCCTACGGCATCGCCGTCACGCTGGACATGCTGATCACCACCGTGCTGACCTTCTTCGTGCTGCGCTACGGCTGGAAGTACCCGCTCGCACTGTGCCTGGCGGCCACCGGCTTCTTTTTCGTGGTGGACCTGGCTTTCTTCAGCTCCAACCTCATGAAACTGCACCATGGGGGCTGGTTCCCGCTGGCCATCGGCGGCGCTGTCTTCATGCTCATGACCACCTGGAAGCAGGGGCGCTCCCAGCTCAACGCGGCCCTGCGCCAGGATGCGCTGGACCTGCCCGGCTTCCTGGAGGCGGTCTTCGTCAGCCCGCCGGTGCGGGTGGAGGGCACGGCCGTCTTCCTGACCGCCGAGGCCGGCAGCGTGCCCAATGCCTTGCTGCACAACCTCAAGCACAACAAGGTGCTGCACGAGAACAACCTCTTCGTCACCGTGCGCAACCACGAGGTGCCCTGGATCGGGCTGGACAAGCGCATCGCCATCGAACCCCTGGGGCACGATTGCTGGCAGGTCACCGTGCACTACGGCTTCAAGAACGATCCCGATCTGCCCAGCGCGCTGGAGCAGGTCCGCACCCAGGGCTGTGCGCTCAACCCCATGACGACCAGCTACTTTCTCTCGCGCGACATCGTCATCCCCACCATGGGGCGTGGCATGTCGCCCTGGCGCGAGAAGCTGTTCGCGCAGATGCACCATAACGCGAGCGCGGCGGCGGAGTTTCTGAACTTGCCGAACAATGCGGTGGTGGAGTTGGGGTCGAAGATCGAGATCTGATTCTCTTTGTCTTGTTTTGGTTTGATTTCGTGGCATTGCCGGGATGTGCCCCCGGCAGGGCAGTAACTTTCTTTTGCGTCGCCAAAAGAAAGTCACCAAAGAAAAGGCGAGCCGGATTCGTCGACCCTCCGCTGCGCTGCGGGCACGCTGCGTTGCTCGGTCTGAGCGGGGTGCGCGCAAACTCGCTGCGCTCAAACATGCGCGCCCCTTTTCCGCTCAGCCCTGTGCTACTCGCCTCCTCATGACGGCGGGGAAACCCAATGCCAAATAACCAAATCCCCAATACAACAAGGACGCGCCATGGCGCGTCCTTGTGGAGTTCGGCTGTGGTGGGGATTCGGTTGTCCGGTTCCCTATGCCGTGTGGCAGGGCTGAGCAGCGCAGCAGCGGGCAGATCAGGGCGGGCGTTGTTTGAGCGCAGCGAGTTCAGCCCGACCCCGCCCGATGCGAGCAGCGCAAGGAACCCCGCCGGGGCGAGACCCGGCTTGCCACGCATACAACCCCGGATCTAGAAAAAGAAAAGCCCGCTCGAAAGCGGGCCTCGGCAAAAGAAGGCAAGAGAAGGATCAACGACCCTTGCGCACTTCCCCCACCAGATAATCCACCACCTGCAGCGAACGCTCCATATTGCGCGTCAGCGTGCCGTCGGTGTAGAAGCGGCCGGCCACGCCCATGGCGGGCACGCCTTCGACCTTGTAGGCGGCGGTCAGCTGGCCGGCGCGGGTGACCTTGGAGGCCACGGTGAAGGAGTTGAACTGTTCCATGAACTTGGTCTTGTCGACCCCCTGGCTGGAAATCCATTCGGCGATGACTTCGGGGTTTTCCAGGCGCTTGCGCTCGCCGTGGATGGCCTGGAAGACCTTGCCGTGGATCTTGTCGACCAGGCCCATGGCTTCCAGTGTGTAGTACAGGCGCTGCTGGCCCTGGTAGGCGCTGCTGAAGGCCACCGGCACGCGCCGGATCACCACGTCCTTGGGCGCGCGCTTGATCCAGGCTTCCAGTGCGGGCTCGAAGGCGTTGCAGTGCGGGCAGTTGTACCAGAAGAACTCGACCACCTCGATCTTGCCGTTGGGCGTTTCGATCGGGGCCGGCTTGTCCAGCGGCAGGTAGTCCTTGCCGGCGTCGAAGCGCTGCTGGGCGAAGGCGGGCAGCACGGTGGCGCCGGCCAGGGCAGCGCCGCAGGCGCGGGAAAAGTCACGACGTTTCATCATTTGCGTTGGCTCCATGAAGATGCCGGGGTGGGACACGCCCCGGCGGTACAAGTTCCGTTCAGACGAATCAGCGCTGCACGCGCACCAGGGCGGTCTCGTGGCCGGCGGCCTCGATCTGGCCCTTGACCTTCTCGGCCTCTTCCTTCTTGTCGTAGGGGCCGACGCGCACGCGGTAGATCTGGCGTCCCGCCTGCTCGCGTTCGGTGACCTTGGCTTCCACGCCGGTCAGCGAGAGCTTGGCACGCTGGGCTTCGGCATCCTCGGGGGTGCGGAAGGCGCCGACCTGGATGAAATAGGCAAAGGGATCGGCAGCACCCGCCTTGGCCTTGGCCAGGTCGCCCAGCGGGTCGGCCGAGGGTTTGCTGTCGGCCTTGGTCGGCGTCTTGACGGCCGGTGCTGGCGTCGCGGGCTTGGCGGCGGCCTTGGGGGCCGAGGCGGCCGCGGCCGGCGGCTTGGTCTTGCCGTAGAGCGGGGCGTTCGGGTCCCAGTCCTTGTTGCGTTTTTCCTCGGCCGCGTCCTGGTCGGGCGTGCGATTCTGTCCCTTGTTCAGGAAGGGCACCGGGGTCTTGGTCACGTAGAGGGCGACGACCAGCGCCACGGCCAGGCCGATGACGACGCCGATGATCAAGCCCAGGATGGTTCCGCCGCGTTGCTGTTTCATGCCTAACCTTTGTCTCGCCTATCTGGATGTCCGATACCGCATCGCAGCCGGCTACATCTTCTCCGGTGCGCTCACACCCAGCACCGCCAGGCCATTGTGCAGTACCTGCGCCGTGGCAGCCACCAGGGCCAGCCGTGCGCGCTTGAGTGCCTCGTCTTCGACCAGGATGCGTTCGGCATCATAGTAGCTGTGGTAGCTGGCGGCCAGCTCGCGCAGGTAGAAGGTCACGTCGTGCGGCGCGAAGTCCTGCGCGGCGGCCGTGAGCATTTCGGGGTACCTGGAGAGCTGTAGCATCAGGCCCTGGGCGGCCGGGCTGTCCAGCAGGGACAGATCGGCGTCCTTGAGCGTGCTGCGGTGGCCGCCTTCCTTCTCGCGCCAGGCGTTGATCACCGAGCAGATGCGCGCATGCGCGTACTGCACGTAGTAGACCGGGTTCTCGTTGTTCTTCTGCACGGCCAGGTCGACGTCAAAGGTGTATTCGGTGTCGGGCTTGCGGCTCAGCAGGAAGAAGCGCACGGCGTCCTTCGAGGTCCACTCGATCAGGTCGCGCAGGGTCACGTAGCTGCCGGCGCGTTTGGAGATCTTCACTTCCTGGCCGCCGCGCACCACGCGCACCATGGTGTGCAGCACGTAGTCGGGGAAACCCTGAGGGATGCCCAGGCCCACGGCCTGCAGGCCGGCGCGCACGCGCGCGATGGTGCCGTGGTGGTCCGTGCCCTGGATGTTCACGACCTTCTCGAAGCCGCGCTCGAACTTGGTGATGTGGTAGGCCACGTCCGGCACGAAGTAGGTGTAGCTGCCGTCGCCCTTGCGCATGACGCGATCCTTGTCGTCGCCGTACTCGGTGGTCTTGAGCCACAGGGCGCCGTCCTGCTCGTAGGTCTTGCCGGCCTCGCGCAGCCGCTGCACGGCGGCGTCGACCTTGCCGCTGGTGTACAGGCTGGACTCGAGGTAGTAGTTGTCGAACTTCACCTCGAAGGCCTTGAGGTCCAGGTCCTGCTCGTGGCGCAGGTAGGCCACGGCAAACAGGCGCATGCCGTCCAGGTCGTTCACGTCGCCGCTGCCGGTGAATTCCCGGTCATCGGACTTGACCGTCTTCTTCGCCATGAAGTCGGCCGCGATGTCGGCGATGTAGTCGCCGTTGTAGGCGGCTTCCGGCCACTCGGCATCGCCTGGCTTGAAGCCCTTGGCGCGCAGCTGCACGCTGTTGGCCAGGGTGCCGATCTGCACGCCGGCGTCGTTGTAATAGAACTCGCGGCAGACCTCCCAGCCCTGGGTCTGGAACAGGTTGCAGATCGCGTCGCCCAGGGCGCCCTGGCGGCCGTGGCCCACGTGCAGCGGGCCCGTGGGGTTGGCCGAGACGAACTCGACCATCATGCGCCGGCCCTTGGCTTTTTGCTCACCGTAGTGCCGGCCCTGCGACAGCACCTCGCGCACCACCTGCTGCTTGGCCGCGGGCTTGAGGCGGATGTTGATGAAGCCGGGCCCGGCGATCTCCACCGCTTCGACCCAGGTCGAGAAGGCCGGGGTGGCCAGCAGCGCGCTGCGCAGGCTCTCGGCCACCTGGCGCGGGGGCTGTTTCAGGGGTTTGGCCAGCTGCATGGCCGCCGTGGTGGCCAGGTCGCCGTGCTCGGCAATCTTGGGGGATTCAAAGGCCGCGCGCGCGCCGGCGCCGGGCAGCAACTGCTCCAGCACGATGCCGAGGGTCTGGAGCAGTTCGTTTTTGACAGTCAACATGGGGCTTGATTCTACTGACCGGGGCTGCGCCGTCCGCCGATGCGCCGCCCATCCCGGGGTAACCGTTTGTCAGCAGGATTGCGGGCTGTCCCGTTGTATGCTGGAATCGGGCTGCGATTCACCCACCCCAAACCGTTCATAACTTGGAGGAGACACCATGAAGAAACTGCTTTCCCTGCTCGCCCTCGGCCTGTGCCTGAGCCTTGGCGTTGCGCACGCCGATGAGGAGAAGAAGGCCCCCACCGCCCAGCAGAACAAGATGGGCATGTGCAACAAGGAGGCCGGCGACAAGAAGGGCGACGAGCGCAAGGCCTTCATGAGCGAGTGCCTCAAGGCCAAGCCGGCTGCCGCTACCGCCAAGGCCACGCCCCAGCAGGAGCGCATGAAGAAGTGCAACGCCGACGCCACCGGCAAGACCGGCGACGATCGCAAGAAATTCATGAGCCAGTGCCTGAGCAATAAATAAGCACCAGCGCTGCTGGTAGACAACCCCGCGCGGCCGACCGCTCGCGGGGTTTTTTCATGGGCCGGGCGCCGGTCCGCTGCCTCAGCGGCGGACCTGCCAGAAGCCGGGCTGGCCGTAATGGTGCTTGAGAAAGTCCACCCACAGCCGCACGCGCAGCGGCAGGTGCTTGCGCTGCGGGAACACCGCATAGATGCCGTTGGGCGGTGCAGCGAACTCCTCCAGCACGGCCACCAGGCGGCCTTCGGCAATATCCTCTTCCACCTCCCAGGAGCTGCGCCAGGCGATGCCATGACCGGCCAGGCACCAGTTGTGCAGCACCTGGCCGTCCGAGCAGTCCATGGGGCCGCTGGGGCGCAGGTGCATGACCTCGCTGTCGTTGCCGCTGGCAGACGCCGCGCCCGACAGGGCGCTTTCATGTTGCCGCCCCTGGGCGTTACGCGGAACACGAAACGCCCACCCGCGGGTTTGCGAAGCGTCGCTGGACAGCACCAGGCAGTCGAAGCGCGTCAGGTCCTGGGGCACCAGGGGCGTGCCGTGGCGCTTGAGAAAGTCGGGCGTGGCCACGCACAGGCGCCGGTTGTCGGCCATGCGCACGCTGACCAGGGACGAGTCCGGCATGTCGCCCACGCGCACCGCGCAGTCATAACCCTCGCCAGCGATATCCACCACGCGGTCGCTGAGGTTCAGGGAAATCGTCACATCGGCATGCAGTTCGCGGAATTTCGGGATCAGGGGCGCCACATGGCGGCGGCCGAAACCGGCCGGTGCCGTGATCCGCAGATGGCCGCTGGCCTTGACACCGCCGGCCGAGACACTGGCTTCGGCATTGGCCACATCAGTGAGCAGGCGCTGGCAATCTTCCAGGAAGGCGCTGCCTTCGTGGGTCAGACTGATGCGGCGCGTGGTGCGCACCAGCAGTTTCACGCCCAGGCGTTCTTCCAGCGCGTCCAGCCGCCGGCCCATGATGGCGGGGGCCACGCCCTCGGCGTGGGCGGCCGCGGTCAGGCTGCCGCGGGTGGCCACCGAGACAAAGGACTCCATTTGCTTGAGCTTGTCCATCGGTCAATTATGTCTCTGCATGCGTCTAATTGAGGAAAAACAAGACGGATTTGTTCATTTTTGAGAAAATCCGGGAACAACTTCTGCGGCGCCCGTGAACACCTCACCTGCCTCGATGTATCCCGAAAGCCTGCCCCGGCTGGAGGAAGAGGCCATACAGATGCGCATGATGCGCGAGCTCTTCGCGCGCACGCGTGAATCGGCGCTGGTGGGTTTCCTGCCGGTATTCCTGATCGTCTGGTCGCACTGGACGGCCCAGCCGCTCGGGCAGTTGCTGCTGTGGGCCGCTTGTGCCCTGCTGGTGCTCGCTTTTCGCGTCCTGCTGGCCCATGTTTTCCTGTCGGTCCTGCCGCAGACCCAGATCGTGCACGGGCGGTTGTGGTTCGGCCTGGAGTGGCTGGGCTCCATCGGCCTGGCCGCCGTCTGGGTCGGCAGCATCACCATGGTGGGCACGGGCCAGGTCGATGCGCTGTTCTTCCTGCGCCTGATCTTCATCGTGGCCCTCGTGGCCTTCCTGCTGAGCGCGCTGGGCATCGAGATGCGGCTCTACGCCAGCTTCATGACCGCCATCGTGGCCGGCACGGTGTGGCAATTGCACCGGCACTACCCGGGTTTTGTCCAGGAGCTGCCGGTGGTGAACTGGGCTTTCGTGGTCTATGCGGTCATGCTGCTGGTGCGCAGCCGCGGCGAGCACCGGCGCACGCGCGAATGGGTGCGCGCGCGCCTGACCCAGCGCAAGCTGCTGGACCAGCTGCACCAGAACATCCAGCACGAACTGCAGATGCATGAGCTGCTGCGCAGTCGCACCCAGGAGCTGGAGGCCACCAACCGCAAGCTCGGTGAACTGGCCATCCGCGACGGCCTGACCGGTGCCTTCCGCCGCGGCCACATCGAGGCCGAATTGCGCCGCCAGGTCAAGGCCTGGGAGCGCCAGCCCGAGGACTTCTCCATCCTCCTGCTGGACATCGATTTCTTCAAGCGCGTCAATGACACGCATGGCCACGCCGTGGGTGACGACGTGCTGCGGCGCCTGGCGACGCGGGCCCAGGAAACGCTGCGAGGCAGCGACATCTTTGGCCGCTGGGGTGGGGAAGAGTTCATCGTGTTGCTGCCGGCCACGCCCTTGTCGCAGGCCGTGGAGGCCGGCGAACGCGTGCGCCTGGCCATCGCCGACCTGGCGTTCACGGGCGAGGGCGGGCGCCACTTCGGCATCACCGTTTCGGTCGGGGTGGCCCAGCTGGCGCCCGGCGAAACGGCCGAAACCCTGACCCAGCGCGCCGACAAGGCGCTCTACGCCGCCAAGACCGCCGGGCGCAACCGTGTGCTGGCCTACGAGCCCGGGCAGACCCAGTTCAGCCCGCTCTGAGGAACGCGTTAAGGGCCGCCTAACAGGCCCTTGCGCAAATGCAAATGGCGCCCGGCCGGTGGCGGGCGCATGATGGGCGCCCATGAACACCCCCGCTTCCACCCCCACCCTGGCGCTGGAGACCTTGCGCGACTGGATCGGCCTCAGCGAATCCCGCGAGGACCAGCTCACCGCCACGCCGGTGGCCGCCCTCTCGGCGACGCTGGACCGTGAGGACCCGGCCCCCGTGCCCGGCACCGCGCTGCCGCCCCTGTGGCACTGGCTGTACTTCACGCCGCTGACGCGCCACAGCGAGATCGGCGAAGACGGTCACGCCAAACGTGGCGGTTTCCTGCCGCCGGTGCCGCTGCCGCGGCGTATGTGGGCTGGCGGGCGGCTGGATTTTCTGCAGCCGCTGCGCGTGGGCGAGCGCGTGACACGCGTGTCGACCATCCAGGACGTGACGGTAAAGGAGGGCCGCAGCGGCGCCCTGGTCTTCGTCTGCGTGCGCCATGCATTCAGCAACGCCCAGGGCCTGGCGCTGAGCGAAGAGCACGACATCGTCTACCGCGACGCGCCGGCTCCCGGCGCGCCGCAGCCGGCCCCCACGCCCGCGCCGCGCGACGAGCAGTTCAGCCGCGAGATCGTGCCCGACCCCGTGCTGCTGTTCCGTTACTCGGCGCTCACCTTCAACGGCCACCGCATCCACTATGACCGCAGCTACGTCACCGGTGTGGAGGGCTATCCCGGCCTCATCGTGCACGGCCCGCTGATCGCCACGCTGCTGCTGGACCTGCTGCGCCGTCACCAGCCCGATGCAAAAGTCAGGCGTTTCAGCTTCAAGGCCGTACGCCCCACCTTCGACATCCATCCCTTCACGGTCTGCGGCAAGGTCGAAGGCAGGACGGTATCCCTCTGGAGCCGTGACCACGAAGGCTGGCTGACCATGCAAGGCACGGCGGAAATATGAAGCACCCCCGAGACGCTGCGCGTCTCCCCCTCAAGGGGGCGCAGCCAGTGGCCCGGCAAAGCCGGTTCCACGGCTGCCACGCACGGCCGGCTGCGCGGCCTTGAATTTCCATACACACAACATATGAGCACGAACGACATTTACCAGGACATCCGCGATGCGGTGCGCGCCCTCTGCGCCCAGTTCCCGGACGAATACCACCGCAAGATCGACGAGCAGCGCGGCTACCCCGAAGCCTTCGTCGATGCCCTGACGAAAGCCGGCTGGATGGCTGCGCTCATCCCCCAGGAATACGGCGGCTCGGGCCTGTCCATGGCCGAGGCCTCCGTCATCATGGAGGAGATCAACCGCTCGGGGGGCAACTCCGGCGCCTGCCATGGCCAGATGTATGTGATGAACGCCATCGTGCGCAGCGGCTCCCAGAAGCAGAAAGAGCAGTTCCTGCCCAGGATCGCCGCCGGCGAGCTGCGCATCCAGTCCATGGGTGTGACCGAGCCCACCACCGGCAGCGACACCACCAAGCTCAAGACCACAGCCGTGCGCAAGGATGGCCGCTGGGTCATCAACGGCCAGAAGGTCTGGATTTCGCGCATCCAGCACAGCGACCTGATGATCCTGCTGGCACGCACCACGCCGGCGGACCAGGTGCAAAAGCGTTCCGAGGGCCTGTCCTGCTTCCTGGTCGACCTGCACCAGGCCGTCGGCAAGGGGCTCACGGTGCGCCCCATCCTCAACATGGTCAACCACGAGACCAATGAGCTGTTCTTCGACAACCTGGAGATCCCCGAGGAAAACCTGCTGGGCGAGGAAGGCAAGGGCTTCAAGACCCTGCTCGACGGCCTGAACGCCGAGCGCACGCTCATCGCCGCCGAGTGCATCGGCGATGGCTACTGGTTCATCGACCGCGCCAGCCGCTACGCCAAGGACCGCGTGGTGTTCGGTCGGCCCATCGGGCAGAACCAGGGCGTGCAGTTCCCCATTGCCGAGGCCTTCATCGAACTGGAGGCGGCCAACCTGATGCGCTGGAAGGCCTGCGAGAAGATCGACGCACACGAGAACGCCGGCGCCGAAGCGAACATGGCCAAGTACCTGGCGGCCAAGGCCAGCTGGGAGGCGGCCAATGTCTGCCTGCAGACGCACGGCGGTTTCGGCTTTGCCTGCGAATACGACATCGAGCGCAAGTTCCGCGAGACACGGCTCTACCAGGTGGCGCCGATTTCCACGAACATGATCTTCTCCTACGTGGCCGAGCACATCCTCGGCCTGCCACGGAGTTTTTGATGCACCCCCTGAGCGGCTGCGCCGCTCCCCCCTCAAGGGGGGCGCTCCCAGCGGACTGGCAAAGCCAGCTCCGCGGGAGCCCTGGGTTGAAGCCCTGGCGCGTGGACACTGAAATTTCGCGAATCAAACCATGAAACCTCTATCTGGCATCACCGTCGTCACGCTCGAACACGCCATTGCGGCGCCTTTCTGTTCGCGCCAGCTGGCCGACCAGGGCGCGCGTGTCATCAAGGTCGAGCGCCCCGAGGTCGGTGACTTCGCGCGGGGTTACGACAGCCGTGTGAACGGCCTGTCTTCGCACTTCACCTGGACCAACCGCTCCAAGGAAAGCCTGGCGCTCGATCTCAAGCACGCCAGGGCCGGCGAGATCATGGACAGGCTGCTCAGCAGCGCCGATGTGCTGGTGCAGAACCTCGCGCCCGGCGCCGCCGCGCGCATGGGCCTGTCCTTCGACGCCCTGCACGAGACGTACCCCCGGCTCATCGTCTGCGACATCTCGGGTTATGGCGACAGCGGCCCCTACCGCGACAAGAAGGCCTACGACCTGCTGATCCAGAGCGAGGCCGGTTTTCTCTCGGTGACGGGCTCGCCCGACGAGCCTGCCAAGGCCGGCTGTTCGATTGCCGACATCGCCGCCGGCATGTACGCCTACACCAACATCCTCACATCTCTGATCCAGCGCAGCAAGACGGGGCTGGGCCGGCGCATCGACGTCTCCATGCTGGAGAGCATGGCCGAGTGGATGAGTTTCCCCATGTACTACGCGTATGACGGTGCCGCTCCGCCGCCGCGCGCCGGCGCCTCGCACGCCACCATCTACCCTTATGGCCCGTTCGCGGCCGGCGATGGCAAGAGTGTCATGCTGGGCCTGCAGAACGAGCGCGAGTGGGCCGTGTTCTGCGAGCAGGTCCTGCAGCAGCCCGCACTGGCGAAAGACGCGCGTTTCGACGCCAACGCCAAGCGTTCGGCGGCGCGCGCCGAAGTCCAGGCGCTGATCGAAACCGCCTTTGGCAAGCTCAGCGCGGCCCAGGTGATCGAACGACTGGAAGCGGCCGGCATCGCCAACGCCCAGGTCAACACCATGGCCGATCTGTGGGCGCACCCGCAGCTGGCCGCGCGCCAGCGCTGGACCGAGGTCAGCACCCCCGTCGGCCCGGTGCCTGCGTTGCTGCCACCCGGTGCACCAGACGCTGCCCATGTGCGTATGGACGCCATCCCCGCCGTGGGCCAGCACAGCGAGGCCATCCTGCGTGAGCTGGGCCTGAGCGCTGCAGACATAGAACACCTCAAGAACGACAAGGCCATCTGACACCATGACCGCACCTTCCTCCCA
The DNA here is from genome assembly GCF_058807395.1 of Hylemonella sp. GW821-FHT12C09. Classification (NCBI taxonomy): domain Bacteria; kingdom Pseudomonadati; phylum Pseudomonadota; class Betaproteobacteria; order Burkholderiales; family Comamonadaceae; genus Hylemonella; species Hylemonella sp. GW821-FHT12C09. The sequence goes on along the minus strand of NZ_JBXAQQ010000010.1, from coordinate 56,411 downwards.
GGCGCTGGCCGAATTCGCCGCCACGCTGCAGTTCGAATCCATTCCCGCTCCGGTGATCCGCCGCACCGAAGACCTGCTGCTGGACTGGTTCGGCTCTGCGCTCGCCGGCAAGAACGCGCGCGCCGTCGAGATCCTGGCCACCTTCGTCGAAAGCATGGGGCCCAGCGACGGCCCGAGCGAAATCCTGATCCACCGGCGCAGCAGCAGCCCCCTGCTGGCCGCCATGGCCAATGCGGCCGCCTCGCACGTGGCCGAGCAGGACGACGTGCACAACGGTTCGGTCTTCCACCCGGCCACGGTCGTGTTCCCGCCCGCACTGGCGGTGGCGCAGGCCCTGGGCCGCAGTGGCAAAGAGTTGCTCACGGCCTGTGTGGCGGGTTACGAGGTCGGCATCCGCGTCGGTGAGTTCCTCGGTCGTTCGCACTACAAGGTCTTCCACACCACGGGCACGGCCGGCACGCTGGCGGCGGCCGCAGCCGTGGGTCATTTGCTCAAGCTGAACCCGGAGCAGATGCTGAACGCCTTCGGTTCGGCCGGCACGCAGTCGGCCGGCCTGTGGGAGTTCCTGCGCGACGCGGCGGACTCCAAGCAGTTGCACACCGCCCATGCGGCCGGCGCCGGCCTCACCGCGGCTTACCTTGCGCAAAAGGGATACACCGGCGCACGACGCATCCTCGAAGGCCCGCAGGGCCTGGCGGCCGGCATGTCCAGCGACGCGGATCTCAGCAGGCTCACCGATGGCCTGGGGACGCGCTGGGCCACCGCCGAAACCTCCTTCAAGTTCCACGCCTCCTGCCGCCACACGCACCCGGCGGCCGACGCGCTGCAGCAGGTCTTGCGCGAACACCAGCTCAAGGCCGGCGATGTGAAACGCGTGACCGCGCTGGTGCACCAGGGCGCCATCGACGTGCTGGGCCCGGTGACCGATCCGCAGACCGTGCACCAGAGCAAGTTCTCCATGGGCACGGTGCTGGGGCTGGTGGCCGTTCTGGGCCGCGCCGGCCTGAGTGAATTCGACGCCAGTTTCAAGTCCGGTGAGGTGACGGCCTTCCACGACAAGGTGGTGATGGAGCTCGACCCCGAGGTGGACGCGGCCTACCCCGCGCGCTGGATCGGCAAGGTGCGCGTGGAAACGGCCGACGGCCGCCTGTTGCATGGTCGTGTGGACGAGCCCAAGGGCGACCCGGGCAATACCCTGAGCCGTCCCGAACTCGAAGACAAGGCCCTGCGCCTGGCCCTGTACCACGGCGGCGCCAGCGAGGCCGAGATGCGCGCCGCCATGGCCCGGCTCTGGGCCATCGCCGACGCACCACAGGTGGGCCGGCTGCTGTCCTGACGCACCGGCGTGGCAAATCCCCAGGACCCATGGGCCTTAGGGATGACCCGGCTTGTTCGTACGCCGTATCTGAACGAGCATAGGCACCATAAGAAGGAAAAGGGAGTTCCCCATTCATCCAAGCTACGAGGACGACACACCATGAAACTGAACCGCAGAATTTTCACCGCCGCCGCCGTGGCCTCCACCCTGGCCCTGGGCAGCAGCCTGGCCCAGGCGCAGGCCTACCCGGCCAAGCCGATCAGCCTGGTCGTTCCTTTCTCGGCCGGCGGCCCCACCGACATCGTGGCGCGCACCCTGGCCGCCACCATGACCAAGTCCCTGGGCCAGAGCGTGGTGGTCGAGAACAAGGTCGGCGCGGGCGGCACCATCGCCGCCAGCCTCGTGATGAAGGCCGCGCCGGACGGCTATACCTTCCTGATCCACCACAACGGCATGGCCACTGCGCCGGCCCTGTACCGCAAGCTGGCCTACAACCCCGTGACCGATTTCGAGCACGTGGGCAACGTCGTCGACGTGCCCATGACCATGATCGCGCGCAAGGACATGGCTGCCAAAAACATGGGCGAGCTGGTGAGCTACATCAAGGCCAATGCCGACAAGGTCAACCTGGCCAACGCCGGCCTGGGCGCGGTCTCGCACCTCTGCGGCACGCTGTTCCAGCAGGCCCTGGGCGTGACGGTGACCACGGTGCCTTTCTCGGGCACGGGCCCCGCACTCAACGCACTGCTCGGCGGCCAGGTCGACCTGTTGTGCGACCAGACCACCAACACCGTGCCGCACATCAAGGCCGGCACCGTCAAGATGTACGGCGTGACCACCAAGCAGCGCATCAAGGCCCTGCCCGATGCGCCCACCTTGAGTGAAGGCGGCCTCAAGGACTTCGAGGTCATCGTCTGGCACGGTGTCTACGCGCCCAAGGGCACGCCGGCGGCCGTGGTGCAGAAGTTTGGCGACGCCATGCGCGACGCCCTGAAGGACCCGGCTTTCGTGAGCCGCATGGCCGACCTTGGCGGTGAGATTCCCCCGGCGGGGCGCCAGTCCTCCGAAGGCCAGCGGGCCTGGCTGACGGCCGAAGTCGACAAGTGGGGCAAGGCCATCCGCGCTGCCGGCCAGTTCGCCGACTGACCGCGACGGCATGTGCCATGCAAAACGCCGGGTCCGCCCGGCGTTTTGCATGGATGCCCCCGGGCCTTGCGGCAGGAGTAGCATCGCCTCTGGATTCCCCGTCAAGCAGCCCGCCACACCATGACCGATCTCGTTGTCCGCCGCCTCCTCGTCGACATGGACGCCCCGATGGCGCGTCACTGGTGCGCCGACGATCCGTTCCGTACCGCCTTCTTCAACGCCTTGTCCATGAGCTTCCCGGTGGGGGAGCAGTTCTTCATCGATGCCGTGCGCCAGGGTTACCAGGCCCTGCCCGGCGATCTGCAGGCGCAGTTCAAGACGGAGGTGCAGGGTTTCGTGGGCCAGGAAGCCACCCACCGGCGCCTGCACGAGCTGTACAACCAGCAGCTGGGCAAGCAGGGCCTGGAGAACCGCTGGGGTCCGCGCGCGCAGCGGCGACTCAAGCAACTGGAAGACCTGGATCCGCGACACCCGCTGGCCATCACCGCGGCCAACGAACATTTCACGGCCATCTTTGCCGACTGGCTGCTCAAGCACCCCGAGGTGCTCGGCAGCACAGACCGCCGGCTGGCCACCCTGTGGCTGTGGCACAGCGCCGAAGAGGCCGAGCACCGTTGCACGGCCTTCGGCCTCTACAAGGCGTTGGGTGGCAACGAAGCGTGGCGCATCACATGGTTTCGCCGCGCGACGATGTTCTTCCTTGGCGACCTGCTGCGCCAGACGGTGCTCAACCTGCGGCGAGACACAACGCTGTGGCGCTGGTCCACCTGGACCAGCGCGCTTGGTTTTCTTTTCGGCCAGCAGGGCCTGGTGCGCTGCACCTTCAAGCCCTGGCGCGACTACCTGCGCGCTGATTTCCACCCGGCGCAGCATGATGCGCTGGCCTCGCGCCACTGGCTGGAGGCCAACCGCAGCGCCTACACCCCGGTCGGGGGCTGAGTCGGGCGCAGGCAGCCGCCTGTCAGAAGGAGGAGTGGAGTCCGCGCTTCACCTGCTGCTCCGCCATCACGAAGTTGGCGATGGCGATCACCAGCGACGCGCCCAGGGCCAGCAGGCCGATGAGCAGTGCCTTCATGCTCGGCGCCGCCAGGCCCAGCAGGGTGAACAGGACAAAGACGGCCAGCAGCGAGATCTTGAAGCGGAACAGCAGGGTGTGGTGCATGGGGTGGTCAGAGCAGCTGGGCGCTCGTGTGCAATACGGGAGCGGTCGATTGTCCGGAGGGGCTGTCGTGCAGACAAGCGCGTATCCGTATCAGCGGTAACGAAGCGTATGGCCTTGGCCGTCTCGCCCAGACACGCTTCCTATCCACCGCCCTGCTTCGCATCCTCCACCAGCAAATCTACCAGCTCCCGTGCATAGGCCGGCAGCGCGTCCAGGCTGCGCACCACGATCTGCATGGCGCGTTCGGCCCAGGCGTCGGCCAGGGGCACGATGCTGATGGCCATGGTCTGCGCGTGGCGGTGCGCCGCCGAGCCGGGCAGGATGGCCACGCCCACCGCGGCCTCCACCATGCGGCAGGCCGCCTCGAAGTTGCTGACCTGGATGCGTTGCTGCATGGGGCGGTGCAGCCCTTCGCAGATCTGCTGCAGGAAGGCGCGGATGGCGCTGCTCTCGGCCAGGCCCACGTGGTCGAAGTCCAGCGTGTCGGCAAAGCTCACGGCGCTGGCGCCGGCCAGCGCGTGGCCGCGCGGCAGCACCAGCACCAGACGGTCGCGCCGGTAGGGCAGCACCTGCAGGTTCTCGGTGCGCACCAGACCCGCCACGATGCCGATGTCGGTCTGGCCCTCGGACACGGCGCGCACGATGTCGTGGCTCAGGCGCTCCTGCAGGTCCACGTTCACATCCGGGTGCGCCAGCAGGTAAGAGCGCAGCACGGGCGGCAGGAATTCACCCAGGGCCGTGGTGTTGGCATGCACGCGCAGATGGCCGCGGATGCCGCGCGCGTACTCCTGCAGGTCGGTGCGCAGGTGTTCCAGCTGGCCCAGCACCAGGCGGGCGTGGTGCACAAAGGCCTGGCCCGGCGGCGTGAGCGTCACGCCCTGGGAGCTGCGGTGCAGCAGCTTGACGCCCAGACTTTCCTCGATGGCCTTGATGCGGGTGCTGGCCGCGGGGGCCGACATATGGGCCGCCTCGGCGCCTTTGGTCAGGCTGTCGGCTTCGGCGATGCGCACCATGAGGCGCAGATCGACCAGATCAAAGGGCATGTTCATCAAAATTGGCTGTCAAAACGCCACAGATCATGAAAGAAGGCGTTGATTACTGTGTTTCCGTCGTCGACCGCCCTGATTATGCCGCGCCCGACCTTCGAGACCCCAAAAAACTCGATTCGATACTTTTTGTTCGCAATTTACGCATTATTTTGCTATTAATGGTTTTGAAAGTATCAAATAAAGTGGAGGCATGGAAAAAGCCCGCGCCCCAGCCACGTCCCAGCCGAAAGCCGTGCTGTTTGACGCCTATGGCACCTTGTTCGACGTCTACAGCGTCGGCCTGGTGGCGGAGCAGCTGTTCCCCGGCCAGGGCCAGGCCCTGGGCCAGCTCTGGCGCGAGAAGCAGATCGAATACACGCGCCTGGTCACCACCAGCAACCACGGCACGCACTACCAGCCCTTCTGGCAGCTCACGCAGGCCGGCCTGCGTTACGCCTGCAAGCGCCTCAAGCTCACCCTCACGCCCGAGGCTGAGCTGCAGTTGATGAACCAGTACCGCCACCTGAGTGCCTTCCCCGAGAACCGGGACGTGCTGCAGGCGCTCAAGGCACGCGGCATCACGACCGGCATCCTTTCCAACGGCGACCCCGAGATGCTGGGCATCGCCGTGCGCAGCGCGGGCCTCGAAGGCCTGCTGGACCACGTGATCAGCGTGGACGCCGTGCGCAAGTACAAGACCCACCCCGAGGCGTACGCGCTGGGCGAGCAGGCGACCGGCCTGCGTGCCACGCAGATCGTCTTCGTCAGCAGCAACAGCTGGGACGCACTGGCAGCCACCTGGTACGGCTACCGGACCTTGTGGGTCAACCGCTATGCGCTGCCTTTCGAGGAACTGGGCACCCAGCCCACGCGCACCGGCAACACGCTCAACGACGTGCTCGGCTTCTTCCCCGCGGAATGACGCCGACGCCTGCCCCCACGATTTTTCAAGCTTGAGGAGTTAAGACCATGACGCAACGCACCAAAGCCCACCGGCTCCAAGTCGCCACCCAGCTGTACCGCTTCATCGAAGACAAGGTACTGCCGGGCACCGGCATCAGCAGCGCGGATTTCTGGAAGGGCTTCGACGCCATCGCCCACGAACTGGGCCCCAAGAACGCCGCCCTGCTGGCCGAGCGCGACCGCCTGCAGCTGGAGATGGACGCCTGGCACAAGGCCCACCCCGGCCCCATCCAGGACATGAAGGCCTACCGCGCCTTCCTGGAGAAGACGGGTTACCTGGCCCCCGTGCCCGCCCAAGTGCACAGCGACACCGCCAACGTGGACGCCGAACTGGCCGTGCAGGCCGGCCCGCAGCTGGTGGTGCCCATCCTGAACGCGCGTTATGCGCTGAACGCCGCCAACGCGCGCTGGGGTTCGCTGTACGACGCGCTCTACGGCACCGATGCCCTGCCCGAAGACGGCGGCGCCACCAGGGCCGGCCCCGACGGCAAGAGCTACAACCCCAAGCGCGGCGCCAAGGTCATCGAATACGCGCGCCACGTGCTGGACCGCGTCGCCCCGTTGGTCAAGGGCTCGCACCTGAACGCCACCGCCTACACCGTCGAAGGCGGCAAGCTGAAGGTGGCGCTGAAGGACGGCAGCAAATACTGCCTGGTCGACGCGCACAAGTTCGTGGGTTACCAGGGCAGCGCGGTGGCGCCCTCGGCCGTGCTGTTGCGCAACAACGGCATCCACATCGAGATCCAGTTCGACCGCAGCACGCCCATCGGCCGCAGCGACGCCGCTGGCGTGAGCGACCTGCTGGTCGAAGCCGCGCTCTCCACCATCCTGGACCTGGAAGACTCCGTGGCCGTGGTCGATGCCGACGACAAGGTGCTGGCCTATGACAACTGGCTGGGCATCCTCAAGGGCACGCTGACCGAAGAGGTGAGCAAGGGCGGCAAGACCTTTGTGCGCCGCCTCAACGCCGACCGCATCTACAAGGGTGCCAACGGCGAAGAAATCCGGCTGCACGGCCGCTCGCTGCTGTTCGTGCGCAACGTCGGCCACCTGATGACCAACCCGGCCATCCTCTACGGCGACGGCAGCGAGATCCATGAAGGCATCATGGATGCCGTCATCACCACCACCATCGCCCTGCACGACCTCAAGGGCCTGACGCAGAACGGCGTGCGCAACTCGCGCACCGGCTCCATCTACATCGTCAAGCCCAAGATGCACGGCCCGGCCGAAGTGGGTTTCGCCTCCGAGCTGTTCGCGCGCGTCGAGCAGCTGCTGGGCCTGGCCGAGAACACCGTCAAGCTGGGCATCATGGACGAAGAGCGCCGCACCAGCGTGAACCTCAAGGCCTGCATCGCCGCCGCCAAGAGCCGCGTGGCCTTCATCAACACCGGCTTCCTGGACCGCACCGGCGACGAGATGCACACCGCCATGTACGCCGGCCCCATGATCCGCAAGGCCGCCATGAAGGGCACCGAGTGGATCGACGCCTACGAGAAGAGCAACGTGCTCGAAGGCCTGGCCTGCGGCCTCAAGGGCCGCGCCCAGATCGGCAAGGGCATGTGGGCCATGCCCGACCTGATGGCCGCCATGCTCAAGCAGAAGGTGGTGCACCCGCTGGCCGGCGCCAACACCGCCTGGGTGCCCTCGCCCACCGCCGCCACCCTGCACGCCCTGCACTACCACCAGGTCAACGTGGCCGAGATCCAGGACAGGCTGGAGCAGCAGGCCATGGCGAAGAACTTCAAGGCGCTGGAAGACAAGCTGCTCACCGGCTTGCTGACCATCCCCGTGGCGAGCAAGCCGAAGTGGACGCCTGAGGAAATCCAGCAGGAGCTGGACAACAACGCGCAGGGCATCCTGGGTTATGTGGTGCGCTGGATCGACCAGGGCGTGGGCTGCTCCAAGGTACCCGACATCCACAACGTGGGCCTGATGGAAGACCGCGCCACGCTGCGCATCTCCAGCCAGCACATGGCCAACTGGCTGCTGCACGGCGTCACCAACGAAGCGCAGGTGCGCGCCACCTTCGAGCGCATGGCCGCCGTGGTGGACCAGCAGAACGCCGGCGACCCGCTCTACAAGAAGATGGCCGGCAACTTCGCCACCTCCATGGCCTACAAGGCCGCGACGGACCTGGTCTTCAAGGGCCTGGAGCAGCCCAGCGGCTACACCGAGCCGCTGCTGCACGCCTGGCGCCTGAAAGTGAAAGCCGCACACTGACCCGTGTGGGGGGGTCAAGGCCGCGGCCTGAAAACGCGGGCTTGACCAGCGGCTGAAGCCGCCGCGCAAAACCAGAGCCTGGTTCTGCAAAATGGAAACGGCACCGTCAGGTGCCGTTTTCCTTGGGGGTTGACGCTCCTCGCGTCAACCTGAATACGGGGGGCAGTTGCTCAGCGCGCGAGGCTCAGCTCGCTCACACGGGCCACACCCTGCGATTGGCGTTCGCTGATGGCGCGCTGTGCGCAGCGTGCGTTCAGCAGCGCGAAGGCCTGGTCTACCGGCGCCTTGATCTCCGTGAGGGTGGCATCCAGTGCGACGTTGTAGCTGCTGGACAAGGTGTCGCCGTCATTGCCGCCGCCCAGCATCTGCGCGCAGTTGTAAGGCTGGTCCACGAAACGGGACAGGGCGGAGCCGGGGGCGTCCATGTTTTGAGCCGGTGCGGCAAAGGCGATGGCGCTGAGGGCCAGGGAAACTGCGATCTTTTTCATGGTGAAACTCCTTGGTGTGTGGTGTCGTCACGCCGAAGAACCAGGGGCCCCTTGTGGGTTTGGCCGTCCATTTCTCGCTGCAACTTCGTCGTGTGGTAAGACTAAGTCGTTTGTAAAAAAGCGCAACAGCGCGTGACACACGCCGTATCCGTTTCTGTCGATTAATTCACGGCGCCATCCGCCCGGCCGGCGCCAGCGTGAAATAAGTCACACGAATTCCCCGGCCTGCTTTTCCCGCACCGCACAATCCGCCCATGGACGGCCTGCAACCTTTGATTGATTTCGTTGCCAAGCACCCGCGCTTGCTGGTCATCACCGGCGCCGGCTGCAGCACTGCCGCTGGCATTCCGGACTACCGTGACGAAAACGGCGACTGGAAACGCCGCGAGCCCATGCGTTATCAGCTTTTCGTGGAAAGCGCGCTGGCGCGCCAGCGCTACTGGGCCCGCAGCATGCTGGGCTGGTCCACCATGGCCGGTGCGCAGCCCACGGCCGCGCACCACGCCCTGGCGCAGCTGGAGCGCGCAGGGCGCATCGTGCAGCTCGTCACGCAGAACGTCGACGGCCTGCACCAGGCCGCAGGCAGTGCCGCGGTAGTGGATCTGCATGGCCGCATCGACACGGTGTGCTGCCTGGGTTGCGGCGCGCGTTCACCGCGCCGTGCCTTGCAGGAGCAGTTGATGGCGCGCAATCCGGACTGGCTAGGACTTGATGCACGCATCCTGCCGGATGGTGATGCCGATCTGGAGTCGCTCGACTTTGCCGGTTTCCACCTACCCGCTTGCCCGCACTGCCGTGGTTTGCTCAAGCCCGATGTGGTGTTTTTTGGGGAGAGCGTGCCGCGTGAGCGCGTGGCCGCCGTGCGGGAGGCTTTGACGCAGGCCGACGCCGTGCTCGTGGCCGGCTCGTCGCTGATGGTGTATTCGGGTTACCGCTTTGTGGAGGAGGCGGTGGCGGCGGGCAAGCCGGTGGCGGCGGTGAACCGGGGGCGGACGCGGGCGGATCCAGTGTTGGCGCTTAAATTGGAGAAAGAGGTGGGGGAAGCCATCGAGGCACTGGCAGCGGAACTGGCTGCGTAGGGGCCGGCTACGTTGCCGCGGTCCTGGTGGGTCCCTGCTTTGCGTCGCTCGATCTTTTCCCGAGAGGGTTGAAGAATTCGCGCCAGAAAATAGCCGACGCCAAGCGGTACAAAAAGCCGCAAATACCCCCATAGGCGCGGGATGACATCGCCCCAGGGTTCGGACGTTCCACCGCATGCAGCAGTGAGCGCCTGATTTGCATGCAAGGCGGTGTGGTCCCGCTGTGCATGCATAGGTACAGCAGGTTCGCCCAGGACACATGAACCTACCCGTGTCCTGCGCCATACTCCCCAATGACTCCCCGTGCCGAACGCCGCAGAGAAAAAGGAACCATCGTGCAATCTGCCAGTGACCAGTGGTTCGATGAGGCCTACTACCAGCGCTACTACTTTGACAAGAAGACCAGCGGGCTCGACCCCGCACATATGACGCGCTTGAGTGCCTTCGTGTGCAGCTACCTCCAGTACCTGCGTGTGCCCGTGCGGCGGGTGCTGGATGTAGGCTGCGGCATCGGCCTGTGGCGCGAGCTGCTGGTGCCGCACTTTCCCGGCGTCAGCTACCACGGCGTGGAGGTCAGCGACTACCTCTGCGCGCGTTACGCATGGGAGCGCGGATCGGTGGTGGACTACCGGTGTGCCGAGCCGTTCGACCTGGTGATCTGCCAGGGCGTGCTGCCCTACCTGAGCGAGGCCGATCTGAAGCGCGCTCTGGAAAACCTGGCCACGCTGAGCCGCGGCGCCTTGTACGTGGAAGCCGCGACGCGCGAGGACTACGAGCGTGAAACCATCGACGCTGCGCTGACCGACCCGCGCCTGTTCCGTCACCCTGCCCGTCTGTACCGGCGCGGCCTGTCGGACGGATTCACGGAGTTGGGTGGAGGCCTCTGGCTGAGCCACCAGGCCGAGGTGCCGCTGTTCGAACTCGAGTGCGCGGGCGGCCGCTGACCACGCCCTCCATCGCCATCGACCGAGTCACTCCCCGCCCCCAAACAAATCCTGAAACTTCTGCGCCGCATCGTCGGCGCCTGAGCTCTTGCTCATCGGTACCCCCTTCGGATACTCCTCCGCAATCCGGTCTTCCCAATAAGTCGTCGGATTCGGTGCGGCGCACAGCCGGCGAAAGACTTCCTGCGGCACTTGCTTGTAGGCCAGGACAGTTTTGCTGTCCCAATGCAGGTCCAGTTGCTGTGTGGACGTGTCGTAGTCTGCGCGACGGATGCGTCCGATGGTGAAGGTCTTGCTCAGCATGGCGCATTGTCTCGGGCGCCAGGCCCGGGCGCAAGGGGACTTCGAGCAACGTCCCTTGCCGCGGCTTATTTGCCTGGGGGTTTGCCGGTGCCGGTTGTGCTGGCGGTGGTCGCCATGCCGGCAGGTATGGCCGGAGCCGCTGCCAGGGCCGCCGTCACGCGCGCCTGGTTGGCCCGCGCCAGTCGCGGCAGGTTGCCGCCGCTGGCCTCGCCCAGGCTGTAGCTGAGCGTGGCCGTGGTCATGGGGCCGTTGATGCGCAAGGGGACGTTGATGCCCGCGAGTTCGGCCAGTTCGCCTGCGCTGGCGCGCTTGATACCTGGCGCCACCGTGGCATCGAGCCAGCCGTCCAGCTGCAGGGTGTCGAGGTCCAGGTCCGCTTCACCCTTGCCTGTGAAGAGTGGCGACTTCCACAGCAGGTCTTCGCTGCGCGCCTTGCCCTGCGTCACGACCATGCTGGCCTTGAATTCGTTGTAGGCGGTGCTCTCGGTCAGGCGCACACCGTCGCGGCGTTCGGCCCCGCTCAGGCCCAGCTGGTCCCTGCCCGCGAGCAGGGCCTCGGGCAGGTCAAGGCCGGCCAGCGTGCCGCGCGTGAGCGAGAGGCTGGCTGTGCCGGTGAGCGACTGGCGCAGCGTTGGCAGCGTGGCACCTTGCGCGCTCAGGTCGAATACCAGGTTGCCCTTGCCGCTGAGAGGGGACTCGCCGCCGCTCAGGTCGGCCAGCAGCGTGTCGATCTGCACGCCCGTGAGTTTCTGGCGCACGCTGAGTTGCGGCGCCTCGCCGGCGCTCAGGGTCCAGGCACCTTGCAGGTTGCCGCCATACAGCTGCGCGGTGATGGGCTCCACACTGAGCGTGCCCGAGGCGGCGCGCAACTCGGCGGCGAACGCGCCGGCCTGCAGGCGCGCCACGCGCAGTGACTCGCTGCGCAGCTTGCCACGCAGGCTCAGCGTCTTGAGCCGGCCGAAGTCCTGCGCTTGCGTGCTTTCCTGCAGGCGGCGCGTCCAGTCGCTCACTAGGTAGCGGTCCAGGTCCAGCGCATTGGCCGCGAGGTCGAAGGTCCAGGCCGGGGCCTTGAAGTCCTGCAGTTGCACGCGGCCGCTGAGCTGGCTGTCGTCCAACCCGGCTTTGAGGTCCAGCGTCACGTCCTGCGTGGCCAGGGCGGCCAGCAGCTTGCCACTGGCCGTGGCCTGCAGGCGCGCGGCCAGCAGGGGGTGGCTGGCGGTCCAGCGGGTGTTGAGGGCTTCGAGTTGCAGCTGGCGTTTCTCGATGTCGTAGAGCAGAGGGCTGTTGCCGCGCCCCTGCAGCAGACCACCTGCGTGCCTGAGTTCGATGCTGCCTTGTACATCGGCGCTCTTCCAGGTCTTGGCACCGGCCTCGATGGCGGGCACCTGCAGCGTGGCGGCCAGCACGGACGGGTCGCGCGTGATGCGGCCTTCCAGGGCGAGGGCGCTGGCCTGCCAGAGGTCGCGCGTGAGCTGCACGCGCGCCGCCGCGAGCTTGCCTTCGAAAGGGTCCAGCGCCAGCCGGCCGCGCGCCGTGGCGCTGAAGGGCTCCAGCACCAGCCGGTGCTGGTCCGGCCAGGCCGTGAGCCGGCCGCGCCAGTCCAGCAGCAGTTCCTTGAAGCCGAGGGCATCACCTTGCGCATGGCCTTCCATCTGGGACAGCTCGTAGCGATGGGCCGCGTGGTCATAAAGCATCTGCGCGTTCAGGCGCAACTGCAGGTCCAGCTGGGGCTGTGCCGACTGCAGGCGCAGGCTGGCCTGTACTTGCCCGGCCGTGGCGTCGGCCAGGCGGCCGGTTTCCAGGTTCAGCTCGTGCACGAAATAGGCCTGGCCCGAGGCCTCGTCATGAAGGTTGAGCGTGGAGTCGAGCACACGCACTTTCTCCACCGCGAACTGGAGTTCGCCCATCCAGTCGGCCGGTTGCAGCAGGTCGTCGAAATTGGTGCTGCCGTCGGGGTGGCGCAGCAGGTTGGCGTGCACGCCGTCGAGTACGACGCGTTCCACCTGCACCTGCTTGGTGAACAGTGGCCACCAGGCGACGTAGAGCCGCGCGTTCTCCACCGAGGCGAACTTGAGGCTGCTGTTGCGCTGGCTCAGGCTGAGCTTGCCGGTCTCCAGGCCCAGCTGCGGGAACCAGGTGACGTGGATGTCGCCTTCGAGCACCAGGTCGCGCTGCTTGTGGGTCTTGACGTAGTCGACGATCTGCGACTTGAAGTCGTTGGCGTCGAGCAGGTGGAAGGCCAGGCTCACGATGCCGCCGATCAGTATCAGCATCAGCACCAGGCTGCCCAGCGCGTGGCGCCAGTGCTCCTTGGCGTAGCCCTCGGCAAAGGGCAGCTTGACCGGGGTGATGTAGGCCAGCGTGACGCCGATCACCCCGTACCAGCCCAGGAAGGCAAGCTTGAGCGAGCCTGCCGGCGCGGGGACGGCGGCAGGTGCAGGTGGCGCTTTCTTGCCGGGCTTGCTCATGGGGAGGAGGGGGAGAAGACAGGGACAACCATTCTTGATGAAGTGGTGGTTGCCGTCTGTAAGTTGTGGTAACGACGGCGTGTCGTTCCCCCTGCAGCGCGCGCCCTGGTGTCAGGCCGGCTTTTTCCTTTTCCTCCGCAGGAAGAACCAGGCATACAGCGCGGCCAGCAGCAGCACGTTGCTGAAGAAGATGCGCGGGTCGCTCCATGGCACTCCGTCGACCCGCAGGTCCGAGAGCGGCCACAGGAAGGGCGTGGGGAAGAAGGCTGCGCTGTGCGTGAAGATGTCCACAGCGATGTGCAGGCCCCAGGCGCCCAGCTCCATCAGGGGCTTGCCGCGCACCAGCCAGACCAGGCCGAACACGAGGGCGAACACGACCAGGCTGTGCGTGGCGTTGTAGAGGCTGTACACATAGGCCGGGATCAGCGTAGGGTCCGGCGGGTGCCCCAGGCCATGGACCCACAGGCCGTTGACAAAGACCAGCCCGAAGGAAAAGAGGTCCGGCACGGTGCCGAAGCCGAAGGCGGTCCAGAAGCTGCGCCGGCTGGCGCGGCCGAGTGCAAGGCCGCCCCAGAGTCCGTGCGAGACGATGTCCATGTGCGGGGCTGCAGCCGGCGTGGGGCTACGACAGCATCAGCAGCACCAGCCCCAGCGCAGCCGGCAAGGCCTGCACGAACAGGATCTTGCGGCTGGCGGTCGCCGCGCCGTACAGGCCGGCCACCAGCACGCAGAGCAGGAAGAAGACCTGGATGTGCGTGCCCGCGGTGCCCAGGCTCAACCCCCAGAGCAGGCCGGCGGCCAGAAAGCCGTTGTACAGGCCCTGGTTGGCGGCCAGCACCTTGGAGGCCTGGGCCTTCTCCAGCGTCTGGCCGAAGGCCTTCAGGCCGGCCGGCTTGTCCCAGAGGAACATTTCCAGCACGAGGAACCAGATGTGCAGCAGGGCGACGAGGACGATGACGACGGCGGCAACGACAGACATGGCGTTTCCTTCGGGTGGGGTGCGCAGGTATCAAACGATACCCTAGTACTGCGCCCCAGAAGTATCGAAACATGAAAGCGCGCCTTCGCGCGCATGGCCGCGTTGCAAATCCTCGCCATAGCGCAGGCTAGGGCTGTGGTTTGCGCCTGGCCCTGCCCACGAATTCATCGCTTTCATCATGTTCCTCTACCTCTGGGGCGCAGTACCAGGCGCAGGCCGGCGAGGAAAGGCGTCCGCCGGCTTAGCCGGTCAGGGCGTCCACTTCCTGCGCCGTGGTCCAGGCGATGGGGTCGCGGTCGAGTTCGGCCAGCAGCAGTGCGATCACGCGGGGAATGCTCGGAAGCGCGGCGGGGGAGTGGAGCAGGCTGGCAAGTTCCATCGGGTGCTTCAGAGTTGCCCGTACTGGGTGCTGCCGATGTCGCTTTTCCCGCCGGTGGCGGCGGGGGCGCTGCCGGTCGGTTCGGCGGGCGTCTCTGCGCTGCGGCGGGCCAGGCGCACCCGGGCATGGGAGACGTCACCCGGGACTTCACGTGTGCGCATGGCCGCGGCCGCCCTGGCCTGTTCGGCGCCGTCGCCGGCGCGGGCCGGCATGGCGAAGGCGTCGACCGATTCGTCGACGCGCCAGAAGACGCCCTGCAGCGTGACACCCGCGCGGTTCATGGCGCCGGTCATCATGCGCTGCTCGGCCTGGGCGAAGCTGGCGGCTGTGCCATTCCACTTGGCTTCGAACAGCTTGCTCACTTCGATCATGGCGATGAAGACCTCGTGCTGCTGGTCGACGTTCACCACCTTGAACTTGTACATGTTGGAGAGCACTTCCATGGCCAGCATGCTTTCGCGGATGGACTGGTAGAGCATCTCGCGCCGGTAGCGCATGCCCTCGTCGGCTGGCATGCGTTCCGCACGGGCTTCGCGCTGGGCTGGGGCGGCGGCCTTCTGGCCGAGCAGGGACTTGATCTGGGGCAGCATGGGCATACTCCGGTGGCGATGTCGGGAGGGTGGTGGTTGGCGTCTCAGCGGAATTTCATCCGGGCCTGGAAGGCGGCCCAGCAGTTGGCGCAGCGGAAACGACCGGGTGAGGTTGCCACCCCACCGGCTTCGGGCCGGTCGGTCTGGCATTCGCCGATGCAAAAGCGCAGCTTGTCACGTTGCGGGTCGAGCGAACCCGGCAGGGCGGGCGACATGCGCCCGCGCACCGAACGGGTATTCGCCGAGGCGACTTCCTGCCGGGGCGCTGCCGTGGCGTCGGACGGGTTCACCCTGCGGCCTCGCTCAGTTGCTTCTGTTGCCTTATCCGCCGGGTGTATTCGTGCAGGGCCGCCTCGGCCCGGTCGATTTCGCGCGCCGGCGCGGCGTAGGCCAGCAGGCCGTCCTGCAGCATGGCGCTCATGGCGGTCAGGGTCTCATGCCAGGCCGCTTCGGCGTCGCTGGCCGGCGGGGGGTGGGCGAACTCTGCTTGCGGGTCTTCCATGCGTGCTTCCATTCAAGGGCCGGCACGCTGGCAGAAAAGCGGGGGTGGCAAAACACAGAAGCGCGCCGACGCCGTTTCTGCTTGCGACAAGAGCCGGTCTTGCAACAGACTGTCTTGACGGCAACCCCGCTATCGTGCCCAGACCGTGGGCTTTAGACCGGAGGCTTTGCGACCCCGACTTTCGTGCGGGTGTGCCAAATTGAGACATCCATTCTATCGGCGAATGGCCGGGTGTCGCCGAGCAAATCTGAGCCGTCTGGCACCTTTGTTGTCGCGGAATCTGGCTATGAACGGCAGTTGATCGATAGCGGATAGATGGGCTGAGAGACTGCGCCCTCAGTCATGCGGCCAGGCCATCCACAGGATGGCCAGCCCGGACACCAGCATCACGGCTTCCATGAGTTGCAGGAAGCGGTGCTCGGGCAGGTGCAGCACCAGGCGCCTGGACAGGGTGGAGCCGATGAGCACGAAGACGCCGATCAGCAGGCCCTGGCCGATGGCGCGGTGGTCGATCACGCCCAGTGTGTGGAAGGTCGCGCCCTTGGCCAGGAAGACGGCCAGCGAACTGGCGGCTTCGGTGCCGATGTAGGCGCCTTTCACGAGGCCGTAGGCCAGGAAGAAGGGGGTGTTGATCGCACCGGTGGAGGCCACGATGCCCGTGAGGTAGCCGATGATCGCGCCCACCAGCGCCATGTGGCCGAGGTGGGGACGCCATGCCATGCGGCGCAGCCAGCGCCGCACCGGGATCATGAGCAGCAGGAAGCTGCCGAGGATGAGCTCGATCAGGCGCGGGTTGAACTGCACCAGGGTGTTGGCGCCCAGCACCACGGCGGGCACGGAGGTGGCCGCGTAGACGCCGCAGAGTTTCCAGTCGATGCTGCGCCACCACAGTCCCACGCGCGCGAGGTTGGCCACGATGGCTACCAGCGCAATCACGGGCACGGCCGTCATGGGGCCATAGAAGTACACCAGCGGCGGCATCAGCAGGATGGTGGTGCCGAAGCCGATCACGCCACCCAGCACGCCCGCGCCCAGGCCGACGGCACAGATCAGCAGCATGGGCAGCAGTTCGCTCATGGTTGCTTCAGCTGCGCACCGTGCTCTCGATCACGAAGCGCTTCACGACCAGCGGGGTGTCGCCGATGTGAAACGCCCGCGCCCGCTCGCGCAGCGCGACGTCGTCGGCCGTCATGCGTTCGAAGCGGCGCAGGTGATCGGTCCAGGACTCGTCGACGATGTGCTCGACGTAGACGCCCGGCTGGCTCAGGTCGTGCAGCAGCTCCCAATGCAGCGCGCCGCGGCGCAGGCGGCTGTGCCGGTTCTCCTCCAGTACGGCCTTGAACGCTTCGGCCTGCGCCGGATCGATGCGGTATTCGATGGTGACCAGGATGTGACCGGAGGACGGCGGCGTGCTGACCACCGGCTGCGTGTACTCGCTCGCCGGCGTCAGGTCTTCCTCGCCGTGGTGGCCGGCCCAGTAGCGCCGCGCCAGGAACAGGGACAGCACGGCCGAGATGGCTGCCACCAGCAGGCTGGTCTGCACGCTGCTCCAGGTGGCCACCTGTCCCCAGACGGCAGCGCCGATGGCGCCCGAGCCCATGAGCGCCATCTGGTACATGGACATGCCCCGGGCGCGCACCCAGTTGGGCAGCGCCATCTGGGCTGACACGCTCAGGGAATTGGCCACCGTGATCCAGGCCACACCGCCCAGGAACATGGTGGGCACGGCCAGGTAGATATTGGGCGTGAAGGCGATCACGGCCATCGAGGCGGCCTGCAGCACGGTGCCGAAGACCACGCGCTGGTCGAGGTTCATGGCCTGGCGCATGCGCGGCAGGAAGAGCACGGCGACGACCGCGCCCGAGCCCATGGCGGCCAGCAGCAGGGTGAAGGTGCCGGCGCCGCCGTCGGGCAGGCCGCGCGCCACCAGGGGCAGCAGGGCCAGCACCGCCGTGCAGTGGCTGTAGAACAGGGCGATGCGCAGCAGCACGACCCGCAGGCGCGCCGAATGCGCGACGAACTGCAGGCCCACGCGCATGGCGCTGAAGAGTTTCTCGCGGCCCAGCGGGTGGGGTTTGTGCTCGCGGCGCCAGCGCATGATGGTGAAACCGGCGACGACCGAGAGCGCGGCATTGAGCAGGAAGACGTAGAGCGTGCCGGCGCTCGCGATCAGGGCGCCGGCCACCAGCGGCCCGATGATGCGCGAGCCGTTCATGGCCGCGCCATTGAGGGCCAGCGCCGCCGGCAGCTGGGTGCGCGGTACCAGTTCGGGCACGATGGCCGCGAACACCGGCCAGCGCATGGCCAGGCCGATGCCGTTGGCAAAGGTCAGCAGCAGCAGCAGGGCCGGCGACATCCAGCCCGCCAGGATGGTCACGCACATGAGCAGGGCCACGCCGGCCACCCAGAACTGGGTCAGGATGAAATAGCGCCGGCGGTCCAGGATGTCGGCCATGGCCCCGCTGGGCAGGCCCAGCAGGAACACAGGCAGGGTCGAGGCGGTCTGCACCAGGGCCACCCAGAGGGGGGTCGTGGTCAGCGAGGTCATCATCCACGCCGCCGCGACATCGTTCATCCACATGCAGACGTTGGCGGTCAGCCAGGTGGCCCACAGCATGCGGAACACCGGCAGGCGCAGCGGGGCCAGGGCATTCATGGAGGGCGCCTCAGAGGCGGCCCCGGGCGTCGCGTCGCCTGGTTTCCTGGGTCGGAAGAAGGATCGCATGGCGGCTATTGTCGAGCAATCCGCCGCTCAGTCCGCGCGGCCCTTGATGCAGGTCAGGCCCAGCGCAGGCGCCTGCCCGGCAAACGGAGCGAGGCTGATGTCGGGGTCACCGACGGCCCATTGCACCGCATGGAGCCGGCCATCGTCCAACCGGACCACGCCTTTGAGCCGCTGCAGCGCGCCGTCGCGCAGCGCATCGACGCGTGCCTTCAGCTCGCTGGCCGACAGGGCATCCATCAGCGGCACGAAACTGGCGGCGGCATGGTGATGGTGGCCGTGCGTTTCGTGTGTGGACGCGAGGGTCGCGGCGGCCGCGCCGTCGCGCAGAGCGCAGACTTGCGGCCATCCGAGGGAGGCCAGTGCCGATTGCGCCAGGACCGCACGCGGGTTCAGTGCGTGCAGGGCCTCCGCCAGGGGCGCACCATCGGCCTGGTCGACCTTGGTAATGATCAGCGCATCGGCCGCCGCGATCTGCGCGCGCGCCTCAGTCTGCGCCTCGATCAGTGCCAGGCCTGCCGGGGCGCTGGCGGTGGCCAGTACGCCGGCGAGGGCGTAGCGTTGCTGCAGGAAGGGAACGGTGCCGAAGGCGGCGATGATGGGCCGGGGGTCCGCCACGCCGGTGGTCTCGATCAGCACGGAAGAAAACGCCGGACGGCGCCGGTGCAAGCGGTCCCACCAGAGTTCGCTCAGCGCCTCTTCCAGCCCCGGCAGGCCGGTGCAGCAGACGCAGTTGTTGGACAGCAGCATGGCGCTGCCCACGGCGCTGGCGAGCAGGCGGTCGTCGAAACCGACCTCGCCGATCTCGTTGACCACCAGGGCAGCGTCGGCCAGCGCCGGATCGCGCAGCCAGTGTTTCAGCAGCGTGGTCTTGCCGCTGCCCAGGTAGCCGGTCACGAGCCAGACGGGGATCCGGCGGGTGTTCATCTGGAGGGATGACCCAGGCGCGAAGAGATGGCGTGGCCGGCCTCCACCACCAGGGCGGAAAATTTGCGCAAGCCGGCCTTGGAAACCCGCTGCGTGGGCCCGACCAGCCCCACGGCGGCCACCACCGCACCACTGGCATCGAAGATGGGTGCGGCTACGCCGCGCATGCCGTTTTCCGACTCTTCGTCGTCGATGGCATAGCCGCTGGTCCGCACCCGCTCCAGGACTTGGGCGAGCCGGGTCTTGTCGGTCACCGTGTGCTCGGTGCGCGGCTGCAGCCTGGCGCGCAGGACGTTGGCCACCACCAGCGGTGGGCTGTAGGCCAGCAGGGCCCGGCCTTCGCTGGTGCAATGAGCCGGCATGCGCACGCCGAGGTAGGAGCGCGTGCGGATGGCGTGAGGGCTGTCGATGTTGCGCAGGTAGAGGATTTCGGCGTCGTGCAGCACCGCCAGGTGCACCGTCTCACCGCTCCTGGCACTCAGCTCATGCAGGTGCGGCACCGCCTGCTCCGACACGTCCATGCGCCGGCGCACCTGGGCGCCCAGCGCGAACAGCAGCAGGCCGAGGCGGTAACGGCCGTCGACCGGGTTCTGCTCCAGAAAGCCTTCGGCCACCAGCGTGCTCGCCAGCCTGTGGGCCGTGCTCTTGGCCACCCCCAGGCGTCTGGCCAGAGCCGTGATGCCCAGCTCAGGCTCCTCGGCCGTGAAGGTCTTCAGCAGGCGCAGCGCGCTGCCGACGGAGGACAGGCGGCGCGCCGGTGAGTCTTGGGCCTGGGTGTTCAACGGTCGGGCTCGATGGTCATGTGGATGGGACCCGCCACGCCCTCACCTACCAGTGAACGCAGCGCCAGATCGGTCTCCTCCAGCGTGAAGGTGTGGGTGCTCATGGCGGTGACATTGTGGCGATTGCCCGCGATGAGCTGCAACGCGAGCTCCACCGACTCGTAGGAATGCCCGCGCATGCCCTTGACGGTCAGGAAATTGGCGATGATGCGGTCGCTGTCGAAGGCCGGAATCTTCTGGCGCTTCTGCCCACCCAGGATCACGCGGCCGCGCTTGCGCGCCAGTTCGATGGCGCTGACCACGGAAGCCGGCCCGCCGGCCGCGCAGTCGATCACCAGATCGGCCATGCGCCCGCCGGTGAGGTCGGCCACGCTCTCCAGCAGGTCCTGCGCCTCGATGTCGATGGTGTGGTGCGCTCCGAGCTGCCGGGCCAGCGCCATGCGCTGCCGATCGGTCTCGCTGCTCAGGCCGGTGACGATGATCTGCTCGGCCCCCGCCTCGCGCGCGGCCACCACGCAGGCCAGGCCCTGCTGGCCGGGCCCCTGGATCACCACCGTCTGCCCCGGACCGGCGCCACCCTGCAGATAGGTCCACTCGATGCCATTGGACAGGGGCAGGGCCAACGCCGCATGGCGTGCCGAGACACCGGCTGGCACATGGTGGAACACCGTGTTGAAGTGCAGGTGCTGCTGCTGCGCGAAACCGCCCCACAGACCGGGCGCCACCGACAGCCCGGTGGCGCCGTAGCGCAGCCCGCCCAGGCGCCAGTCGGTGGCATTGCACAGCCGGAACTCGCCCGAACGGCAATACTCGCAGTGGCCGCAGGGCAGGTACTCTTCCAGCGCGACGCGGTCGCCCTCCTTCACGTTCCAGTGCCGGGCCGCGAAGGCGCCGATCTGCTCGACCAGGCCCACGGTCTCATGGCCCAGGATCAGCGGGCCGCGCGAGGGCGGCAGGTTCTGGTAATAGCCCCAGTCACTGCCGCAGACGCCGGTGCTGAGCACGCGCAGCAGTCCGGAGGCCGCGTCCGGCGCGGGAACGACCAGCTCGCGGATCTCGGTGACGCCAGGCGCCATGGCCACGGCGGCTTTCATGACGCGTCTCCGACTCCGGAGTGCGGTAGCGTGTTCATACCGTGACGTGCGCCTTGTTGGGTTCGGCCCGCAGGGCGTCCCTGGCGGCTTCGTGGAAAGGCTGGCCTTCGGGCAGCACGATGGCCACGGAACGTATCTTCTGCACGTGCGGCTCGGTGCCCGGCGGCGGCGTGCCCTGCTCGGCCAGCGCCGTGGCCGCCGCGATCAGGCGTCGGCGGGCCTGCACGATGCCGCGGTCCGTGCCGGTGAGGTGCTCGCGCGTGCGGTCCGCAATCGGCCCCATGCTCTCCTGCAGCGAGGAGTCCTGCACGGCGATGCCTTCGATACCGCTGTAGAGTTCGCCGGAGCGCTGCTTCTCGCGGTCCATCAGGTAGTCGTTCGACTTGTTGGCCAGGGGGATGTAGGTGCCGGGCACGTACTTGCAGTGGATGCCATGGCCGTCCTGCATGGCCTGGCGCTCGGTGGCGCTGAGCGCGCGCGAGGGGTGGTAGTCGAAGCTCCAGGCCCAGCAGTTTTCGTCGTCGATAGGCACCCAGAAGTGGCCATGCACCGGGTGGTCGCCGCGCGGCGGCACCATGGTGAAACAGGGCATGATCCAGGGCGTGATGCGCCAGTACAGCTTGCCGGCTTCGGCCTTGCGGCTCACCCCGATCAGCAGCCCGCCCTCGGCCTCGGCCACCTCGAACTGCGGCCGCAGGTCCTGCATGTTGTACTCATTGCCCTTGGCACCCTTGAAGAGCGGGTCGCGGCTCAGGCCGCCGCGATGCAGGAAGGAGACGTGGCTGGAGTCGATGCCGCCTTCGAGCGCCTGCAGCCAGTTGCACTCCTGCAGGCGCTTGGACATGAAGCTCTGTTCGGCGGGCACAGTGGCAAACTCCCACTCGGGGGCTGGCGGCTGGTGCTCGGGTGGTCCCATGTAGATCCAGATCACGCCGCCACGCTCGATCAGGGGATAGGACTTGAGTTTGACCTTGTCGCACAGGCGGCTGCCTTCGGGTTCCGAAGGCACGTCGACGCACTGGCCGTTGACGTCGAACTTCCAGCCGTGATACGGGCAGCGCAGCCCATTCTCCTCGTTGCGGCCGAACCAGAGCGAGACCCCGCGGTGGGCACAGAACTCGTCCATCACCCCGAGCCGGCCCTGGGTATCGCGGATGGCGATGAGGCGTTCGCCCAGCAGCTTGAGGCGCACTGGCGCACAGTCCGGCTCGGGTAGCTCCTCGGACAGCAGCGCCGGCAGCCAGTAGCGCCGGAAGAGATTGCCCATGGGGGTGCCGGCGTCGGTACGGGTCACCAGCTTGTTCTGTTCCGTTTTCAGCATCGTCGTCTCCTGTTCCGTATAGGGGAATTCTTTTCCTTTTGGAAGAACGAAGATAGCATGAGCTCATCTGGTCCTGCAACCAAAAAAATAGGAGCCCCATGGTTCGTCAACTCTTCGCCATGGCCGCGCTGCTCGGCCTCTCGACCGGCGCCCTGGCGCAGGTCGAGAGGCCCGCCGGCGACTGGCCCGCCAAGCCGGTGCGTATCGTCGTGCCCTATGCCCCGGGCGGCTCCTCTGACACACTGGGGCGCATGATCGCGCAGCAGCTGCAGGCGGGTCTCAGGCAGACCTTCATCGTGGACAACAAGGCCGGCGGCGGCGGCACCATAGGCTCGGCCATGGTCGCCAAGCTGCCACCCGACGGCTACACCCTGGTGGTGTCGGGCATCGGTTCGCATGTGATCGCTCCGGTGGAGGTCAAATCCTTCAACCCGATGAACGACTTCACCCACATCGCGCTGCTCGGCGGCCCACCCCTGGCCCTGGTGGTGCACCCCTCGGTGCCGGCCAACAGCGTCCCGGAGTTCATCGCCTATGCCAGGCAACTCAAGGATGGCCTGAGCTGGGGTTCGCCGGGCCAGGGCACCCATGGCCACCTGGTTGGTGAACTGCTGGCCAAGCAGGCCCATTACGTGCAGACCCACATCAGCTACAAAGGCGCAGGACCGGCCGTCACGGACCTGCTGAGCGGCCAGATCCTGGCCGCCGTGATGACCTACTCGTCTGCCAACGCCTTCGTCAAGTCCGGCCGGCTCAGGGCGCTGGCTACCACGGCCTCCAGGCGGCTGGCCGAAATTCCGGACGTCCCCACTTTCGCGGAACTGGGCTACCCGGGCCTCACCTCCATCACCTGGTTCTCCCTGTCGGGCCCGCCCGGCATGCCGCCGACGCTGGTGAAAAAGATCAATGAGGAAGTGCGCCGCGGCCTCAAGATCGAGGCCGCGCAGAAGCAGTTGGCCTTCGAGAGCATGGAAACCCAGGACTGGGACGCCGCGACGTTCACGCGCTTCGTCAGCAGCGAGATCGAGCGCTGGACGCCTCTGGTGCAGTCCATCAAGAAGCCCCAGTAAACCCGACCGGAAGACGGCAGCCATGGCCAAACTCCAGCTCTCGGTCGCCATGGGCGACTACGACCGCACCCGCGCGCTCTACGACGGCCGGGTCCAGATCGACGGCGTCGACCCGGTCTACATGCTGCTCAATCCCGAGGAGATGTTCTTCCGGGCCATGCGCAGCCGGGACTTCGACATCGCCGAACTCTCCTTCTCCAGCTATCTGGTCAAGCATTCACAGGGTGACTGCCCCTACATCGCGGTGCCGGTGTTCCTGTCGCGTGCCTTTCGCCACACTTCGATCTATGTGCGCAAGGACCGCATCAGGCAGCCGGCCGACCTCAAGGGCCGGCGTGTCGGCCTGCCGGAATACCAGCTCACGGCCAACGTCTGGGCGCGCGCCATCCTGCAGGACGACTATGGGGTGCGACCCGAAGACATCTGCTGGGTGCGCGGCGGCATCGACACGCCGGGACGTCCCGAGAAGATTGCGCTGCAGCTGCCGCCGGGCGTGACGGTGGAGGCCGCGCCGCAGGGCTCCACCATCTCGGAACTGCTGGACCGCGGCGAGATCGACGGGTTCATCGGCCCGCGCCCGCCCAGCCGCGCGGCCTTGCGCAATCCCAACATCGGCTGGCTGTTCGACGACCCTACCGCTGAGGCCAGGGACTACTACCGCCGTACCGGGGTGTTTCCCATCATGCATGTGGTGGGCATCCGCAAGGAACTGGCGCAGGCCCATCCCTGGCTGCCCGCGGCGGTACTCAAGGCCTTCACGGCGTCCAAGGCGCACGCGCTGGAGCTGCTTTCCGACACCTCGGCCACCAAGGTGACCCTGCCCTTCGTGGAAGAGCAGCTCAAGGCGGCGCGCGAAGCGCTGGGCGAGGACTACTGGTCCTACGGCGTGCAGGCGGCGCGCAGGACGCTGGAGACTTTTGTGCGGCATCACCACGCACAGGGCCTGTCCAGGCGGCTCATGGCGGTGGAGGAGCTGTTCCACCCCGCCACCTACGAGACCTACTCGATCTAGGAGTGATGTCTCACTAAGCGGCCCGCTCCCGGCGGGCGCCGCCGCCGTACAGATCCAGGCAGCGCTCGCGCCAGGCGTGGACCACATCGTCCTCGGCCAGCAGGGCAAAGGGGCTGCTCACGCGTGCCCACATGAAACCGCCGAAGGCCAGGTAATCGGCATACCCGGGCTGCTCGCCGCCGATGTAAGGCCCGTGGCCCAGGGCCTGGCGCAGGGGCTGCAGCGACTTGCGGAAGGCGTCGACGCGCTCCTCGCGGCCGGCCTGCAGGTCTTCCAGTGTGGTCTTGTACATCTTCTCGCGCGACGCGCGGAAGTAGGCCTGGTCGGCCGGGTCCAGGCTGTCGTGCAGGTCCTTGAGGATCAGGCGTGCAATGCCACCGTGGACCGTGGTCTGCGCCCAGTACTGGAAGAACTTGAGCACGTGGCCCTCGGCGCCGTCGGGGATCAGGCGCGGGGTGTCGGGGAAGGCCGTGTCCAGGTGCTGCACGATGGCCCAGCTGTCGGTGACGAGCTGGCCTGCGTGGCCCAGGGTGGGGATGGTGAGCTTGTCGCCACCGCTGTGGATGCTGGGGATGTCGCCGAAGAGCACGTCGCGCACTTCGAAGGCCAGGCCCTTGTGCAGCAGGGCCAGACGCACACGCCAGCTGTTGGGGCTGAAGTGGGCGCGTTTTGCATTCACCAGGTCGTACAGCAGCATGGGCGTGTTTCCTTCAGGTTTCAGTTCGTGCGCAGGCTGCGCACGGCAAACAGCGCCAGGCAGGCGGCCAGGAAGGCTCCCAGCGCGTACTGCCAGGGCAGGTTGATGGCAAAGCCCATCTCGTCGGTCCACAGCACGTAAAGGCTGTAGAGGCCGAGCAGGGCCACGCCGCGCATCAGCCAGGCCTGTGGCCGCAGGTGGCGTTCGGGAATGCGCCCGGCCAGCCAGGCGCCCGTCAGTCCGCTGAGCATGCCGGCTGCGGCGCCCACCGACACGTCGGCCGGCCAGTGCGCGCCCACGGCGATGCGCGAGCAGGCCACGCCGAAGGCCAGGACAAAAAGCCAGAGCCAGCGCAGACGTTGCCGGGGTGCCATGGCGAAATAGATGGCGGCGGCACCGGCGAAGGCCGTGAGGGCATGCCCCGAAGGCATGGCGGCGATGAACAGCGGCTCGCCGATGACGTGGATGCCTTCCAGGCCCAGCACTTCCAGCGGGCGCGGGTTGTCGGCCAGGTTCTTGCCCACGCGCGTGAGCACGCCGGCCAGCGGCGCGGCGCAGATCCAGGCCAGAACGATGCGCGGTGCGCGCCACAGCGCAGGCGCGGTGGCGGCATAGATGGCCCAGCCGGTGCCGAAGAGCGAGAGCAAAGCCCAGAAGCCGTCAGGCAGCACCATGAAGGCGCGGTTGAGCGTGCGGAACACGCCGGGTTCGTACCAGCCCAGCCACAGCGGCGCGGTCAACGCCGCCACGATGAAGGGAAGGGCCCAGTGCCAGGGGGCGATGCGGCGGTCGGGTACGGCGTCGTTCATGGAAATTCAGGAGGCGTCCTGGCGGCGCGGCGCGGGGCGGCCGGCCCAGACCTCGCAAAGATACAGGCGGAAATGCGAAATGGTGCGCCCGGCATGCTGCACGGGCAGGGTGTCGGCCAGCTCGCAGCGTTCGAACATGCCGTCGCCCACGGGCAGCGCGTGCGCCATCTGCGACCAGTCCAGCAGCACGGCGCTGGCGCCCAGGGGCAGGGGCCCGGTCCAGAGCGAGAACTGGTCGAAGTCCGGCGCCAGCACGTGCACCGGCATGGGACGGGCATACCAGGCGAAGCGGCTGGCCAGGGTCCAGTTCTGCACGGCCAGGTGGGCGATGTTGTGCTCGCGCGCCAGTTGCTGCGCGCGTGCGCCGGCCTCGTCCCAGCCGTAGAAGTCGGTGAAGGGGTTGAGCATCTCCGGCTCCTTGCTGCCGGGTGGCTCGCCAGCGATCCAGGGCGGGCCGGCCAGCAGCATGAGCACGTACATGCCCCCGGTGAAAAGGGCCTGCAGGCTGCCCAGCACCCAGATCAGCGTGTGCCGCCCGCTCGCCCACAGCGCGGCCAGGCCCAGGCCCGCAAAGGGCGCCAGGGCCACCCAGGCCGGCGCCGTCCAGTGCGGCAGGCTGGAGCCGCCGCCCGAGAGATAGGCCAGCACCGCGAAGGGCAGGGCGAAGAAGGTCAGCAGCCAGGCCTGGGCGCGGTCCAGCTCGAAGCCGCCCAGCACCTTGTGGCGCAGTCCGAAGAGGCCCCAGACCAGCAGCGGATAGAGCAGGGCCTGCGCCAGCAGGAAGACCAGCACCTGGCCCAGTTGCCAGTGGCTGCCTTTGCCGTGCTTGAGCTGGTAGGCAAAGGAGATCCATTCGTGCTGCGCGTTCCACACGAAGACCGGCAGCACCACAACCACGGCCAGCAGCAGGGCGATCCACGGGCCGGCTTGCCTGAGCAGGCGCAGGCCGTGGGCCGACAGCAGGCAGGCCAGCACCGGCAGCGCGGCGAAGATGGCGGTGTATTTGGAGAGGCCGGCCAGCCCGAGCAGGGCGCCCAGCAGCAGCCATTCGGGCAGGCGCTGCGCGACGCTCTCATCCAGCAGGCGCAGGGTCTGCCAGAGGATGGCGGCGGTGAACACCATCAGCAGCGTGTCCGGCAGCAGGCCGATGCCCAGGATGTGCAGCACGGGCGCCAGGCTGTAGGCCAGCACGGCCCACAGGCCGGCGGCGTCGGCGCTGCCGGCGGCCGGCACCAGCAGGGTGTGCAGGCGGCGCGCGGTGTCATGAATGAAGAGTGCAGTCAGTACCCAGAGTGCTTCGGGGACGAGGCGAAGCAGGCCCTCCGGTGCATCCAGCGCCACCAGCGGCCACTGTATCCAGCCCACCAGGGGCGGGTGGTCGTAATAACTGAGCGCCAGGTTGGCGCCGTAGAGCGCGTAATGCGCCTCGTCGCCCGACAGGCCCAGCACCCAGCCCAGCACGAAGTGCAGCAGGCTGTGGCCCAGCAGGAGCAGGGTCAGCACGGTGGAGGGGCGGGCGTTGAGGGACACGGTGGATCCGGAGGGGTGGGACGGTGAAGTCTAAACGAGGGCAACGGTTTGGCCACGGACTAAACTGCAGGCCATGGATACGCCCCAAGCCGCCATCGACCCCCGCTGCTGCCCCCTGTGCGGCCGGCCCAATGGCTGCGCCAACGAGATCGCGCGGGCCACCGGCCAGCCGCAGCCGCCCTGCTGGTGCACCACGGCGACGTTCACGCCGGAGCTGCTGGCGCGGGTGCCGGCGCAGGCGCAGCGCCAGGCCTGCATCTGCGCGGCGTGCGCCCGCGCCGCGGCGCAGCAGGCCTGAGGCGCTACTTTGCGCCGTCGATGATCCAGCGCATCAGGGTTTCGCATTCCTCGGGGCTGATGCGTTCATGC
This sequence comes from Hylemonella sp. GW821-FHT12C09, assembly GCF_058807395.1. NCBI lineage: Bacteria > Pseudomonadati > Pseudomonadota > Betaproteobacteria > Burkholderiales > Comamonadaceae > Hylemonella > Hylemonella sp. GW821-FHT12C09. The sequence goes on along the minus strand of NZ_JBXAQQ010000010.1, from coordinate 28,506 downwards.
GCGGCGATGTGGGCGAAGAGGCCGCCCTCGCGCAGCTTGTCGGCCAGCCGGCGCGGGGCGTCGGCCTCGCCGCGGTAGCGTGCGTAGTCGGTCGCCAGCTGGGCCATGCTGGGGGCATTGCGGCGCGGTGGTTCGCCGTGGCAGCTGTAACAACCCTGGTCCAGCGCGAGTTGCGAGCTGGCCTGGGCTGGCAGCGTGAACAGCAGGACGAGCGACAGGCAGGCCAGGGTACGGGGTGTCATGCCGCCCATGGTGCCACCAAGGCGGTCTGCCTGCTAGCATCAGGCTCCCACCCACCCAGACCTGCCCTGCCATGACCCGTAGCCATGAAGAACAACGCCAGGCCCAGCGTTCGACCTGGATCAGCGTCTGGGTCAACCTGTTCCTGGCCAGTGCCCAGGTGGTGATCGGCGTGTTTGCCCGTTCGCAGGCCCTGATCGCTGACGGCCTGCATTCGCTGTCCGACCTGGTGGCCGATGGCGTGGTGCTGTTTGCCGCGCGCCATTCGCATGCCGCAGCCGACGCGGAACATCCCTATGGCCATGCACGCTTCGAGACGGCCGCCGCGCTGGCCATTGGCATGATCCTGCTGGCCACCGGTGTGGGCATGGTGTGGACGGCCGGGGTCAAGCTGCACGATGGCCAGAACCTGGACGCGGTGCATCCGCTGGCCCTGGTGGCGGCATTGATCACCCTGGTCGCCAAGGAAGGATTGTTCCGCTACATGCGGCGCATCGGCGAGCGGCTCAAGAGCGCGATGCTGATCGCCAACGCCTGGCACGCGCGTGCCGATGCCGCCTCGTCGCTGGTGGTGGCGGTGGGTATTGCGGCCAACCTGCTGGGTTACCACAGCATGGACGCGGTGGCGGCCGTGATCGTGGGCTTCATGATCGTCAAGGCGGGCTGGGGCTTCTCGGTCGACGCCTTCCACAGCCTGACCGACCATGCGCTCGACCCCGAGGAGATCGCGCGCATCCACGGCACGGCGCGCGCTGTCGACGGTGTGCTCGATGTGCACAACCTGCGCACCCGCCGCATGGGCGACTGGGCCGTGATCGACATGCACGTCGAGGTGGGCACGCATCTCTCGGTGTCCGAGGGGCATTACATCGCCGAGCAGATCGCTGCGCAGGTCAAGGCCGCGCACCGCGTGGCTGAATGCACCGTGCACATCGACCCCGGCACGGTGCGCCACCTCGCGCGCGTGCTGGCGCTGCCGCCGCGCGCGCAGGTGCAGGCACTGGCGCAGGAAGCGCTGGGCCGCCCGGCCCTGCTGCGCCTGCATTACCTGGACAGCGGGCTGGAGGTGGAGGCCGAGCTGGCCGGGCACGTCAGCGCAGCCGAACTGCAGCGCCTGCAGCATGAGGTGCAGGCCGCGCTGGCGGGCCTGGGCCATGTGAGCCGCGTCAGCCTGCGCTGCCCCCCCGCCGGAGCGCACGCTTGAAGCCCCCCGCCACCCTGCCCGAGATGCAGGCGCGCTACGGCGAGCGTTACCGCTGGCTGCTGCTGCTGGCGGTGATGGTGGGCACCATGGCCTCCATCATGTCGTCCACCATCATCAACGTGGCCATCCCCGACATGAGCCACCAGTTCACGCTGGGCCAGGAACGCGCGCAGTGGGCCACCTCCAGCTTCATGGTGGCCACCACCGTGGCCATGTTGTGCACGCCCTGGTTGCTGACGAGCTTCGGTTACCGCCGCACCTATGCGGTGTCCATGCTCATGCTGATGGCGGGTGGCGTGGTGGGCGGGCTGGCCGGCAACTTCGAGGTGGTGCTGGGCGCGCGCGTGGTCGAGGGCCTGGCAGCGGGTGTGGTGCAGCCCATCCCGGCCATCATCATCATGCGGGCCTTCCAGCCGCACGAGCGCGGCCGCGCTGGCGGCATCTTCGGCATGGGCGTGGTGCTGGCCCCGGCGCTGGGCCCCAGCATCGGTGGCCTGCTGGTCGACTGGTTCGGCTGGCGTTCGATCTTCTTCATGGTCGTGCCTTTCTGCCTGGCCTCGATCTGGCTGGCCTACCGCTACGTGCCGGTCACCGCGCCCGGTGGCGCCACGGCAGACCGCCAGGGCAACCGGCTGGACTGGGCCGGCCTGCTGCTGGCCACGGTGGGCACGCTGTGCCTGCTCAACGGCATGGTCGAACTGCACGGCCAGGCCGGTCCGCAGGCCTGGGTGCTGCTGGGTGTGGCGCTGGCCTGCACGGTGGGTTTCATCGCCTGGCAGCGGCAGCAGGCGCGGCGCGGAGACATGCCGCTCATGCACCCGGACCTTTTTGCTTTCCGCTCCTTCGCCATGGGCAGCCTGGTGGCCTTCATCTATGGCACGGCCCTGTTCGGCTCGACCTACCTGCTGCCGCTCTACATCCAGATGGCGCAGCAGCTCTCGGCCTCGCACGTGGGCACCATCATGCTGCCGGCCGGCCTGGTGCTGGCCGTCACCATCCCGCTGGCCGGGCGCCTGTCGGACCACTGGCCGATCCGCACGCTGATCTGCCTGGGCCTGGCGCTGCTGGCCGCCTCGTTCGCACTGATGGTGACCATCAGCCTGCACGCCACGCTGTGGCTGCTGGTGGCCTGGGTGGTGCTGGGGCGCATCGGCCTGGGTTTCATCCTGCCGTCGCTGAACAACGGCGCCATGGCCGGCCTGGAGCCGAGGCTGATCTCGCAGGCGTCCAGCGCCATCAATTTCCTGCGCATGCTGGGCGGCGCGGTGGGCGTGAGCCTGTGCGGCATCGTGCTGGAGTGGCGCATCGCCGCGCACGGCGACAGCCTGACCCGCCACGACAGCAGTGTGGCGCGGCTGGCTGCCTTCGACGAGACCTTCGTGATGCTGGCGCTGGTCTGCGCGGTAGCCATGCTGGCGGCCTGGCAGATGCGTGCGCCTGCGCGATTGGAGACATAAGACCATGTGCCAACTGCTGGGCATGAACTGCAATGTGCCGACCGATGTGATGTTCAGCTTCGCCGGTTTTGCCGAGCGCGGCGGGCGCACCGACCACCACGGCGACGGCTGGGGCATCGCTTTCTTCGAGGACAAGGGCCTGCGCCATTTCGTCGACCACCAGTCGGCTGCCGAGTCGCCGGTGGCCGAGCTGATCCGCCACTACCCGATCAAGAGCCGCAATGTCATCTCGCACATCCGCAAGGCCACCCAGGGCGAGGTGACGCTGGAGAACTGTCACCCTTTCGTGCGCGAGCTCTGGGGGCGCTACTGGGTGTTCGCGCACAACGGCGACCTCAAGGACTACGCGCCGCGCCTGCACGGCAGCTTCCGGCCGGTGGGCCACACCGACAGCGAGCGCGCCTTCTGCTGGCTGCTGCAGGAGCTGTCCAAGTCGCACGCCAGCGTGCCCAGCATTGCGGAACTCACGCTCACCCTGCGCGAACTGGTGCCGCAGATCTCGAAATACGGCACCTTCAATTTCCTGCTGAGCAATGGCGAGGCGCTGTGGGCACATGCCTCCACGAACCTGTACCACGTGGTGCGTCAGCACCCCTTCGGCAGCGCCACGCTGCGCGACGAGGACCTGAGCGTGAACTTTGCCGAGCACGCCGCCTCGGGCGACCGCGTGGCGGTGGTGGTAACAGCGCCGCTGACGACCAACGAGGCCTGGACGCTGTTTGCGCCGGGCGAGTTGCGGGTCTTCGTGGACGGGGCGCCGGTAGCCTAGCGTACGGTCAGGGCCGCTTCCAGTGCGTCGACGAACATCGATGCCACGTCGAAGCCGGCCTGGTCGGTGATTTCCTGGAAGCAGGTGGGGCTGGTGACGTTGATCTCGGTGAGACAGTCGCCGATCACGTCCAGGCCGATGAGCAGCAGGCCGCGTGCGGCCAGCACGGGGCCGATGGCCTCGGCGATCTCGCGGTCGCGCGTGCTCAGGGCCTGGGCCACGCCCTTGCCGCCAGCCGCCAGGTTGCCGCGCACCTCGCCGCCCTGCGGGATGCGTGCCAGCGCATAGGGCACGGGCTTGCCGCCGATGACCAGGATGCGCTTGTCGCCCTGGGCGATGGCCGGCAGGAACTTCTGCACCATCAGGGTTTGCGCGCCGTCGCGGTTCAGCGTCTCGATGATGGCGCCCAGGTTCAGGCCCTCGTCCTTCACCCGGAAGATGCCCATGCCGCCCATGCCGTCCAGCGGCTTGAGGATGATGTCGCGGTGCTGGGTGTGGAAGTCGCGCACGGCCTGCGCTTCGCGCGTGACCAGGGTGGGCGTGGTGAACTCGGGGAACTCGAGGATGGCGAGCTTTTCCGGGTGGTCACGCAGGGCGCGCGGTTTGTTGAAGACCCGGGCGCCTTCGCGCTCGGCCTGTTCCAGCAGGTGGGTGGCGTAGAAGAATTCGCTGTCGAAGGGCGGGTCCTTGCGCATGACGATGGCGTCGAAGTCGCGCAGCGCAGCCAGGCGCTGCGCCGGCGCCAGCGGCGCTTCGTGGAACCAGTGTTCTTCGTGGCCGGTCAGGCGGATGCGACGCACATGGGCCTGCACGCCGGTGGTGGCCAGCCAGCTCAGGTGGCGCGGCTCACAGGCTGCCAGCGTGTGGCCACGGCGTTGTGCCTCGCGCATCATCGCGAAGGTACTGTCCTTGTAAGTCTTGAACGATTCCAGCGGATCGGCGACGAAAAGCAGGTTCATGGCAGGGGGTCGCAGCGTGGTGAGGGGGAGGAGCCGGGAAGTCTCTCATGAAACCAGAGAGCACGGTGGAGCAGGCCCATGGACGCGGGGCGGGTGGCCCGCTGGAAAACAGGCAAAAGCAAGGACTGGACCAGCCGTCCGACCCGATTACAATGACCGAGACCCAGAGAGCAAGATTCGTGCCTTTATGAAATTTCCCCTCCTCCGCCTCCTGCTGTGCGCGGCCTGCGCCTTGACGGCGGGCGTGGCCGGTGCCGAGACGGCCGATGCCAAGAAGCCGATGAACATCGAGGCCGATGCGCTGCGCTATGACGACCTCAAGCAGATCAGCGTCTTCAGCGGCAATGTGGTGCTGACCCGCGGCTCCATCATCATCAAGGGCACACGCATCGAAGTGCGCCAGGACCCGCAGGGTTACCAGTTCGGCGTGGTGACGGCCGAGCCGGGCCAGCGCGCCTTCTTCCGCCAGAAGCGTGACGGCGAGGACGAATACATCGAGGGTGAGAGCGAGACCATCGAATACGACGGTCGCGCCGACGTGTTCAAGCTCATCAAGGACGCCCGGCTGCGCCGCCTGCGTGGCACCCAGGTGGCCGATGTGGTGACGGGCAACATCATCCAGTACAACAGCCTGACGGACGTCTTCACGGTGGACGGCAGCCCGCAAAAGGGCGGCGAGCGTGTGCGCGCCACCCTGACGCCGCGCAACGAGACGGCCGCGCCACCGGCCCCGCGCGCCAGCGCGCCCCTGCGCACCGACAACACCCTGGGCGGAGGGCGCAAGTGAGCGACAGCCTGCAGACCGCCGCCGGCACCCTGCCGCCCGATTCCCAGCCTGACTCGGCTGTGGCCCAGGACACGCTGCCCGGCGGCGAACCCAGCCGCCTGGAGGCACGCCACCTCAAGAAGTTCTACGGCAGCCGCGAGGTCGTCAAGGACGTCTCGCTGACCGTGCGCAAGGGCGAGGTGGTGGGTCTGCTGGGGCCCAACGGCGCGGGCAAGACCACGTCCTTCTACATGATCGTGGGCCTGGTGCGTGCCAGCGCCGGCGAGATCCTGATCGACGACGATGCGGTCGCGCACATGCCCATCCACCAGCGTGCGCGTCTGGGCCTGAGCTACCTGCCGCAGGAGGCGTCGATCTTCCGCAAGCTCAACGTCGAGGACAACGTGCGCGCCGTGCTGGAACTGCAGCATGGCGAAGACGGCAAGCCCCTGCGCAAGGACGAGATCGAGCAGCAGCTCACCGCCCTGCTGCAGGACCTGCGCGTGGAGCATCTGCGCGCCTCGCCGGCACTGGCGCTGTCCGGTGGCGAGCGCCGCCGCGTGGAGATCGCGCGCGCCCTGGCCACGCAGCCGCGTTTCATCCTGCTGGACGAACCCTTCGCCGGCATCGACCCGATCGCGGTGATCGAGATCCAGCGCATCATCAGCTTCCTGAAAGCGCGTGGCATCGGCGTGCTCATCACCGACCACAACGTGCGCGAGACCCTGGGCATCTGCGACCACGCCTACATCATCAGCGAGGGCCGCGTGCTGGCCCAGGGCACCCCGGCCGAGATCGTCAACAACGCCGACGTGCGCCGGGTCTACCTGGGCGAGCACTTCAAGATGTGACTATGGCCCCCACGCTCGGCACTGGCGTGCCCTCGCTGCCTCCCGAGGGGGCTGAGGCCCGCGGCTCCAAGCCTGCCTGCGCAGGCTTGGACGGGCTGAAGAGACACGCACGTCTCGTGCCGTCATGTCTCGCGCCTTGGGGCGGCCCGGCGGCGCTCACGCCGAACCCTCTGGCTGATCGAATCAGGTACACATGAAACAGGGACTGTCGCTGCGGGTCTCCCAGCATCTGGCGCTCACGCCCCAGCTGCAGCAGTCCATCCGCCTCCTGCAACTCTCCACGCTGGAGCTGAACCAGGAAGTCGAGCAGCTGCTCGACGAAAACCCCTTTCTGGAGCGTGCCGACGACAGCGTCGAGCGCGAGGCCCACGGCCTGGAGCGTGCCGACACCCCGGTGTCGCAGGACGAGGCCGACTACGACTACAGCAGCACCCCGGCCAGTGAGGGACCGGACGAAACCGCGGCGGTGACCAGCCTGGAGAGCGAGGGCAGCTGGGAGGGGGACGGCAGCGTGGACATGTCGCCCGACGACAGCGAGTGGGGCGGCGACGCCCCGGCGCGCAACGGCGCGCGCGAGGACGACGAAGCCGACGCCACGGAGCTGGCGCGCAGCCAGGAGTCGCTGCAGGACTTTCTCAAGCGCCAGGCCCTGTCCCTGCGCCTGGGTGCCGAAGACAGCGCGGCGCTGCAGTTCCTGATCGAGTCGCTCAACGAAGACGGTTACCTGGAGGACCCGATCGAGGAGCTGGCGCGCAGCCTGACCGGGGAGGATCCGGAGCACGAGGAGGCGATGATCGCGCACTTCGCGCTGGCGCTGCGCCTGCTGCAGAGCCTGGAGCCCACGGGCGTGGGCGCGCGCAGCATGGCCGAGTGCCTGCGCCTGCAGTTGCTGGCCCTGCAGGCCGATGCGATGCGGGGTGCGGCGTCCTTGCCCGAACCGGCGGTGGTGGCGCAGGCCCTGCGCATGATCGAGCAGCCGCCCGAACTGCTGGCGCGGCGCGACCTCAGGAAACTGGCCCAGCTCTGCGGCGGCAGCGAGGCCCTGACGCGCGAGGCCCTGGGCCTCGTGGCCCGGCTGGAGCCCAAACCCGGCCGGCGCTTCGTGAACGTCGAGCGCAACGTGATCGTTCCCGACGTGCTGGTGCTGCGCAGCGGCAGCGGAGCGCAGACGCGTTTTCGTGTCCAGCTCAACCCCGACGTGATGCCCAGGCTGCGCGTGCACGACATCTATGCCAACGCGCTCAAGGGCCACAAGGCCGGCGGCCGCGAGGGCGACAACTACGCCGCCCTGCAGCAGCGCCTGCAGGAAGCGCGCTGGTTCATCAAGAACATCCAGCAGCGTTTCGACACCATCCTGCGCGTCTCCAGCGCCATCGTCGAGCGGCAGAAGAACTTCTTCATGCACGGCGAGCTGGCCATGCGCCCGCTGGTGCTGCGCGAGATCGCCGACGAGCTGGGCCTGCACGAGTCCACCATCAGCCGCGTGACCACGGCCAAGTACATGGCCACGCCCTTCGGCACCTACGAGCTCAAGTACTTCTTCGGTTCGGGCCTGGGCACCGAGTCGGGCGGCAACGCCTCCAGCACGGCGGTGCGCGCGCTGATCAAGCAGTTTGTCAACGCCGAAAATGCCAAGAAGCCGCTGTCCGACAGCCAGCTCTCCGAGATGCTCAAGGAGCAGGGCATCGAGTGCGCGCGTCGCACCGTGGCCAAGTACCGCGAAGCCTTGAAAATAGCCCCCGCCAACCTGCGCAAGGCACTCTGACGTGAACCAACTCACTCTTTTTCTTCCCTGCGCCGCCGGCGTGGAGGACTACCTGGCCGCCGAGATCCTGCGGATCACGGAACTGCCCCCGGGCTGCATCACCAAACAGCGTGGTGGTGTGGCGGTGCGTACCTCGTTTGCGCACGCCATGCTGCTCAACCTCTACAGCCGCCTGGCGCAGCGTGTGCTGGTGCTGGTGTCGTACACCGAGTACCGCAGCGAACAGGACCTGTACCGCGCCGCCATGGCCGTGCCGTGGGAGCACTGGTTCACGCCCAAGGAGAGCATCAAGGTCGAGATCACGGCGCAGCACAGCCCGCTGACCAGCCTGAACTTCGCGGCGTTGAAGGTGAAGGACGCGGTCTGCGACCGTTTCCGCGAGACCTCGGGTGGCGTGCGCCCCGATGTGGACACCCAGTGGCCCGATGTGCGCATCTACGCCCACCTGACCACCGACAGCTGCTCGCTCTACATCGACACCTCGGGTGAACCGCTGTTCAAGCGCGGCTGGCGCGAGGACAAGGGCGATGCACCCCTGAAGGAAACCCTGGCGGCGGCCATGATCGCCGCCAGCGGCTGGGCCGAGGGCAACGCCGAGGGTGACCTGACGCCGCTGTACGACCCCTGCTGCGGCAGCGGCACCATCGCCATCGAGGCGGCGCAGATCGCCTGCAACATCGCGGCCGGCTCCCTGCGCCGTTTTGCCTTCGAGAAATACCGGCCCTTCCGCGCCGCCGAATGGGCCACCATGAAGGCCGAGGCTGCGCAGGCGGTGGTCAAACCCGAGCCGGGCCAGGCCGCGCTGATCTACGGTAGCGACGTGTCGCACCGCATGGTGGACTTCGCCGAGCGCAATGCCCAGCGCGCCGGCGTGGCCGACGTGATCGAGTTCCGTGGTGGTGACGCGCTGCAGCGCCTGCCGCCTTGCGCCACACCGGGCGTGATGCTGGTCAACCCGCCCTATGGCGAACGCATCGAGGCTGGCGGCTTCGCGGGGGCTGGCGCGGGCGCCAGGGCCGGTACGCCGCGTTTTGGCGCGCGTGAGCTGCCCGAAGCCGACAGCGCCGGTGATGACCAGGCCTTCTTCGGCAAGCTGGCCAGCCACTGGAAGAAAAACTACAGCGGCTGGACCGCCTGGGTGCTCACGCCCGACCTCAAGCTGCCCAGCAAGATGCGGCTGAAGGAATCGCGCCGCGTCCCGATGTGGAACGGCCCGCTGGAGTGCCGGCTGTTCAAGTTCGAGATGATCAAGGGTTCGGCACGCGAGAAGCCGGGCTAGCCATGATCGTGCTGGACACCAACATCGTGCTGGACCTGCTGGTCTTCGACGACCCGGCCACGCCGCCGCTGAAGGACGCGCTTGCTGCGCGTCGGCTGCAATGGATCGCCACGCCGGCCATGCGCGAGGAACTGGCGCGCGTGCTGGCCTATCCGCACATCGTGTCGCGCCTGGCCTACTACCAGCTCGGCGCCACCGAGGTGCTGGCCGCTTTCGACCGGCAGGTGCGGATGGTCGAGACGGCCCCGCGGGTGTCCTGCGTCTGCAAGGACCCGGACGACCAGAAGTTCATCGACCTGGCCGTGGCGCACCGTGCGCTGCTGCTCAGCAAGGACCACGCCGTGTTGCGCCTCAAGCGACGCCTGCTGCCGCTGGGGGTGAGCGCCGCCCCGGCCCTGGCCGCCGCGACCCACTGATCATCACCCTCGGGAACGACCATGACGACATCCGACACCCCCACCCCCGGCGAACTGCTGCAGCCCGAGGATTTCGACGAGCTCGACGCCATCCTCGACGAGCTGCGCACGCGCGACGAGGAAATCCCGCAATGGGAATTCTGCGAAGGTTTCATGGCCGCACTGATCTGCGGCCGCCGCCCCATGTCCCCAGAGGAATATCTCCCCGTGCTCCTGGGCCTGGACGATGCCGCCGCCCTCGCGCCCTTTGCCGATACGACGCAGCGTGAGCGTTTCCTCGCGCTGTGGACGCGGCGCTGGCAGGAAGTGGCGCTGGCGCTGGACGCCGAGGTCGAGAACCTGGAAGACGAGGCGGCCTACCAGCCCGAGGTGATGGACGTACGCGGCGCGATTGCCACGCTGCCCGCGGCCGAGCGTGCAGAACTCGGCGAGGAGGTGCCGGCCTTCGCCCAGGTCTGGGCGCTGGGTTTCATGTTTGCCGTGGAGAACTGGCCTGAGGAGTGGTCCCCCCCGCGCGACAAGGAGGCCGCGCAGTGGCTGGACGATGCCCTGGGAACCATCGTGACCATGACCGAGGATGACACCGGTGAGCCCGAGATATCACCGTTCGGCGACGATACGCCGCCCTCGGTCAGCGTGGAGCGTCTCAATGCCTTTGGCGATGCAATCTGGGCCGTCTACGACCTGCGCGAACTCTGGCGCAGCATCGGCCCGCGCGTGGAGACCGTGCGCAAGGAGGCCACGCCCGGGCGCAACGACCTTTGCTACTGCGGCAGCGGCAAGAAATACAAGAAGTGCCACGGCGCGACCTGAGGCGCCTAGCTCACGACGCGGTGCCCCAGTACCGGGCCAGTCGCTCGCTGATGCGCTTGCCGTGCGTCAGCGTGATTTCCTGCAGGCTGAGGGGCACCCGCAGCTTTCGAGCCGCTGCCAGCGCCTGTCGGGCCTCGTCTTCGCGGCCCAGGCGATCCAGGGTGGCGGCTTCCAGCACGCGTGCGAGGTAGAAGGTCGGATCGCGCCGGACCGAGGTTCGCGCCTCGGCCAGGGCCTCCTCGTTGTGCCCGGCCCGCAGCAGAAAGCACCCCAGCGCCCAGCCCCAGAATCCCAGGCGCCGGTCTCGTGGGCTGATCTTCATGCCCAGTCGCATGCGTGCGATCCCCGCGTCCAGCTGCCCCTGCATGGCTTGCGCGGCGCCCAGGGCCACATGGGCCTGGGCGTTGCTGGGGTCGATTTCCAGGGCCTGCTGCAGGATGGCGCTGCCGCGCTCATGCCGCCCGATGTCGCACAGGGCACAACCGGAGTAGCCCAGGACCTCGGCACTGCCCTCGTCGAGCGCGATGGCGCGCTCGGCGGCTTGCAGCACCTCGCTCTCAGCATGCGCCGCATCAGGCAGCATCCCGAGGTTGCGGGCCAGTGCGGTCAGCAGCGCGTAGTGGGCGTGCCCCAGGCCGAAGTCAGGGTCCAGCGCCACGCTTTTCTGCAACTGCTGGCGGGCCTCGTCCAGTGAGGCCTCGCCCCAGCCCTTGAGGACGATGGCGCCGATGGCCTGGCGGTAGTGGGCCCAGGCGTCCAGGTTTTCGGGCCGCTGGCGGCGGATGTGCGCAATCTCGGCGCGGGTGAGCTCGGGCTCCAGCTGCGAGATGATGCCGCGCGCGATCCCGTCCTGCAGGTCTCCGGTGGCGTCCAGGGCACTTTCGAACTGTCCGCTCCACAGCACGTGCCCGCTGGCCGCGTCGGTCAGCTGCGTCGACACGCGCAGCGTGGCGTCTAGTGCACGCACGCTGCCCTCCACGACATAGCGCACGCCGAGTTGCCGGGCAATCTCCGGCAGCGTGGCCGGCTGGTTGCGGAACACAAAGGATGAGGCATGGGAGATCAGCAGGAAACCGGGCACGCGGGCCAGCAAGGCAATCACATCCTCGGCCAGGCCGTCGGCCAGCAGCTGGACCCGACGCTCCTCCGATCGCATGCTGAAGGGCAGTACGGCAATCGTGGGCTGGCCCTGTGCCACGGAAGGCGTCGCGGTGACGGCAGGCGGCTGCAGCTCGAGCGAAAAACGGTAGCCGCGGCCGGCCACGGTGGCGATGGCCTGGCTGCCCAGGACCTTGCGCAGGGCCGACACCTGGACGGAGAGGTTGTTTTCCTCCACCACCAGCCCGGGCCAGACCCGAGTCAGCGCCTCCTCCTTGCTCACCATGTGCGGGTGGCGTTCGAGCAGGCACAGCAGGAGGTCAAAAGCGCGTGCACCCAAGGCCGCCGGCATGCCGTCCAGCAGCAGGACACGGTCCGTCGGGCGGACCTCACACTGGGCGAAACGGTAGGAATGCAAGAGGCTCTCCCGAATGGACACCTGTTTTAGCAGGGTTTAGGAAATCTTTCAGAACATTAAAGGACAGACCAGGGGCTGCAGGAAGACAGTCAGGCCTTCGTTCACACACCTGAGGAGATGCCCATGAACCTGGCCCTGCCCACCCCCACCAAGGAGTCCATGACGGAAACCGTCAGCATTCAAGAACGTCAACGCTCCTTGCGGGCCCGCTACAAGACTGAACCCGGGGCCGCCCGGGTCACGGACTATGCGCGCACCCACAGCGGCGATCCGCGCGATCCCTTGCACTTCATCGTGGAGCCCAAGCAGGGTTCCGGCGTGCAGTTGCCCGTGGGCGTGCACGGCGCCGTGGGCGGTTTGCACGATGCGCCGTGCCCGGGGGACATCCTGTGCGCGGCCCTGGCGGCCTGCCAGGACTCGTCGATCCGCATGGTGGCCAATCTGCTGGGCGTGGAACTGGCCGCATTGACCGTGGAGGTCACCGCCGAGGTCGACGTTCGCGGTGCCCTGGGCATGGACCCGCAGGTGCCGGTGGGTTTTCAGACCCTGCGCTGTGACGTGCACCTGAGCGCGCAGGAGGGTACGCCGCCGGAGCTACTGGCCAAACTACGTGCCGGTGCCGAGCGTTGTTGCGTCGTGTTGCAGACCTTGCGCCAGCCGCCGACCGTGCAGACCGTTTTTCACGGCGCCGACCTCAGCTGAAAAATGCCTGCAGCGCGCTGGCCGTCTCGGCCGGCAGTTCTTCCGGGATGAAGTGCCCGGCCGGCAGCCGCTGGCCGCTCACGGTGGCGCTGCATTGCGCCTGCCAGAGTTCCAGCGGCTTGAAGAGCTTGTGCACCACGCCACGCTCGCCCCACAGCACCAGGGTGTCGCAGGCGATCTTCTCTCCGCGTGCGCGACTGGTCCGGTCGTGTTCCAGATCGATGCTGGCACTGGCCCGGTAGTCTTCGCAGGCGCCGTGGATGGCCTCGGGTCGGCAGAAGCAGCGTTCGTACTCGGCCAGCGCCTGCGGCTCGATGTAGGCCAGCCCCTGCGAGCCCCAGCCGCCGAGCTTGGCGTGCAGGTAGGTCTTGGGGTCCGCACCGATCATCTTCTCCGGCAGGGGCCAGGGCTGGATCAGGTGGAACCAGTGGTAGTAGGCGCGCGCGAAGTCCATGTCCGTCGCAGCGTACATGTCGAGCGTGGGCGCGATGTCGATCACGCACAGCTTCGTCACTTTCTCCGGATGGTCCAGCGCCAGTCGGGCCGCCACCCGGCCGCCGCGGTCATGGCCGCAGAGGAAGAAGGTGGGACAGGCCAGCTGGTCCATCACGTCCACCAGGTCCTGCGCCATGGTGCGCTTGCAGTAGTTGCCGTGGTCGGGCAGGCCGGCGGGCTTGGCCGAATCGCCGTAGCCACGCAGGTCGGGCAGCACGATCCAGTAGTCGTTCTTGAGGCGCTGCGTCACGCGCTGCCACAGCGCATGGGTTTGCGGAAAGCCATGCACCAGCAGCAGGGCGGGTTTGCCGCCGCGTGGTGCAGCCGGCACACGGGCCTGGATCTGCACCCCGTTGACCTCGAAGCGGCGGGTCTCGAAACCGTCAAACCAGTTCATCGCATCAACTCCAGCAGGCGGGACAGGGCGTGGTGCACGGTGGCGGCCCGCACCGCAGCTCGGTCGCCGGGGAAGTGCATCTTTTCGGTCAGCAGTTGCCCCGGCAGGGCGTAGCCGAACCAGACCAGACCGACGGGCTTGTCGGGTGTGCCTCCCGTGGGGCCGGCCACGCCGGTGACGGCCACCGCCACCTGGGCCTGCGAATGCGCCAGCGCACCGGCGGCCATGGCGCGCGCCACTTCCTCGCTGACGGCGCCGTGCCGCTCGATCTGCGCAGCCTCCACGCCCAGCAGCTCGTTCTTGGCCGTGTTGGAGTAGCTGACGAAACCGCGCTCGAACCAGTTGCTGGAGCCGCTCAGGTCGGTGCAGGCCGCGGCGATCAGGCCGCCCGTGCAGCTCTCGGCCGTGGCCAGCATCCACTGGCGCTGCTGCAGCTGTGCGGCCAAGCGTTCGACCAGTGTAGATGTGACGGGCAGCATGGTGCGGATCACCTCGACGCGCCGGTACGTACCGTCATTGGGTGACTCCATCGGGGAACGCCGTGGAACCGGCTTTGCCGGGCCGCTGGCGTTGCCCCCTTGAGGGGGAGACGGCGAAAGCCGGCACAGGGGTGTCTCATAAAAAAGTCCGCCACAGCGCGATCAGCAGCAGCGTGCAGAAGGCCGCCACCAGGTCGTCGAGCAGGATGCCCCAGCCGGCCTTGGCCCAGCCATGGCGGGCGTGGCTGGGGTCCATGTCGTGATAGAGGCGGTCGGCCCAGCCGACCGGGCCGGGCTTGGCGGCGTCGAAATAGCGGAACAGCGCGAAGGCCAGCAACTGCTCGGGCCAGCCCGTCGGCATGATGAGCCACAGCACCAGCCAGAAGGCGAGGATCTCGTCCCAGACGATGCAGCCGGGGTCACCCGCCTGCAGGTTGCGCGCAGTGACACTGCAGGCCCACCAGCCCAGGGGCAGCGAGACCAGCAGCAGCAGGCCCCAGCGGGCCTCGTTCATCCAGGGCTGCAGTACCAGGAAGGCGGCCCAGGCCCACAACGTGCCCACGGTGCCCGCCGCCTTGGGGCTGAGGCCCGAGCCGAAACCCAGGGCGATGGCGTGGGCCGGGTGCGCCAGCATGAAGCTGCCGGTGGGCCGGGTCATGGGCGGGCGCAGGGGGCTGGGGGCGGTCATGCCGGGATTATGGTGGAGCCGCCTCAGGCGAAGTGGTCGAACGAGGCGTAAGCGCCGGACACCGGCCGCCCCTGCGCGTCGACCAGACGCAGGCCGGGCTCGGCCTCGATGCGGCCGATGCGTGTGACCGGGGTGTTGCTGGCCAGGCCCGCGGCGGCGACAGCCTCCGCGTGTGACGCCGGGGCGGTGAACAGCAGTTCATAGTCGTCGCCGCCGGCCAGGACGAGGCTCAGGCCTTCTTCTGCGCCCAGCGCCAGCCCCTGGCTTGCCAGCAAGGGGGCGGCGAGTGAGGTGTCGATGCAGGCGCCGCAGCCCGAAGTCTGCAGGATGTGGCCCAGGTCGCCGAGCAGGCCGTCGCTGACGTCGAGCGCCGCGCTGGCCACACCGCGCAGGGCCAGTCCGAGCGCGACGCGCGGTGTGGGCTGCTCCAGTCGGGCGCGCGCGGCCTGCAGCAGGGGGGCCGGCAGCGTGCGCCGGCCCTGCAGGGCTTCGAGCGCCAGCCGCGCATCGCCCAGCCTGCCGCTGACCCAGAGCTCATCGCCCGGCCGCGCGCCCGAGCGCAGCAGCGCGCGGCTGCCGCTGTCGGTCACGGGCACTTCGCCGAAGATCGTGATGCAGATGTTGAGCGGGCCGCGTGTGGTGTCGCCGCCGATGAGCTGGCAATCGTGCGCGTCGGCCAGCGCGAACAGGCCGCGTGCGAAGGCGGCCAGCCAGGCCTCGTCGGCCTGCGGCAGGGACAGGGCCAGCGTGAAAGCCAGGGGGCGGGCACCGCAGGCGGCCAGGTCGCTGAGGTTCACGGCCAGGGCCTTGTGGCCCAGTGTGGCCGGGTCGACGTCGGCAAAGAAATGCCGGCCTTCGACCAGCATGTCGCTGGAGATGGCCAGTTGCGTGCCGGGTGCCGGCTGCAGCAGGGCGCAGTCGTCGCCCACGCCCAGCCGCACGGCGCCGGTATAGGGTCGTTGCGGACGCTGGAAATAGCGTGCGATCAGGTCGAATTCACCCACCGCTGCCCTCCTGGGCGCGAGCCAGCTCGCGCGGCGGCCACAGGAAACCCAGCGGCGCGCGGCGCAGCCGTGAGCGGATCGCGGCATAGATGCGGGCGCGGTCCACACCGCTGACGCTATGGGCGCGCAGCGCCAGCTGGAAGGCGAGGTAGAAACTCACGCCGACATTGAGCGCGCCGGTCACCAGCACGGCGCCCAGGCACCACCACAGGGCCGGCATGGCCAGCACGTCCGGGCCCAGCGTGAAGCCCGCGGCCGCCAGTTGGCCGGTGGAGAGGGTGACGTGGCGCACCTCCAGCCCCAGGCCGAAGAAGGCGGCGAAAGCCGGTACCAGGCCAAGCATCAGGCCGAGCGAGATGTTGGCGGCCAGGCCCGAGATGTTGTTGCGCAGGAAAAGCGCCCAGCGTGCCGCGCGGTCCTCACCAAGCATGGCCGTGATGCGCGGGTTGTAGCGCAGTGCCGAGCCCAGCCGGTTGAGCACGAACCAGTTCTCGGCCCAGCCGGCCAGGATGCTGGAGACAAACAGCAGCACGCCGGTGAAGGCGGCAAACAGGGCCGTGGGGCCGAGCAGGGTGAGGGCGTGCAGGACGTGGTCGGCTTCCTGCACGGTCAGTGGCGGGCGCCCCGTGAGCAGGAACCAGGCGCCGCTGAGCAGCAGCACACAGGGCACGACCAGCAGCAGATTGCCCGCGACGGCCGCGACCTGCGAGCGCACCAGGTGGCTGACTTCGTCGACAAACTGGTCTACCGCCTCCGAGGCGTTCAGGTCCTTGAGGCGTGCGGCCATGGCCGGGGCTGTCATGGCCGGCTGCTTGGTGGCCACGGTCCAGTGCAGCAACTGGATCAGCACGAAGCACAGGGCGTAGTTCAGGCCGGCGGCGAAGCCGCCCCAGAAAGCCGAGAGGCCCAGGCCGAGCAGCGCAAATTTCACGAGGGTGGTGATCGACATCACCGCACCGCCGCCGGCGGCCTTGCGCAGCATGGCGCGGTACTCGCTGCGGTTGCGCGTGATGTAGTGCTCGCCGGTCTCGGCGCTGCGCTCGGTGACCTTGGCCGCCAGCAGCGAGGAGTTGCTGGCGATCAGGGCGCGCACGCTGAGGCGTTCCTGCCCGAGCTGGGTCAGGCGGGCCAGCAGCCGTGCCGTGCTGAGGGCTGGCGTGGGCGAGAGCAGGGTGTCGAGCAGTTCGCGCACGCGCAGCACGCGTTCACGCAACTGGCGCAGGCGAAACACCATGTCCACCGAGATGCCGTTTTCGTCCAGGTGCGTGTAGACGCTGGCGGCGGCCAGGCGACAGGCCTCGAGCCGCTCCTTGAAGCGCTGCACCGCCTGCACCAGCGCGGCAGCATCGGGCGGGCCCTGGTGCAGGGCCAGGCGCACGGCATCGAAATCGGCCGCCAGGTTCTGGAAGGCACGCGTTTCCTGGCTGGCCGGGCTCATGCGCAGGCGCAGCTCAGGGGCAAAACCGATGGCCCGGATCTGGCTGATGCAGTAGGTGATGGACTCTTCCAGCGCCAGCGCCCAGGGCGAACGTGCCGCCGCGTCGGCCGGGCTGAGCAGCGCGTCCAGCCGGGCGACCGTGGCTTCGTCGAGCTGGGCCAGCCACTGGCTGTCATAGGGATGAGGAAAGAGCAGCAGGAACAGCTCGGAGGCGTCGCGCGTCTGCGGCGTGGCCGGCAGCAGCTTGCGCAGCAGGCGGCTGAAGAACTCGCTGAGGAAGGCCGGACGCTGGGCAAAGCCGTGGTCGGCCAGCAGCGTGGTGGGGTCCAGGCCATCCAGCAGGGCCAGCCACCAGGCCTGCAGCCGTTCGCGCAGGGGGGCTTGTGCTTCCAGCAGGTCCAGCAACAGTCGCAGGCGCTCGATGGACACAGCGGGGTCGCTCCGGTCGCCGCGCACCCACTCCAGCAGGGCGGCGAGCCAGAGATGACGCTGGACCAGCGCTGCCTCGGGGTCCAGCGCGTCCAGCAGGCTGGGCAGGTCACGAAAGGCCGGCATGGGTGGGCAGGGCCTAGTGCAGCGTGCGCGTACCGCCGCCGGCACTCAGCGCGTCGAGCACGAACATGGGGATGTCCACGTCGAAGCGTTCGCCGTCCTCGGCCACGAAGAAGTAGCTGCCGTGCATGGTGCCGGTGGGTGTGCGCAGGCGCGTGCCGCTGGTGTACTCGAAGGTGCCGCCCGGCTGCAGCAGCGGCTGCTGGCCGATCACGCCCAGACCGCGCACCTTCTCCGTGTGGCCGTTGGCATCGTTGACGTTCCAGCTGCGCGAAATCAGCTGGGCCGGAATCTCGCCGGTGTTGGTGACGGTGACGGTGTAGGCGAAGACGTAAAGCCCCTGCGCCGGGGCCGACTGCTCGGGCATATGGCGGGGCTGGACTTCGATGAGAATCTGGTACTTTGCCATATATGGATATAGTCGAGGAAATGGTGCTCAGGACTCGCGCCGTGCACGCGATTCCTGAGCACCATTCCCTGCATCGTACCTGTGAAAATACCGACCATGTCCAAAACCTTCCGCATTGCCCCTTCCATCCTCTCGGCCGATTTCGCCCGTCTGGGCGAGGAGGTGCGCAATGTGATTGCCGCCGGTGCCGACTGGATCCATTTCGATGTGATGGACAACCACTATGTGCCCAACCTGACCTTTGGCCCCATGGTGTGCCAGGCGCTCAAGCCCCACGCGAAGACGCCCGATGGCAAGGCGGTGCCGATCGATGTGCACCTGATGGTGCAGCCGGTGGACGCGCTGGCCGAGGCTTTTGCCGGCGCTGGGGCTGATCTGATCAGCTTCCACCCGGACGCCTCGGCCCACGTGCACCGCAGCGTGCAGGCCATCAAGGGCAAGGGCTGCCAGGCCGGCCTGGTGTTCAACCCGGGCCAGCCGCTGGACGTGCTGGACTGGGTGATCGAGGACATCGACCTTATCCTCATCATGAGCGTCAACCCTGGCTTCGGGGGCCAGGGCTTCATTGACTCCGCGTTGCGCAAGGTGGAAGCCGCGCGCAAGCGCATCGAGGCCTCCGGCAAGGACATCCGCCTGGAGGTCGACGGTGGCATCAAGGCCGACAACATCCGCCGCGTGGCCGATGCCGGTGCCGACACCTTCGTGGCGGGCAGTGCGATCTTCGGCAAGTCGGACTACCGAGCCGTCATCCAGGCCATGCGCCAGGCGCTGTCCTGATCTGCGGGCGGGGGTGTCCTACGTGTTAGCCATGACGCCGGGAAGTGCGCTTCCCGGCTAGCATCGGCGCCAGTTCATGAAAAGCAGCGACACCACGTCCAACGCATCCGGCCGGCGGGAAAAACGCGGCTCCGGCTGGTGGCGCGTGCTGGACTGGTTGCCCGGGCGGCGCCAGTCCGAAGGCGGCCTGCAGGTGTACCGCTGGGTGCGGCTGGCCCTGTACACCGTGCTGGTGGTGGTGGGCGCCCTGACCTATTGGCAGATGCGCCAGCAGCAGCTGTCCGAGCAGATCCGGCAGGCCGATGCCGAGATCATCCGCGTGGCCGCTGCCCAGGGGACGCAGATCCAGCGCATGATCATGCTGCTGACCCGGCTGCAGCACGTCGACGGCAGCGAAGAGGAAAACGCCAATGCGCTGGGCGAGACGCTGAGCCAGACACAGACCCAGGCGTCTCTGCTCGATGAGCTGCTGTCGCGCCAGGGGGTCTGGCAGATCGACGATCGCCCCCAGCTGCGCAGCGCCATCTTCGAATGGCAGGAGCGGCGCGAGCGGGTCTGGTACCGCGCCCAGTCCCTGCTGTGGCTGCTCGACCAGAAGAACCTGGGGAAGCGCCTGACGGCCTCCCAGTTCCTGCTGACCGAGCTGGAGTCCTTCTGGCTGACCACCCAAACCCTGGTGGATGAACTGCAGCTGGCGGCGCAGCGGCGCTCGCGCGCCAGCCTGGACCGGATCGAGTTTTCGAGCAACGTCATGCTCGGCGCGCTGCTGCTGCTGATCCTGGCGGTGGTCGAGCCGCTGGTGCTGTTCGTGCGGCGGCAGGGTGAGGTGCTGCTGAACCAGTCGATGGAGCTCCAGCGGCTGGCGCTGGTGGCGCAGCGCACCTCCAACTGGGTGGCGGTGGTGGACCGCGAACGTCGTGTGCTCTGGTGCAACGAGGCTTTCCTGCGCGGCAAGGGCGGGGAGCGGGACGAGGTCCTGGATCGGCATGCGGCCTTGCTGGTCATCAATGAATACAACGACCCCGAGGAAATGACGCGCCTGCTGGCCGAGCTGGACATGGGGCTGGCCGTGCGGGTCGAAGTCATGCACCGCGGCCGCCATGGCGAGGAGGTCTGGCTCGATGTCGACTACCAGCCCATCCATGACGCCCAGGGCCTGCACACCGGCTTCACCCTGATGGCCAGGGATATCACCGACACCGTCAACCAGCGCGTGCGCATGCAGACCCTGCTGGACATCATGCCGGCGGGCGTGGTGCTGCAGTCGGCGGCCGGTGTGGTGATCGAGTGCAACCGGCGGGCGCAGGAGATGCTCGCCCTGCCGCAGCAGAAACTGCTGGGCCGCAACCGGCTGGCTGACGACGACATGGTGGTGCGCCCCGACCTCACGCCCTATCCCTACCTGGACCGTCCCAGCGTGCGGACCCTGCGCACCGGCGTGGGCCTGCGCGGCGAGCTGGTCGGGCACATGCGCATGGCGGGCGAATTGCGATGGCACATGGTCAATACCGAGCCGGTGCACGATGCCACCGGGCACCTGACTGGCGTGATCTCCTGTCTGGTGGATGTGACGCAGCAGCGCGAACAGCAGCAGTTGCTGACGCTGGCCATCGAAAGCGCCTCTCTGGGGGTCTGGCATTGGGACATTCCCAGCGGGCGCATGGACGTCAACGACCGCATGCTGGCGCTCCTCGGTTACCAGCCGGGGGGGCTGGAGCTGACCTCGGATACCTTCCACGGCCTGATCCACCCGGATGATCGCGAGGGCTGGGACTGGGCCATCCGCACCAACCTGCGCGACTCAAGCCGGCCGCTGCACTGGGAGGTGCGCATACGCCATGGCAGCGGTGCCTGGATGTGGGCGCTGTACAGCGGCACGGTGGTGGCACGCGACGGCAGCGGTCGGGCCCTGCGCATGGCGGGCATCTGCTACGACATCAATGCGCAGAAGGAGCTGGAAGAGCAGCTGCGGCAGAGCGCACGCACCGACAGCCTGACGCGCCTGCCCAACCGGGTCGAACTGCTCAACCGCATCCAGATCTCGATCCAGCGCAGCCGGCAGCAGGCCGGCTACTGTTTTGCCGTGCTCTTCATGGACTTCGACCGCTTCAAGCAGGTCAACGACACGCTGGGCCATTCGGTCGGTGACGAGCTGCTGCGCCAGATCGCCAAGCGCCTGGAGGACAGCCTGCGCCCCGGCGATGCCTTCGTGCAGACCAGCGATTTCAGCCAGATGGCCGCGCGCATCGGCGGCGACGAGTTCGTGGTGCTGCTGGACAACATCCGCGGCGACCTGGACGCGCAGGTGGTGGCCTCGCGCCTGCTGGAGGTGCTGGCCGAGCCTTACCAGATCGGTCCTCACCGCGTGAACTCCACCGCCAGCATCGGCATCGTCACCACGGCCCACATGGCCGAGGACCCCGACAGCGTGCTGCGCGACGCTGACATCGCCATGTACGAGGCCAAGCGCCAGGGGCGCGGGCGCTACGAGATGTTCGAGCCTTCCATGCGCAAGCGCGTGCACGACGACGCGGAGCTGGAGAACGACCTGCGCCAGGCGGTCGACAAGGGCGAGATCCACGTGGTCTACCAGCCCATGATCGAGCTGGGCAGCGGGCGGCTGGTGGGCATGGAGGCACTGGCGCGCTGGTCGCATCCGCGGCGCGGCCTGGTCTCGCCGCTGGCCTTCATCCCCGTGGCCGAAGCCACGGGGATGATCGGCCGTCTGGGCGAGTTCGTCCTGAAGACCGCCTGCCGCGAACTGGTACGCCTGCGCGCCCTGCTGGGCGAGCAGGCCCCCGAGACGGTGTCGGTCAACCTCTCGCGTGCGCAACTGCGCCAGGCCGGGTTCACCGCCAAGCTGTCGGAGCTGTTGTACAGCGCCGGGCTGGCGCCGGGCGCGCTGATGCTGGAGGTGACGGAAAGCCTGGCCGCCCAGGACGAGGGCATGCAGGCCATCCTGCGCGAGATCCGCGCGCTCGGTGTCGCGCTCTCGCTGGACGATTTCGGGACCGGCTACTCATCCCTGTCCTGCCTGCACGAGCTGCCGGTCAACCAGGTCAAGATCGACCGCTCCTTCGTGAGCCAGGCGCTCACCAGCAATTACCACCGCGTGATGATCGCCGCCACCATCAACATGGCGCGCACCCTGGGCCTGCAGACGGTGGCCGAAGGGATCGAGACGACCGAGCAGGCCGCGCTCATGGCCGAGCTGGGCTGCGGCAAGGGCCAGGGTTATCTGTTCAGCCGCCCCCTCAACGCCGGTGACCTGGAGCGGTGGGCCCAGGCGCGGTCCCGGCCTGCCATCAGGACTTGAGGTCCAGCAGGGCGTTCTTGAGCTGCCAGTCGGCCGGAACCCGGCCCAGCCAGATGCCCATCAAGGCGGCGAAAAACTCCGGCTCCTTGAAAGGGGCGCCCTGGACCTTGCCTTTGACCGCGATGTAAAGGCCCTGGCCGGGGACCCAGTCCAGGGTGAAGCTGTCGCCGGCCATCAGTTTCTTGTGATCGGAAAAGATCTGGCTCATGCGCATGATGCCGGGGATCAGCTGCACGAAGGCGGCGCGGTCCATGTTGTCTTCCATGCCGCGGGAGAACAGCTTGCCCAGTTCGGCGGCATCGATGTCGCGCAGCATGGTGATGCTCATGCGCTTGGGGCCGGGGGCCTTGAGGATTTCCTCCAGCGAGCCGGCCTTGCGGCCCACATAGAGGCCTGCGGCATAGACCTTGAAGACCGCCTTGTAACGCACGCCGGCGCCGTTGAGCTCCAGCTTGCTGCCGTTGACTTCGACTTGCGGTACGAAATTGACGCCGCCGACTTCCAGGGCGGATGCCTGCTGGCCGATGCCGAACAGCAGGGCGAACAGGAAAGGACGCAAGGGAGACCACATGATCGAGAACCTCCAAAATAGTACGATCGTTCGTTCTAATTATCCCAGACCGCGGTTCCGGCCCGATTCAGGGTTTTTCTGGGGGTGGGCGCCTTTGCTAAACTGGCTCCATGTTCATTCATCGCCTCATCAGCACAGGTTGCAGCGACCGGGGAGCCTGGCCCTGGCGTACCTGCCCTGCCGCGCGCGCCCGGTCGCGCGATTGAGAGTGGCGGCAATCCGCCGGCCCCGCTTCCCCGCCCCGTCCGGCGGGGCTCCAGAATCGAATGAACATGGCACGACGTGCCTGGCGCCCAGGGCTGCAGGCCCGCGCCGAACCGGAGTTTTCCTGTGATGACCGAATCCGAATTCAATGAACTGGCCCGCCAGGGCTATAACCGCATTCCCTTGCTGGCCCAGGCCTTTGCCGACCTGGAAACGCCGCTCTCGCTGTACCTCAAGCTGGCGCACACGCAAAACGGCGGCAAGAACACCTTCCTGCTGGAGTCCGTGGTGGGCGGCGAGCGCTTCGGCCGCTACAGCTTCATCGGCCTGCCGGCGCGCACCCTGGTGCGCTCGCGCGGCTTTGGTGATCAGGCCGTGACCGAGGTGGTGACCGACGACGTCGTGGTCGAGACCTCGCGCCTGAACCCGCTGGACTTCGTGGCCCAGTACCACCAGCGCTTCAAGGTCGCGCTCCAACCCGGCCTGCCGCGCTTCTGCGGTGGCCTGGCCGGCTACTTCGGCTACGACACGGTGCGCCACATCGAGAAGAAACTGGTCAAGAGCTGCCCGCCCGACACCCTGGGCTGCCCCGACATCCTGCTCCTGCAATGCGAGGAGCTGGCCGTCATCGACAACCTTTCGGGCAAGCTTTACCTCATCGTCTACGCCGACCCCGGCCAGCCGCGGGCTTACGCGCAGGCGCAGGCGCGCCTGGCCGAGCTGCGCGAGCGCCTGAACATCTCGGTGCAGGCGCCGCCCATCAAACCCAGCCAGGTGCATGAGGTGGGGCGCGAGTTCGCCAAGGCCGATTACATCGCGGCCGTGGAGCGCGCCAAGGAGCTGATCGCTGCCGGCGACTTCATGCAGGTCCAGGTGGGCCAGCGCCTGCACAAGCGTTATACCGAGTCGCCGCTTTCGCTGTACCGCGCGCTGCGTTCGCTCAATCCCTCGCCCTATATGTACTACTACCACTTCGGGGACTTCCATGTGGTGGGGGCTTCGCCGGAGATCCTGGTGCGTGTGGAAAATGTGGACGAGGGGCTGAGCGCCGCCGGGCCGTCCCAAGGCGCGAACGCCCCCTCGGGGGGCAGCGAACCACGCGCAGCGGGGAGCGTGGAGGCCCACAGGAAGGTCACCATCCGCCCGCTGGCCGGCACGCGCCCGCGCGGCGCCACGCCCGAGCTGGACAAGGCGGCCGAGGTGGAACTGGTGGGCGACCCCAAGGAGCGCGCCGAGCACGTGATGCTCATCGATCTCGCGCGCAACGACATCGGCCGCATCGCCAAGACCGGCAGCGTCAAGGTGACCGAGGCCTTCGTGGTCGAACGTTACAGCCACGTGATGCACATCGTGAGCAATGTCGAGGGCCTGCTCAAGGACGGCATGAGTTCCATGGACGTGCTCAAGGCCACCTTCCCGGCCGGCACCCTGACCGGCGCGCCCAAGGTGCACGCCATGGAGCTGATCGATCAGCTCGAACCCAGCAAGCGCGGCCTCTATGGCGGCGCCTGCGGCTACCTGAGCTACGCTGGCGACATGGACGTGGCCATCGCGATCCGTACCGGCATCATCAAGAACGACACGCTTTACGTGCAGGCCGCCGCCGGGGTGGTCGCCGACTCGGTGCCCGAGATGGAATGGCGCGAGACCGAACACAAGGCGCGGGCGCTGGTGCGGGCCAGCGAACTGGTCGAGCAGGGCCTGGAGTGAACATCATGGCAAAGAACATCAAATTGCTCATGGTGGACAACTACGACTCGTTCACCTACAACCTGGTGCAGTACTTCGGCGAACTCGGCGCCGCGGTGGAGGTGCACCGCAACGACGAAATCACGGTTGAAGAGATCGAGGCGAGACTGAAGGCCGGCCAGCTGGACCGGCTGGTCATCTCGCCCGGCCCCTGTTCGCCCGCCGAGGCCGGCATCTCGGTGGCGGCGATCCGTCACTTCGCCGGCAAGCTGCCCATCCTGGGCGTCTGCCTCGGGCATCAGAGCATCGGCGCGGCCTTCGGTGGCAAGATCATCCGGGCGCAGCAACTGATGCACGGCAAGACCAGCGTCATCACGACCACGCAGGAAGGCGTGTTTGCCGGCCTGCCGAAACAGTTCACCGTGAACCGCTACCACTCGCTGGCCATCGAGCGCGCGAGCTGCCCCCCCGAGCTGAAAGTGACGGCCTGGACTGAAGATGGCGAGATCATGGGGGTGAGGCACAAGACGCTGGCCGTCGAGGGTGTGCAGTTCCATCCCGAATCCATCCTGACCGAGCATGGTCATGCCATGCTGAAGAATTTCCTGGAACAAGCCTGAGGAAGACAAGATGCCCCATCCCCACCAGATCACTCCGCAGGAGGCGCTGCAACGCGTCATCGAGCACCGCGAAATCTTCCATGACGAGATGCTGCACATCATGCGGCTCATCATGAGTGGCGAGATGTCACCCGTGCTGATGGCCGCCCTCATCACCGGACTGCGCGTGAAGAAGGAGACCATCGGCGAGATCACGGCCGCCGCGCAGGTGATGCGCGAGTTCTCGACCAAGGTCCATGTGGCGGACCGCCAGCACCTGGTCGACATCGTCGGCACCGGTGGCGACGGCGCCCACACCTTCAACATCTCCACCTGCGCCATGTTCGTGGCGGCAGCCGCCGGCGCCAAGGTCAGCAAGCACGGTGGGCGCAGCGTCAGCAGCAAGAGCGGCAGCGCGGACGTGATGGAATCGCTGGGCGTGAACATCAACCTCCAGCCCGAGGCCATCGCCCGGTGCATCGCCGAAACGGGGGTGGGTTTCATGTTCGCGCCCAACCATCACCCGGCCATGAAAAACGTGGCGCCGGTACGCCGCGAGCTGGGGATCAAGACCCTCTTCAACATCCTGGGTCCGCTGACCAACCCGGCCGGCGCGCCCAACATCCTCATGGGCGTGTTCCATGCGGATCTGGTCGGGATCCAGGTGCGCGCCCTGCAGCGCCTGGGGACCGAGCATGCCGTGGTGGTCTATGGCAAGGACGGCATGGACGAGATCAGCCTGGGGGCGGCCACTCTGGTGGGCGAACTCAAAAATGGTGAGGTCACCGAGTACGAGATCCATCCAGAGGACTTCGGCCTGACCATGGCCAGCACGCGCGCCCTCAAGGTGGACACGCCCGAGGCCTCGCGCGCCATGCTCGTGGGCGTGCTGGACAAGCAGCCGGGCGCCGCGCGTGACATCGTCCTGCTCAATGCCGGGGCGGCGCTGTACGCCGCGAATGTGGCGGACAGCCTGGCCGCAGGCATCACGCGTGCGCGGGAGGTCGTCGATTCCGGCGCCGCCAAGGCCAAGCTGGAGCAGCTGGTGACCGTGGCGCACCGTCTGGGGCAAGCAGCATGAGCGACATCCTCGACAAGATCGTGGCCGTCAAGCGCCAGGAAGTGGCCGCGGCCCTGAAGAAGACCTCGCTGGCGGCCATGCGGGCCGACGCCGAATCGCGTGTGCTCACCCGAGACTTCGTCGGCGCCATGCGCGCCAAGATCGCCGCCGGCCAGGCCGCGGTGATCGCCGAGGTCAAGAAGGCCAGTCCGAGCAAGGGCGTGCTGCGCGAGGACTTCATTCCCGCCGACATTGCCCAGAGCTACGCCGAAGGCGACGGCCAGACCAGCGCCGCCTGCCTTTCGGTGCTGACCGATCGCCAGTTCTTCCAGGGCCAGCCCGACTACCTGAAGCAGGCGCGCGCCTCCTGCCAGCTGCCCGTGCTGCGCAAGGATTTCATGGTCGACCCGTACCAGATCTACGAGTCGCGCGCCATGGGGGCGGACTGCATCCTGCTGATCGCCGCCTGCCTGGACGACGCGCAGATGGCCGACCTGGAAGCCATCGCGCGCGGGCTGGACATGGCCGTGCTGGTCGAGGTGCACGACGGGGCCGAGTTGGACCGCGCGCTGAAACTGAAGACCCCGTTGGTGGGCATCAACAACCGCAACCTGCGCACCTTCGAGGTGTCGCTGGAGACCACGCTGACGCTGCGCGAGCGCGTGCCGGCCGATCGCCTGCTGGTGACGGAGTCCGGCATCCTGGATCGTGCCGATGTGCAGCGCATGCGCACGGCAGGCGTCCATGCCTTCCTGGTGGGCGAGGCTTTCATGCGCGCGCCCGATCCGGGCCTGGCCTTGGCCGAACTGTTTGCCTGACGACCGTGTCGCAGCCGGACCTGTTCACGGGGGGCGCGACTGCGCCTGCCGGCCTCCAGGCCTGGGAGCCGGGTCGCTGGCCGGTGGCTGCCGACTGGCAGCCGCTGGTCTCCTGGTTTTTTGACAGCGAAGCCGGGGTGTCGCTGGGCCAGCATATCGGCGCCCGGCTGGCGGCTGGCGCCACCATTTACCCACCCCGACCGCTGCGCGCGCTGGAGCTGACGGCGCTGGTCGACGTGCGCGTCCTGATCCTGGGCCAGGACCCGTACCATGGGCCGGGCCAGGCCGAGGGCCTGGCTTTTTCCGTGGCGCCGGGTCTGCGCCTGCCGCCCTCCCTGCGCAATATCCACCAGGAACTGGTGCGCGACCCGGCGCTCAAGACCACCGGCCCGCCGGCCGATGGCTCGCTGCTGCGTTGGGCGCACCAGGGGGTCTTGCTGCTCAATACCTGCCTGACCGTCGAAGACGGCCAGCCCGCCAGTCATGCCGGCCGTGGCTGGGAAGTGCTCACTGACAAAATAATTCGTGCCGTGGTCGAGCGGTCGCAGCCAGCCGTTTTCATGCTCTGGGGTGCCCATGCCCAGCGTGCCGCAGCGGCCGCGGGCTTGGACGCGGGGAGCGGGCCGCATCTGGTGTTATGCGCCAACCACCCGTCCCCCTTGTCGGCTCGGCGCGGCCCGCAGCCCTTTCTGGGCTGTGGCCACTTCAGTCGGGCGAATGCTTTTTTGCTGGAACGGGGGCTGGGCGAGGTCCGTTGGTGAAGCCGGGGCGTCTGGGGTCTCGCTGTCGTCAAAATTTCATGGCATAATCTGAGGTTCACCTAATGGAGAGGTGGCCGAGTGGTTAATGGCAGCAGACTGTAAATCTGCCCTCTTACGAGTACGCTGGTTCGAATCCAGCCCTCTCCACCAGTGAAAGATATGTAGAGCGAGCGTTTTGGTGATGCGGGAGTAGTTCAATGGTAGAACCCCAGCCTTCCAAGCTGATGACGCGGGTTCGATTCCCGTCTCCCGCTCCATGTGTCTTTTGCGGTGGGTGGTGACAAGAATATTGCCCTTTTGGCTCAGTGGTAGAGCACTCCCTTGGTAAGGGAGAGGTCGCGGGTCCGATTCCCGCAAAGGGCACCACTTTCAGGTGCGCGGCCGCTGCCGGCGTGTCTTGGTGTTTGAAGTCGTAATTGCTTTTTGCATCCTTTCTGGAGATTTGAAAAATGGCAAAAGAGAAATTTGAGCGGACCAAGCCGCACGTCAACGTGGGCACGATCGGTCACGTG
>NZ_JBXAQQ010000009.1:162915-164176 GCF_058807395.1 Hylemonella sp. GW821-FHT12C09 | reverse complement strand
TGATGACTTCCAATTGACCGACTCTGGTGTTTCCTATGTCCCCGAACACCCGTTTCCCATGTCTCCGGTCTATACACTTCGCCAAAGAAAAGGACCCAAAAGAAAGGCGAGCCGAAGTCAGGGCCGCTGCGCGGTTCCTTGCGCTGCTCGCATCGGGCGGGGTCGGGCTGAACTCGCTGCGCTCAAACAACGCCCGCCCTGATCCGCCCGCTGCTGCGCTGCTCAGCCCTGCCACACGGCATAGGGGACCCAACAACCCAAGACAGAACAGCCAAACAAGGACGCGCCATGGCGCGTCCTTGTAGTCTTGGTCTTTGGCATTCGGTTTCCCACTGCCGTGTGCGGAGGCGAGTAGCGCAGGCCAGGGCGGAAAAAGAAGTGCAGATGTCTGAGCCCGCAGGGCGAGTTTCTGCACTTCCCGCACTAGCCGAGCAACGCAGCGTGCCCTGCGCACAGCGCAGGGACGACGAACCCGGCTCGCCTTTCTTTGCTTACTTTCTTTGGCGAAGCAAAGAAAGTAAGTGCGCTGTCGGGCGCACCACCCGACACCAAACCTGCTGCCCGGGCGAGACCCGGCAAAGCAGGCATGAAGCAAAGCTTCGAAGCAAAAGTGAGTCCCGCCTTGGGTCTTGGCAGGCAGAGATCAGACGGCGCGGTTCAAGTCCACGTCCAGTCCGGCCTGTTTCATGACACGGGCCAGCAGCAGGTGCCATAAGCCTGCCTCATCCATGTTCAGTAGCGCCGAGCCGTTCCACGGCAGCGTTTTCGCGGGGTTTCCGGACAACAGAAAGCAGACGCGCGAACTGTCCAGGGCGCCCAGCAAGACGCCGAGCTCCAGCATCAGATCTCTCGAAAGAAACTTGGAGGTCGCCGTTGCGGTGTCCAGCGTATTGGACGGCAGGAGGACGACGGCGAAATCCACCTGGCGTAGCGCCTGGAGTCGTTCGACGTAGGTGGTGTCTGTGGGTTTGGGCGCTTCCGCCAGGAACATGCTCTGCAATCCAAGCTGACGGAGGAATCCCGTGACTGCATCGCGGGCTGGAGCGTCATGGTGACAGAGGACGCAGACACGCAGGTTCGTGCCGGAAATGACCGGGGTGGGTGTGGATGTTGGAGCGGACACGGGCGTAGGCGTGGGTATTGAGGCGGCCGCGTGCACGGGTGCAGGTGCAGGTGCAGGTGCTGGTGCTGGTGCTGGTGCTGGTGCTGGTGCTGGTGCTGGTGCTGGTGCTGGTGCTGGTGCTGGTGCTGGTGCTGGTGC
>NZ_JBXAQQ010000009.1:0-162816 GCF_058807395.1 Hylemonella sp. GW821-FHT12C09 | reverse complement strand
ATGGTGTAACGGACTGCTTCCGGGCGCGTTCGTCCAGCAGACCCTTCACGCGTTTCAGGCTGATGATCGCCTTCTCCACACCTTCCTTGAGCGCCTGCTGCAATTCTTCGGGGGAGTAGCGGCCGCTGAAATCCTGGGGCAGGGTCTCATCGAATGATTCGATCGCGAATGTCTTGTATTCCGGCGAGTTATTTCCGAAGGCCTCGGCCAGGACGGTGTTGATGTCCTTTTTCAGGCTTTCGAGACTCGGGTCCCAGCGCTCGCGGATGCCGGACACGTCGAATGCGCGCAGTTCCTTGATGCGCCACTCGATCGTTTCCTGGGGGCTGGTCGCGCCGGCCTTCTTGGCCGTGGCGGAGGTACGCGGGTTGGAGGGCGGAGTGGGCACGCAGGGGGCTCCTTCAGAATGACATGCGACGGTCGGGCGCTTGCGCGTGGTGACCGTGTATAGGGGCGGAATTTATCACTTGCAACGGGCCTGCGCGTGCGGGCGTCAACGCCGCTTGCTCCCGCCCAGGATGCTGCCCAGCACCCCGCGGATGATCTGCCGCCCGACCTCGCGGCCGATGGAGCTGGCCGCGCTCTTGATCAGCTGCTCGCCGGCGCTGGCGCGCGTGCGGCCGGCCCCGCCGCCCAGGATGCCGCCCAGGCTGTCGAGCAGGCCACCACCACCGGCTTTCTGGGCCGCGGCGGCCTCGCCCGCTGCTTTGTCCTGGGCCTGCTTCTGTTGGGTGCGGGTCGCCAGCCGCTCGAAGGCGGATTCGCGGTCCACGGTTTTCTCATAGACGCCGGCCACCACCGAGTTGGCCAGCAGGGCCTGGCGCTGCTCGGGTGTGACCGGGCCGATCTGGCTGCCCGGGGGCAGCACGTAGACACGCTCGGTCAGGCAGGGTCGGCCTTTTTCGTCGAGGAAGCTCACCAGGGCCTCGCCCACACCGAGTTCGGTGATGGCGGCCGCAATGTCCAGGCCCGGCTTGGGGCGCATGGTCTCGGCGGCCGACTTGACGGCCTTCTGGTCACGCGGCGTGAAGGCACGCAGCGCGTGCTGCACGCGGTTGCCGAGCTGGCCCAGCACGGTGTCGGGGATGTCCAGCGGATTCTGCGTGACGAAATACACCCCCACGCCCTTGCTGCGCACCAGGCGCACCACGAGTTCGATGCGCTCCAGCAGGGCCTTGGGCGAGTCATTGAAGAGCAGGTGGGCCTCGTCGAAGAAGAAGACCAGCTTGGGTTTGTCCAGGTCGCCGACTTCGGGCAGCTGCTCGAACAGTTCGCTCAGCAGCCAGAGCAGGAAGGTGGCGTAAAGGCGCGGCGCGTTCATGAGCTTGTCGGCGGCCAGCACGTTGACGACACCGTGGCCCTTGCCGTCGGTCTGCATGAAGTCGGCGATGTTGAGCATGGGCTCGCCGAAGAACTTGTCGCCGCCCTGGCTTTCGATCTGCAGCAGGCCACGCTGGATGGCACCGATGCTGGCCGCGCTGATGTTGCCGTATTCGGTGGTGAATTGCGAGGCGTTGTCGCCCACGTGCTGGCACATGGCGCGCAGGTCCTTGAGGTCCAGCAGCAGCAGGCCCTGGTCGTCGGCGATTTTGAAGACCAGCTGCAGCACGCCCTCTTGCGTTTCGTTCAGGTTGAGCATGCGGCCCAGCAGCAGGGGGCCCAGGTCGCTGACGGTGGCGCGCACCGGATGGCCCTGGGTACCGAACACGTCCCACAGGGTGGTGGGGCAGGCCAGCGGCGCGGGTGCGGTCAGGCCGCGTTCCTTGAGGACGGCGGCCAGCTTGTCGCCGATCCTGCCGGCCTGCGAGATGCCGGTCAGGTCGCCCTTGATGTCGGCCAGGAAGACCGGCACGCCGATGCGCGAGAAGCCTTCGGCCAGGGTTTGCAGGGTGATGGTCTTGCCGGTGCCGGTGGCGCCGGTGATCAGGCCATGGCGGTTGGCCTTGTCGGGGCGCAGGAAACATAACACGTCGCCGTGCTGCGCGATCAGGATGGGTTCAGCCATGTTGGTCCCTAAAAGTACAATTCACTCCCTATAGCGTAACGAAATTTGAAGGGCACCCCGTGGCTGGACACAGTAAATGGGCCAATATCCAACACCGCAAGGGGCGGCAGGACGAGAAGCGCGGCAAGATCTGGACCCGCATCGTCCGTGAAATCACGGTGGCGGCGCGCGCCGGTGGCGGCGACCCGGCGGCCAACCCGCGCCTGCGCCTGGCCATCGACAAGGCCAAGGCAGCCAACATGCCGGCCGATCGCGTCAAGTACAACATCGACAAGGCCACCGGCAACCAGGAAGGCGTGACCTACGAGGAAATCCGCTACGAAGGCTACGGCATCGGCGGGGCGGCCATCATCGTCGACACCATGACCGACAACCGCGTGCGCACCGTGGCCGAGGTGCGCCACGCGTTCAGCAAGCAGGGCGGCAATATGGGCACGGAAGGCTCGGTGGCCTTCCAGTTCAAGCACTGCGGCCAGCTGATCTTCGCCCCGGGCACGTCCGAGGACAAGGTCATGGAAGTGGCGCTGGAAGCCGGCGCCGAGGATGTGCTGAGTGATGACGACGGCGCTATCGAGGTGCTGACCACGCCCCATGATTTCGAGGCCGTGAAGAACGCGCTGGAAGCCGCCGGCCTCAAGGCCGAGGTGGCCGGTGTGACCATGCGCCCCGAGAACACCATTGAACTCAGCGGCGATGACGCTGCGAAGATGCAGAAACTGCTGGATGTGCTGGAAGACCTGGACGACGTCCAGGAGGTCTATCACAACGCAGGAATGTGATTCCCCCAGGCTGCGCGCACTGCGTGTCGCTACGCCACCCCCTCAAGGGGCGGACACCAGTGGCCCGGCAAAGCCGGTTCCACGGTGTCCCCTGGGTTGATTGGTTTGTACGCCCGTGACCGGGCTGAAGGCGGATAAGGTTAGATATGAAAGTCTTAGTGATAGGTGGCGGCGGCCGGGAACACGCGTTGGCCTGGAAACTGGCCCAGTCTCCCAAGGTGCAGATGATCTACGTGGCGCCGGGCAACGGTGGTACCGCGCGCGACAAGCGTCTGGTCAACGTGCCCATCAGCGACGTCAAGGCCCTGCGCGAGTGGGCGCAGCAGGAAAAGATCGGCCTGACCGTGGTTGGCCCCGAGGCCCCGCTGGCCGCGGGCGTGGTGGACGAGTTCCGCGCGCACGGTCTGCGTGTGTTCGGCCCCACCAAAGCGGCAGCGCAGCTGGAGAGCTCCAAGGCCTTCTCCAAGGCCTTCATGAAGCGCCACGCCATCCCGACCGCCGAGTACGACACCTTCTCCGACCCGGTGGCGGCGCATGCCTACGTGGACAAGATGGGCGCGCCCATCGTGGTCAAGGCTGACGGCCTGGCGGCAGGCAAGGGTGTGGTGGTGGCCATGACGGCGGCCGAGGCGCACGAGGCCATCGATTTCATGCTGCTGGACAACAAGCTGGGCGTGAGCCACAACGAGGGTGGGGCGCGCGTCGTGATCGAGGAGTTCCTGCAGGGCGAGGAAGCCAGCTTCATCGTGCTGTGCGACGGCAAGAACGTGGTGGCGCTGGCCACCAGCCAGGACCACAAGCGCCTGCTCGACGCCGACCAGGGGCCCAATACCGGGGGCATGGGCGCCTATTCGCCCGCCCCCGTGGTCACGCCCGCCGTGCATGCCCGCGCCATGCGCGAGATCATCCTGCCCACCATCAAGGGCATGGAAAAGGACGGCATCCCCTACACCGGCTTCCTCTACGCCGGCCTGATGATCGATGGCAGTGGCGCCCCCAAGACGCTGGAGTTCAACTGCCGTATGGGCGACCCCGAGACCCAGCCCATCATGATGCGCCTCAAGACCGACCTGGTGGACGTCATGCTGGCGGCCACCGATGGCAAGCTCGACCAGGTCGAGCTCGACTGGGACCGCCGCATCGCGCTGGGCGTGGTGATCGCCGCGCACGGCTACCCCATGAACCCGCGCAAGGGCGACGTCATCACCGGCCTGCCGGCCGATACCGACGAGGGCGTGGTCTTCCATGCCGGCACCACGCTGAAGGACGGCCAGGTGCAGGTGACCGGCGGGCGCGTGCTGTGTGTGACCGCGCTGGGCGACACGACCAGGCAGGCGCAGCAGCGCGCCTACGAGTTGGCCCAGGGCATCCATTTCGACGGCATGCAATATCGTCGCGACATCGGGTACCGCGCCATCAAAGGCTGATCCCAGCCTGTCCTGATGACCCCGAACGATTTTCCCTTGCCTCATCCGGTGCAGTTCCGTGGCAGCGCGCTGGCGCGCTGGCTGCTGCGTTGCATGGGCTGGCGCGTCCATTTCGAGGGCCTGCCCGGCCTTCAGGGCGTGCTGGCGGTCTATCCGCACACGAGCAACTGGGACTTCGTGGTCCTGCTGCTCGTCAAATGGGCCATCGGCATTCCGGTGCGCTTCTGGGGCAAGGACAGCCTGTTCCGTTTCCCCGTTTTCGGGCACTGGATGCGTTATCTCGGTGGCGTGCCGGTGGAGCGAACCAGCGCCAAGGGCATGGTGAGTGATACCGCGGCTCGCATGCAGGCAGCACGGGAGCGTGGCGAATATTTCTGGCTGGCGCTGGCCCCGGAAGGCACGCGCAAGTACATCCCGGGCTGGCGCAGCGGCTTCTACCGCACGGCGGTGCAGGCGGGTGTACCGCTGGCGCTGGTGAAGGTCAATTACGCGGGGCGTGAAGTGACGGTGCGCAGTTTCCTGCGCCTGAGCGGCGATGAGGCCGCCGACTTTGCGCGCATCGCGACGGCCCTGGATGGGGCTGTCGGCTGTCGGCCCGAAAATGCCGCGCCCATCCGCCTGCTCGATGCCAGTGTGCCGCGCAGCGAAACCATCGTGAAGTGAAACCATGACCACCCCGGCTTCCAACGTCCACACCGTGCGCCACTACCTGCAGGACTTGCAGCGGCGCATCACCGATGCGATCGCTGCCGTCGACGGCAGCAGCTTCCTGGCCGATGCCTGGCAGAAGGAGCCGGGGGAACCCTTGCAGGGCCAGGGCCTGACCAAGATTCTGGAAAACGGCCCGGTGTTCGAGCGTGCCGGCTGCGGTTTTTCGCACGTCCAGGGCCCGCGGCTGCCGCCTTCGGCCACCCAGCATCGGCCCGAGCTGGCCGGTGCGCCTTTCGAGGCCATGGGCGTGTCCCTGGTCTTCCACCCGCGCAACCCCTATGTGCCGACGGTGCACATGAACGTGCGCATGCTGGCGGCCAAGGGCAAGGACGGGCAGGAGGTCTGCTGGTTCGGTGGTGGCATGGACCTGACACCCTACTACGGCTTCGAGGACGACGCGGTGCACTTCCATACCGTCTGCCGCGACGCGCTCAAGCCCTTCGGCGAGGACAAGTACCCGCGTTTCAAGACCTGGTGCGATGAGTACTTCTTCCTCAAACACCGCAACGAACAACGCGGCATTGGCGGCGTGTTCTTCGACGACTTCTCGGAGCTGGGCTTCGAGGGCAGTTTCGCCATGCTGCGTGCCGTGGGGGACGCCTTCCTGCCGGCCTACCTGCCCATTGTCGAGAAGCGCCGGCACCTGGACCACGGCGAGCGTGAGCGGGCCTTCCAGCTCTACCGCCGGGGCCGTTACGTCGAATTCAACCTGGTCTGGGACCGCGGGACGCATTTCGGCCTGCAGTCCGGCGGCCGGACCGAATCCATCCTGCTGTCCATGCCGCCGCTGGTGAGCTGGTCCTACCAACAGCAGCCCGAGCCCGGAACCCCCGAGGCTGAACTCTACACCCGCTTTTTGCCGCGGCGTGACTGGATCACGCCTTGAGCCTTCACAAAATCGGCATGTTCGGCGGCGCCTTCGACCCGCCGCATCTGGCGCACCGCGCGCTGGCCCAGGCCGCCATCGAGCAACTCCAGCTGGATGCGCTGCGTGTGCTACCCACCGGGCAGGCGTGGCACAAGAGCCGGCCGCTGACCGCGGCTTCGCACCGCTTGGCCATGAGCCGGCTGGCTTTCGACGGCCTGCCCCAGGTGCGGCTGGACGACCGGGAAATCCGCCGTGCCGGTCCGTCCTACACCCTGGACACCCTGCGCGAGCTGCACGCCGAAGACCCGCAGGCCGAGTTCTACCTGGTCATGGGCAAGGACCAGGCCGATGTGCTGCCGACCTGGCGCCATTGGGAGGAGATTGTCCGTCTTGCTATAATTTGTGTAGCTGACCGGGATCTGCTGACCGGCCAGGAAACCCGTTTTGTCCCGCCGCCCGAGATGGCGGGCCGTTTCTGCAAGCTGCAGATGCCGGCCATGGACATCAGCGCCACCGGCATCCGCGCCCGCGTCGCCAGCCGGCAGGGCATCGCCCCACTGGTCAGCCCCGCTGTTGCGCGCTATATTGAACAACATAATCTCTATCAAAGCACCTGATGACCACCGAAACCGCCGCCAAAAAAGACATCCAGAAACTCCAGCGCGCCATCATCGATGGCCTGGAGGACGTGAAGGCCCAGGACATCCAGGTGTTCAATACCGAGAAGCTCTCGGCGCTGTTCGAGCGCGTGATGGTGGCCTCGGGCACCTCCAACCGCCAGACCAAGGCCTTGGCGGCCAGTGTGCGCGACGCCGTGCGCGATGCCGGTTTTGCCAAGCCGCGCATGGAAGGTGAGGAGAACGGTGAATGGATCATCGTCGACTGCGGCGCCGCCGTGGTGCACATCATGCAGCCGGCCATCCGCCAGTACTACCACCTTGAAGACCTGTGGGGCGAGACCCCGGTGCGTCTGAAGTTCGGTGCCGACAAACCGGCGGCCCAGGTGGCCGAAAAGGCGCCGGCCAAGACCGCTGCGCCCGCCAAGACCGGCAGCCTCAGGCGTGCCAGCGCGGCCAAGCAGGGTGTGGCTGAGGCCTATCCTTCGCGCGCCCAGCTGAAGAAGGCCGAGGAGAAGAAGGCGGCCGACCGCAAGAAGGCCGCGGGCAAGCCGGCAGCGAAGAAGACGGCTGTCGCCAAGACCCCGGCCCGCAAGGCCCCGGCCAAGACCCCGATCAAGACCGTCAAGGTGAACGCGACCAATGCGCCGGCGAAAAAGGCGGTCGCCAAGACCGCCGCCAAGCCGGCCAGCAGGACGACCAAGGCCCCGGCGAAGAAGACGGCACCGCGCAAGGCCCGGTGAAGCTGCTGATCGTCGCGGTCGGCCAGCGCGTGCCCGACTGGGCGCAGACGGCCTGGGACGACTACGCCAAGCGTTTCCCCCCGGAGTTGCGGGTGGAGCTCAAGGCCGTCAAGACCGAACCGCGCGGCTCCAGGACCGTGGAGCAGCTGATGGCGGCCGAGCGCAAGCGCATCGAGGAAGCGATTCCCAAAGGCACCCGCATCGTCGCGCTGGACGAGCGCGGCACCACGCTGAGTACCATGGCCCTCGCGGCCAAGCTCAAGGACTGGCAACTGGGCGGTGACGACGTGGCCCTGGTCATTGGCGGCCCCGACGGGCTGGAGCCGGCCTTCCGCCAGGCAGCACACGAACGCATCCGCCTCTCGGACCTGACCCTGCCGCATGCCATGGTGCGCGTGCTGCTGGTCGAGCAGCTTTACCGCGCCTGGTCCATCAACGCCAACCACCCCTACCATCGCGAATGAAGCCGGCTTTCATCTATCTCGCGTCCCAGAGTCCGCGCCGCCGCCAGTTGCTGGAACAGCTGGGTGTGCGCCATGAGCTGCTGCTGCCCGGCGCCGGCGAAGACGCCGAGGCCATTGAGGCCGTGTTGCCCGGTGAGGCGCCGGCTGCCTATGTGCAGCGCGTGACCCAGCTCAAGCTCGATGCGGCCCTGCTGCGCCTCAAGCACCGCGGCCTGCCCGTTGCCCCTGTGCTGTGCTCGGACACCACGGTGGCTCTGGGGCGCACCATCTACGGCAAGCCCGCCGATGAGGCGGATGCCCGGCGCATGCTCCGCGATCTGGCCGGCCGCAGCCACCGGGTGCTGACCGCCGTGGTCATCGGGACGCCGCGGCGCCGGACGCAGATCCTGAGTACTTCGCGCGTCACCTTTGCCGCCCTCAGTCGCCAGCAGATCGCCGCCTACGTGGCCAGCGGCGAGCCCATGGGCAAAGCCGGGGCCTACGCGGTGCAGGGCCGGGCGGCAGCCTTCATCTCGCATATCTCTGGCAGTTACTCTGGCATCATGGGCCTGCCCATGCACGAGACGGCACAATTGCTGCAAGCATTCCGCTTCAAGCCATAGCCTCCGGACCGCCATGTTTACTTTCCAGCACAGACGCAGCGAGAGCAGATTTCCAAATCGTGGGATACCGCGGAACCGGCTTTGCCGGGCCGCTCGTGTCGCCCCCTTGCAGGGGGAGGCGCGCAGCGCCTCGGGGGTGGCTTAAGTGTCACAAGAAGACATCCTGATCAACTGGTCGCCGCAGGAAACGCGCGTGGCCGTGGTGGAAAACGCGGCCGTTCAGGAGCTGCACGTGGAGCGTGCCAGCGAGCGCGGTCTGGTGGGCAATATCTACCTGGGCAAGGTCTCGCGCGTCTTGCCCGGCATGCAGTCGGCCTTCATCGACATCGGCCTGGACAAGGCGGCCTTCCTGCACGTGGCCGACGTCTGGCACCCGCCGGCCGAAGGTGAGTCGCTCAGCGCCTCGCGTGCGTCGCAGCCCCAGGTGCCGATCGAAAAACAGGTGTTCGAAGGCCAGGCGCTGATGGTGCAGGTGATCAAGGACCCGATTGGCACCAAGGGCGCGCGCCTGTCCACCCAGATCAGCATTGCCGGGCGCCTGCTGGTCTTCCTGCCGCAGGACGACCATATCGGCGTGTCGCAGAAGATCCCGCTGGCGCAGCGCGACGAACTGCGCACGCGCCTGCAGAGGCTGGTGGGCGAGCCCGGCGGCGGTTTCATCCTGCGCACCAATGGCGAGGACTCCAGCGACGCCGAGCTGGGCGAGGACATCGCCTACCTGCGCAAGACCTGGGCCCGCATCAAGGACGCGTCCACGCGCCTGCCCCCGAAGTCCCTGCTGCACCTGGACCTGAACCTGCTGCAGCGCGTGCTGCGCGACCTGGTCAGCGAGCACACGGTGACCATCAAGGTCGACTCGCGCGAGCAGTACGAGGCCTTGCGCGCCTTCGGCATGGAGTTCATGCCGGCTGCGGTGGGCAAGCTGCAGCACTACAAGGGCGAACGGCCGATCTTCGATCTGTTCGGCATCGACGAGGAAATCGCCAAGGCCCTGGGCCGGCGCGTCGAACTCAAGTCCGGCGGTTACCTGATCGTGGACCAGACCGAGGCCTTGACCACGGTCGACGTCAACACCGGCGGTTTTGTCGGTGCGCGCAATTTCGACGACACCATCTTCAAGACCAACCTGGAGGCCGCGCAGGCCATTGCGCGCCAGCTGCGCCTGCGCAACCTGGGTGGCATCATCATTGCCGACTTCATCGACATGACACGCGAGGACCACCGCGAGGCGGTGCTGGCCGAGTTCCGCAAGCAGCTCGCCCGAGACCGCGTGAAGACGATGCTGGGCGGTTTTTCCCAGCTGGGCCTGCTGGAGATGACACGCAAGCGCACCCGCGAATCGCTGGCGCACATGCTGTGCGAACCCTGTCCGAGTTGCGAAGGCAAGGGCATCGTCAAGACCGCGCGCAGCGTGGCTTACGACATCCTGCGCGAGATCCTGCGCGAGGCACGCCAGTTCAATCCGCGCGAATTCCGGGTGGTGGCCGCGCCGCAGGTGATCGAGCTGCTGCTGGACGAGGAAAGCCAGCACATGGCGGGACTC
Source organism: Hylemonella sp. GW821-FHT12C09 (assembly GCF_058807395.1). NCBI lineage: Bacteria > Pseudomonadati > Pseudomonadota > Betaproteobacteria > Burkholderiales > Comamonadaceae > Hylemonella > Hylemonella sp. GW821-FHT12C09. The sequence goes on along the minus strand of NZ_JBXAQQ010000009.1, from coordinate 153,057 downwards.
TCCGACTTCATCGGCAAGCCGATTTCCCTGCAGAGCGAGGCGGCCATGGGGCAGGAGCAGTACGACATCGTCCTGCTCTGAGTCGGGGTCTTCGAATCATGCGCATCGCCGTCATCAACCGCGTATTTTCCAGGTCTGCCGGCGGCGCCGAGAGCTATTCGGTGGCCATCACGCAGCAGCTGGCAGCGCGGCACGAGGTCCATGTGTTTGCGCAGGAGACCAACCAGCCGGTGGCCGGCGTGACCTACCACCGCGTGTTCTGTCTGGGTCAGAAGCCGCGCTGGGTGAACCAGCTGCTGTTTGCCATCGCCACCTGGTGGCGTACCCGCAAGGGTTTCGATGTGGTGCACTCGCACGAGAACACCTGGCACGGCCAGGTGCAGACCGTGCACGTACGGCCCTTGCGCCACAACCTGTTGCACGGCCGTCGGGGCCTGAGCCGCGTGCTGCGCTGGCTCAAGGTGGTGACCAGCCCGCGCCTGATCACCTATGTCTGGCTGGAGGGCGCAAGGTTCAAGCGCAAGCCCGGCCGGGCCATCGTGGCAACCTCCAGCACGCTGCGGTTCGAGTGCGAGCAGGCCTATCCGGCCAGCCGCAAACGGCTGTCGGTGATCACGCCGGGCACCTATCTGCGGCAGGACACCATCACACGGACCATGGCGCGCCGGCAGCTCGATCTGCCGCCCGAGGTGCCCCTGCTGCTGTTCGTGGCCAACGACTACAAGCGCAAGGGGCTCGATGCGCTGCTGCAGGCACTTGCCAAGCTGCCTGCCGAGGTGCATCTGGCCGTGGCAGGGAATCCGGCACCCATTGCACACTATCGGCAGCAGGCGGAGAAGCTGGGCGTGGCGACCCGGGTCCATTTCCTCGGATCGCAGGATGATCTCGTCCCGGCCTATCGGGCCGCCGACTGCCTCGCCCATCCGACGCTGGAGGACAGCTATGCCATGGTGGTGCTCGAAGCCATGGCGCACGGCCTGCCGGTGGTGGTCAGCGGCCCGGTGCATTGCGGCATCTCGCGCGAGTTGCACGACGGCCACGAGGCCCTGCTGCTGCACGACCCGCGCGATGCCCAGGCCCTGGCGCGTCTGCTGCGCTCCGTGCTCGACCAGCCCGAGCTGGCCGACCAGTTGCGCCAGCATGGCTTGGCGTTTGCGCAGGCGCATACCTGGGAAAGCGCCACCCTACAATACGAAGCGCTCTACCAGCAAGCCGCTGCCCTATCCTGATGACAGAACCGACCCGGCAACGCTGGCTCATCCTGGCCCATGCCTTCAATATGGATGGCCGGGCCGCCAGCCAGACCATCACCGACAAGCTCCCGCATCTGCGCGCCGCCGGCATCGAGGTGGTGGTGCTCAGCGGCGTGTCGGGCACCCGGGACACGGTGGTCGAACACCATCAGCTCTGGCCCGCGGGCCCGGCCGGCCTGCGCTTCGAATTGCGCCATGTGCTGCGCCGGCGCTTTGACAACCGCGTCGTCTACCGCGTCCTGATGACCCTGGCCTCGCTGGTGCTGCTGCCTGGGCTCATCCTCGAGAAGCTGCTGCGCCCGGTAGAAAGCTCTTGGTCCTGGTGGCTCAGTGCCTATGTGAAGGGCAGGGCGCTGGCCCGCCAGCAGCCTTTCGACCTGATCTATTCCACGGGCGGCGCCTTTGCGGCGCACCTGGCCGGCCGCGCCCTGAAAAAGGCGACGGGCACACCGTGGCTGGCCGAGGTGCACGACCCTTTCATCACACCAGGGAATACGCCGCACACGGCCCAGCAGAAGATGCAGGCGCGGGTGGAAGGCCTGATCTGCCGCGAGGCCGACCTGGCCATCTGGTTCACCGAGCAGGCCCTGGCTAGCGCGCGGGCGCGCCACCCGGAGTTGGGGGAGCGCGGCAAGATGCTGTTGCCCGGCATCGACCCGCCGTTCCAGACCCTGCCACCCTACCAGCCGGGCCCGAAATTCGTCGTCGGCCATTTCGGTTCGCTCTCGGCTACGCGCAACCTCGTGCCCTTCATCGAGGCGCTGGAGGCCTTGCAGTCACGTCGTCCGGACCTGGTGGCCGCGACCGAACTGCACGTCACGGGCGGCCCGCTGGATGCTGTTTCGGCGGCGAAGATCGCGCAGTCGCCGGTGCGCGCCTGCGTGCGTCATCTCGGACGCATCGAAGCCGATCCCGCCACGGGGCAAAGCGGCCGCGAGCAGATCCTGCGCCGCATGCGTGGTGTGGACGTGCTGCTGCTGCTGCACGGCGAGGAGCCGATCTGCGAGGAGTACATCCCCTCCAAGCTCTACGAATACCTGTGGATGCAGCGCCCCATTCTGGCCACGGTGCATCGCAATCCGCAGATGGCGGCCATGCTGCGCGGGGAAGGCCACGTGGCCGTGCAGACGGGCGGGCCGGGACAGGATGCAACGACCGCCGGCCGTGAGCTCGCGCTGGCGCTGGAGCAGATCCGCGACCGCTGGCACAGCTCCGGGTTGCCCGACAGCGGACGCGGCAGCCCCTACACCACACAGGGCGCCGTGGGTCGATTGCTGGGCTGGGCTGCGCCACTTCCGAGGAGGTTCGCTTGAGTTCACCGCTGCTTTCACTGGTGGTCCTGGGTTTTCGCAACTTCGATGGGACCACGCGTGCCTGCCTGAATTCCCTGGTCCCCTGGCTGGACGATCCCGAGATCGAAGTCCTGGTCGTCGACAACGGTTCGCCCGATGATTCAGCCGCAAAAACTGCTGCATGGTGTGCAGCCCATCCGCAGGTCAAATGCCTTCTGAGCGAGAGCAACCGCGGTTTTGCGGGAGGCATGAACTGGGGCGCGGGGCAGGCGCGCGGCCGATGGCTGCTGCTGGTCAACAACGACACGGTCTTTCCCGCGCGCACGCTCGACGCCCTGAAGTCGGTGGTGCGTGAAGCGCCTGCCGATGTGGCCATGCTCGGGCCCGTGACCAATGCGGCCGGCAACGGGCAGCGCCTGTGGAAACCCGGGGCCACGCACGAGGACTGGCTGCAGGTCGGCCAGTGGCTGAACGAGAACCCGACGCACCAGCTGATGCCGGCCTACCGCTGCGACTTCTTCTGCATTGCCATTCGGCGCGATGCCTGGGACCGGCTCGGTGGTCTCGATCTCGATTTCGGCCTGGGGTACTACGAGGATTTCGATTTCAGCCTGCGCCTGTCCCAGGCCGGCTACCGCCAGATGATCACCGAGGATGTATTCATCCTGCATGTGGGCAGTGCCACGTTCAAGGCCAGCCCTGCGGCGCGGGCCCTGATCAAGCGCAACAAGAAGCTGCTGAAATCCAAGCATCCGGACGCGCGCTTCGAACACACGCGTCTGGGCAATCTGGCGATTCTGCAGGCTTACCAGCGTCTGCGTGAAGAAGGTCAATGGACCTCCGCGCTACAGGCCCGGTGGCAGTTGCGTCATGGTGCACTTGCCGGTGATGCACCGCGCAGCTTGATCAAGAGATGGTTATGGAAACGCAGAATCAAGAACGTTCTCTGAGGGCGTCGGGGTTGGCCCCGGCTGCCTGGACCAGCCTGTTCGTTGCCATCTATCTGGCCGTGTTGCCGATGGCGGACACCATTGCCCTGCGCAACCTTGCGCTGGCCTGCCTGCTCGCCTGCCTGGCCTGGCAATTCCGCTCCATTCTTGGCGAACTCAGGTTTGGCTGGCCCATCCTGCTGTGGGCCGCCTATCTGCTGTTCTTTCCGCTCCTGGCCGATGATCACCAGACGGCCTGGAAAAGCCTGGGGGGACAGTGGGGCAAGGGATTGCTGGCCATGGTGGCCGGCGCTGGAGCCGCCGTGATCCTGAGCAGGAGACTCCCGGTTGGCAACATGCTCCTTGCACTGGGGGCGGTCAGTGCCGTGCCGAATCTGGTGCATCTGCTCATGTTTGCCTGGAAGGCTGTCGAAGGCGGCAGCCTGCCCTGGGGGTATTGGGGGCGTGAAACGCATCATGCGGACCTGGGATACGCAGCGGGCCACGCGACGATCTTGCTCATGGCGGCCTTCATGACCGGGGAGAAAAGGATTCGATGGCTGGCGGTATTGCTCGCGCTGGCGGCCGTCGCGAGCACCCTGGCGGCCCAATCCAGGGCGGGGGTCGCGTTTGCAGTGTTCGGCGCGATGCTGATCCTCGTGACTTCGGTGCTTTTTCGGCCATTGCGCGATAACCGGCTGGTGTTGAGAACGATGGGGCTTGGGGCCGTGGGGGTGGTCGCCTTGTTTGTCTTTGCCTTCAACGTTGATCCACGATGGCACAACCTGACCAGCGAGTTGCAGCCGGGTTTCCTGGGCCAGCCGGTTCAGATCGAGTGCGAGGGGGAGCCGGCCATTTCAGAGGCGGTAGTGAAAAAATACGGTTCGCTGGATCGCGCGCCGTGGGCTGTCGAGGGGATCGTTCGCGGGGATGGCTCCCGGGTCGTGCTGTTGCGGGCCGGTGTCGAACTGGCTGCCAGCCACCCTTGGGGCAGCGATGGCTCGCGTCAGGCGTTTCAGAAGTTGCTGCGGCAGGTGTGCCCGGAGCCGGCGATCAGGATGGCGCATACCCATAACGGCTGGATCGATACGATGCTGGCCATCGGCTGGCTGGGAGCCGCTCTCTATCTGGGAGTCTTGCTGGCCAATCTCCGACAGGGATGGGCCGGCTTGCGTAGCGATGGCCCGGTGAGGTCTTGGGGGCTGGTGCTCGTGGCACTGTCGGTGTTCTGGATCGTCCGGGGGGGCACTGACTCGGTGTTCCGTGACCACATGCTCGAAATGCAGGGTTTCATGCTGGCCTTTGCGGCGAGTGCCATGCGCCTGCACGGGCAGCGCAAGGCCTAGCCGTTCAGATCCGTCCCAGGCGGCGGCGCAAGCGCCGACCGATGCGGGAGGCCAGGTTGCCGCCCTCGCTGGGCCAGTCCATCTCTCGCTCCCAGGCCGACTGGTAAATGACGCCGGCATAAATGCCTGACAGCTTTTCGGTGCTGATGCCTTTCCGACGATCCTGATCGAATTGCCAAGCATAGTGGTAGACCTTGAACAGGGCTTGGCAAGGCATCAGAGGAATTGCCTGGTAGGCGAGCAGGGCCTCACCATACCAGCGCGACTCCAGCGGAGCCGACTGGATGGCATCGACGAGGTTCATTCCGCGGGGGCGCAGGTACTCTTGTTCCAGGCTTTCCCAGACCGATCGGTGCCAGGCCAACGGAAAGGGGCCGAAGGAGTAAATCCGGCCCGAGCGCCCGAAAAGTTGCTGTACGCGCTCGGCCTCCTGCCGGAAGTCGCTCAGGATCTGTGGTTTGCCGCCGGACAGCGAGAACTCCAGATAGTCATGGCCCTCGTCCATAACCGTATAGGGAATGCCATCGCCCCAGATGAAGTCGCTGATCCGGAAGGGCCGGATGAAGACCGCATCAGAGTCGAGGCACAGGTAGGCGTCTGACAGGCCTAGCCGCCAGAATTCGGATTTAACGATCTGCTGTGAGATGTGGCCGGGTAATCCCCCGGTAAGATTTCTGCCGGCATAGGGGGTTTGTGCCAGGATTTCCTCATCCTCGATGACCTGCAATGCCATGCCATCAAGATGCTGCCGGAAGAGAGCGAGATCCGTTTTCGGCACGGAGACGTAGAACGGCAGGCCGTCCACGTTGTAGCGGACGACCGATTGCGCCAGCCGCATTACGCGCCGCAGGTCGGTACGGTAACTCTTGCAAAACAGCGTAAAGGGCACCGTCATGATGGATGAGTTCGGTGGTCTAGTTGGCTCATCGCTTGGTGGCGGCCACCAAGAATTGCTTTGCCAGCAAGTCGCCCAGGCCCATTGCACTCAGCAGCCTTTTTTGCCAGCGCGTGCTGTCGCTCCCGATCACGGTGTCGATGTGCGCGCCCGTTGATTCAATCAGTTCTATGAGGGTGCTACGCGTGAAAAAACGCAGGTGTGTGCGATCCATGATGCCCGAGTCGGTGTAGTGAAAACGACCGCGAAACGCTAAGTCCACCAGCACGTGGTAATTCCGAATGTTGGGCACGCTGATGATCCACAGACCACCGGACTTGAGAAGGCCAGACAAGCGGCGCATGGCATCCCAAGGGTTGTTCAGGTGCTCTAGAACGTCCAGACATAGGATCATATCCAGCGACGCGGGTGAGATGTCCGGCAGTTGAGCCTCAATGTCCAAACGGTCGAAGCGGTCAATGGATGTATTTTCAGGATGACGTTCGGCGTACGGCTCCACGCCGGCTACCCAACTGCAATAACCGGCCTGCTTGAGCCATTCCAGAGTATGGCCTTCAGCGCAGCCGATCTCGAGAGCCCGGCAGGCCTGTCCTTTACCCAGGCGCAGCAGCGGCTCGATTTCCTGACGCGCTTTGGCGAAGTAGTCATCGGGTTTGTTTGTGTAGAGATTCATGGGTAGTCAGCCGCGCCGGTCTTCGTAGGTTGTGCCGATTTTCAGGGCGAAATGCAGCAGATGGGTCGCCTGTGCCACGAGCACCCGGCGCAGCGTCATCGGGTCGTCACCCGAACGCATGCGGCCGCGTCGTGTGGTGGTGGCCGTGACATAGCCGGCCTCCCGGGCCATCTGGCTGTGCTCGGCACCGAAGCGGCCATAGGGATAACAGAAGTGCCGTACTTCGCAACCCAGGGTATTTTCCAGCTCGCGCTTGGAGCCGGCGATTTCTTCGCGCGCCTGGTCGGCGCTGGCCTGGTTCAGGTCGGCGTGCGTGCGGGTGTGGGAGCCGATGTCCATGCCGCCGGCCAGCCAGGCCTGCCAGTCGGCCTGGGTCATCAGCGGCTTTTCGGCCACCAGGCCCTGGTCCCAGCTGTTGGTGCCGCCGATCTTGCTGCTCACGGCATAGCAGGTGGCCGTGAAGCCGTGCTTGCGCAGGACGGGCAGGGCGTGGTGCAGATTGTTCTGGTAGCCATCGTCGAAGGTGATGCCCACGACCCGACCCTGCTTTTCGCCCGTGAGGTAGGGCTCCAGATCGCGCATCGAGAGGCCGCGGTAACCCAGCAGCTTCAGCAGCCGCATCTGCCTTGCAAACGCACCGGGCGAGACCACCAGCCCGCGCAGCGGCGTACCGCTGGGTGGCGGCACGTCGATCTGGTGGTACATGAGGATGGGGATGTTCATGTCTGTACGCGGATCAGGTTGGCGTAGTAGCCGCTGGCGGCCAGCAGCTCGGCGTGGGTGCCGCTTTCGACGATGCGACCTTGGTCCAGCACGAGGATGCGATCGGCGTGCTCGATGGTGCTCAGGCGGTGGGCGATGACCAGTGTCGTACGGTCTTTCATCAAGACCGCCAGCGCAGCTTGGACCTGTCGCTCGCTCTCGGTGTCCAGAGCCGAGGTGGCTTCGTCCAGGATCAGGATGGGTGCGTTCTTCAGCAGGGCGCGTGCAATGGCGATGCGCTGGCGCTGTCCGCCTGACAGGCGGGCGCCGTTCTCGCCGATCATGGTGTCCAGGCCGTCGGGTAGCTGTTCGATGAATTCCCAGGCGTGGGCGGCGCGTGCGGCCCGGATCACGTCGTCCCGGCTGTGGGTGCCCAGCGTGCCGTAGGCGATGTTGGCTTCCACGGAGTCGTTGAACAGGACCACATCCTGGCTGACAAGGGCGATGTTCTGGCGCAGGCTCATCAAGGTGAGGTCCTGGATGTCGATCCCGTCCACCAGTATCCGGCCGCTGCTGGCATGGTAGAAGCGGGGAATCAGCGCGCTGATGGTGGTCTTGCCGCCCCCCGAAGCGCCGACCAGGGCGACGGTCTGGCCGGCTGCCACGGTGAAGCTGACGTCGTTCAGGGCCAGACGTTCGGCGCCCGGGTAGCTGAAACGCACGCCTTCAAAGGTGATGTCGCCACGGGCATGCCCCAGGGGGCGATGGCCGCCGTCGGACTCCTCCGGCATGTCGAGCAGGTCGAAGACGCTTTCGGCGGCCGCCAATCCCTTTTGCAGGGTGGTGCTGATGGTCGTGAGCTGCTTGAGGGGGGAGATCAGCAGCAGCATTGCCGTGATGAAGGACACAAAACCACCGGCCGAGGCGCCGGCCTTGCCGGTGGTCTGGCTCAAGGCCAGGTAGGTGATGACCGCCACGGCGATGGCGGCCGCGATGTGGGTGATGGGGGTGGTGGCCGAGGCGGGAATGGCTTCGCGCATCTGGGCGCGACGGAACTGCTCGGTGGCATCTTCGAAGCGCCGCGCCTGATGAGCCTGCCCGCCGAAGATCTTCACGACCTTGTGCGCCTTGGCGGACTCCTCGATGGTGTGCGAGATGAGGCGCATTGCTTGCAGGCTTTTCTGGCTGGCCGCCCGCATGCGCTTGCCGAAGGACTTGACCGTCAAGGCGATGACGGGCCCGATCGTCAGCGTGACCAGCGTCAGCTTCCAGTCCAAGTAGAGCAGGTAAGCCAGCAGGGCCACGGCGGTGAGCGACTCGCGGACCATCGTGACCAGGGCGCTGGTGGCCGCTTCCGAGACGTGGCTCACGTCGTACACCAGGCGCGAGATCAGCTGGCCCGCCGAGTGCTGGTCGAAATGCTGCGTGGGCAGGGTGATCAGCTTGGCAAACATGGCGCGCCGCAGGTCGGTGACCACCCGGCTCGAAATCCACATCATCAGGTAACCGGTGAGGTAGACAAAGAGGCTGCGCACCAGAAAGAGCAGGACGATGCCCGTCGGGATCAGCCAGACCATGCGCGCATCGTCCGTTTGAAAGCCCCGGTCGAGCAGGTATTTCATGATGGCCGGGAAGACCGGCTCGGTCGCCGCTGTAGCGACCATGCCGACCACCGCCAGCGCGAAGGCTTTCCAGTAGGGCCGCACATAGCCCAGCAGCCGAAGGTACAGGGCGCGGTTGGTCGGGGGCATCAGGTTTTGCCTGCCGAGGACTTGGGCGCCTTCCAGGCTTCGCCCTTCTGCATCTCCAGCGCCTTCACGTAGCGGTAGAAGGTGCCCTCGAAGTTGCCCAGCGCGATCATGAAGCCGGCCCAGCCGTCCAGGAAGCCGAGCTTGAAGATGTAGTGCTTCACGAAAGACCAGATGCCGTGGGCCAGTGCCGAGCCCATGGAGATGCGCTTGTGCACGATCTTCTCCGCGCCCAGGCTGGAGTAGCGGTTGGCCTTGTGCATGACCTCGGCCATGTTCTTGAAGGGGAACTGCCAGATGGCGTTCTTCAGCGTGCCGAGGGGCTTGTCGCTGTGCAGCACGTAGCCCTCGTGCACGGGCTTGAGGTCGTAGCTCATCGCGCCCTTGCGGAAGAGCTGCGGCTGGCGGAAGTTGGGGTACCAGCCCGAGTGCCTGATCCAGCGGCCCATGAAGTAGTTGCGCCGGGGCACACGCCAGACGTCCAGCGAGTCCGGGTCGTCGGCAATGGCCCGTACTTCGGCTGCCGCCTCGGGCGTACAGCGTTCGTCGGCATCGACGCTGAAGATCCATTCATGCGTACAGGCTGCGATCGCCTGGTTGCGCAGGTCGCCGAAACCCTTGAACACCACCTGCACGACGCGCGCCCCCATGCGGGTGGCAATGTCCTGCGTGCCGTCCGTGCTGTGGGAGTCGACCACGATGATCTCGTCCGCCCACTGCACGCTCTCGATCGTGGCCGCGACCTTTTCGGCCTCGTTGTAGGCAATGATGTAGACGGAAATTTGGCTCATCGGGGGTGGTAGTATTCGGCGGCCCGCCCGCTTGGCGCGGACCTGTATCAGCCGTGTAGTCTAGTTCAAAATGAACCCCTCCGAGACCGTATCTGTGGTCATCACCACCTACAACCGCAGCGATGCGCTGCTGGCGGTGCTCGCGGGGCTGCTTAGGCAGACCGACCGGAATTTCGAAGTGGTCGTGGCCGACGATGGCTCGCGTGAGGAGCATCGCCGGGCCATCCTCGATTCTGCCGTGGCGCGTGAACTGCGCCTGACGCACGTCTGGCATCCCGATGTCGGCTTCACCGCCTCCAAGGTGCGCAACCGCGGTGTGGCGGCGGCCAGCGGGCCGTACCTCATCTTCATGGACGGCGATTGCGTGCCCGAGGTGGATTTCATCGCCCGTCACAAGCGGCTGGCCGCGCCCGGACATTTCGTCAACGGCAGCCGCGTGCTGCTGTCGCCCGAACTCACGCAGGCTGTGGTGAGCGGTTCCGAACAGATCTGCGGCCGCAGTCGACTCTACTGGCTGGGGCAGCGCCTGCGTGGCCATGCCAGCAAGCTCACCCATCTGGTGCGCCTGCCCGACTGGCGAGGTCGCGTTCGCCCCGGGTTCTACTGGAAGGGCATCCGCAGCTGCAATATGGGAGTCTGGCGCAGTGACTACGAGCGCATCGACGGCTTCGACGAGTCGTTTGTCGGCTGGGGCCACGAGGACGCCGACTTCGTGCTGCGCCTGCACCACGCGGGTGTGGCACGCAAGAACGGCTTCTGCGCCACCGAGGTGTTCCACCTCTGGCACAAGGAGGCGGCGCGCGCGCAGGAGTCGCAGAACGCCCGCACGGTGCGCGAGCGGGTGCAGTCGGACATCGTGCGTGCGGCCTCGGGTTATGCTCAGGCCCGTCCAGATGACGATGTCGTCATGACGAGGCTGGGATAATGCAGAAAATGATGAGACGATACCTGCTAACTTTGATGACGCTGCTGGCCGCCTGGCCGGCCTATGCCCAGTTCCGGGTCGAGGTGTCCGGCGTAGGCCTGACGCAGCTGCCGATTGCCTTCGCCCCCTTCCGTGGCGAAGACGCGTCGCCGCAGAAGATCAGTGCCATCGTGCAGGCCGACCTGGAGCGCAGCGGTCAGTTCCGCAGCGTGCCGACCCGCACGGGCGCGCTGGACGAAAACGCCAAGCCCGATCTGGTGCCGTGGCGCCAGAGCGGCGCCGATTCCCTGGTCGCAGGCAGCGTCTCGCGTCTGGCCGATGGCCGTTATGACGTGCGCTTCCGCCTCTGGGACGTGGTGGCCGGGCGTGACCTGGGCGGGCAGAGTTACGCCATCAGCCAGGCCGATCTGCGCCTGGCTGCGCACCGCATCGCCGACTTCGTCTATGAGAAGCTGACGGGCGACAAGGGCATCTTTTCCACCCGCATCGCCTACGTCACCAAGGCGGAGCAGCGCTACAGCCTGTGGGTGGCCGATGCGGACGGCGAGGGCGCGCAGCCAGCCCTGACCAGCCCCGAACCCATCATTTCTCCGAGCTGGTCACCCGAGGGCCGGCAGCTGGCCTACGTGTCCTTCGAGTCGCGCAAACCGGTGGTTTATGTCCACGACGTGGCCAGCGGCAAGCGTCGACTGGTGGCCAACTTCCGCGGCTCCAATAGCGCGCCGGCCTGGTCGCCTGACGGGCGCAGCCTAGCCGTCACGCTGAGCCGCGATGGCGGTTCGCAACTCTATACGCTGGACGTCACCACCGCGGGGAGCGAGCCGCGTCGCCTGACCCAATCGTCCAGCATCGACACCGAACCCACCTATTCGCACGATGGCCGGTTCATCTATTTCGTCAGCGACCGGGGTGGCAGTCCGCAGATCTATCGCATGCCGGCTGCGGGCGGCAACCCGGAGCGCGTGACGTTTACCGGCACTTACAACATTTCCCCTTCCCTGAGCGCCGACGGCCGCTGGCTGGCTTATATTTCCCGGGTGAGCGGTGCCTTCAAGCTCCATGTGATGGAGCTGTCCACCAGCAATGTCACGGCCCTGACCGAAACCAGTGCGGACGAGAACCCGAGTTTTGCCCCCAATGGCCGCCTGCTCCTCTACGCCACCAAGCAGCAGGAGCGCGAAGCCCTGATGACCACCACGCTGGATGGAAAGATCAAGGCCCGTCTGGCCGGGCAGGGCGGAGACATCCGAGAGCCCGACTGGGGCCCCTTCCAGAAAACACCCAACTGATTCCCTATCGATACCACAGGAGTAAAAAACATGTCGATGAAAAAACTCGCGCTGATCGGCGCCGTGACCTTGCTGATGGCAGGCTGCTCTTCCGTCAACCTGGACAACCCGCCGGTGGACGACCGCTCCAGCGGCGCCGCCGCTGCGGGCTCCGGCGACAGCGTGGTCGCCAAGACTGCGGTGACTCCGGTCGACGACGGCAAATCCTCCCAGGCCGCCATTGCGAACGTCTCGCGCCTGGTCTATTTCGACTACGACAGCTACGTCATCAAGCCCGAGTTCCAGGCCCTGATCGATGCCCATGCTCGCCACATCAAGGCCGACAAGAGCCGCAAGGTCGTGATCGAAGGCCATACCGACGAGCGCGGCGGCCGTGAATACAACCTGGCTCTGGGCCAGCGCCGTGCCGAGGCCGTGCGCCGCTCGCTGGGCCTGCTCGGCGTGGCCGACGGCCAGGTCGAGGCCGTGAGCTTCGGCAAGGAAAAGCCGGCTGCCCAGGGCAGCAATGAGGCCGCCTGGTCCAAGAACCGCCGTGCCGAGATCAGCTACCGCTGATCGGGCGCTGGAGACGCAGCGATGAACACGCGCACCCGCCTTGCCGCCCTGCTGCTGTGTGCCTGCGGCGTCACCGTGGCGCAGGCCGGCCTCTTCGACGACGAGGAGGCCCGCCGCGCCATCCTGGATCTGCGCCAGCGCGTGGACAGCGTGCGGCAGGATTCCGAGACGCGTTCAACGGAGCAGGCCAGCCGTAGCGCGGAGGAAAATGCCCTGCTGCGTCGCAGCCTGCTGGAGTTGCAGACCCAGATCGAGACCTTGCGCGCCGACATGGCACGCCTGGTCGGGCAGAACGAACAGCTTGCGCGCGACGTGGCCGAACTGCAGCGCCAGCAGAAGGATCTGCTGGGCGGCTTCGACGAGCGCCTGCGCAAGTTCGAGCCCGCCAAGGTCACGGTCGATGGTCGCGAGTTCCTGGCCGAGCAGGCCGAGAAGCGTGACTACGACGCCGCGCTTGGCGTGTTCCGAAAGGGCGACTTTGCCGGCGCGCAAAACGCCTTCGTCGAACTGCTCAAGCGCTATCCGACCAGCGGCTACGCCCCCTCGTCCTTCTTCTGGCTGGGCAATGCGCAGTACGCCACGCGCGATTACAAGGAAGCCATCCAGAACTTCCGCAACCTGCTGACCCAGGCGCCGGATCATCTGCGCGCGCCCGAGGCCGTGCTGTCGATCGCCAACTGCCAGGTCGAACTCAAGGACGTCAAGGCTGCGCGCAAGACCTTGGAAGACCTGATCAAGGCCTACCCGCAGTCCGAGGCCGCCGCCGCCGCCAAGCAGCGCCTGCCGCGTCTCAAGTAGGGGTTCGCGTCCTGGCTTTAGAATCCAGGACATGCAAACCGCCGACATCTCGGCGCTCAACACCCTGGTGTTGAGCGCTTCTTTTCTTCTTTCCCTGCTTTTCGGTGCACTCGTCCAGCGCACCCATTTCTGCACCATGGGCGCCGTCAGTGACGTGGTCAATATGGGCGACTGGACGCGCATGCGCCAGTGGGTCCTGGCCATCGGTGTGGCCATGGCCGGCTTTGCCTTGCTGGCCTATGCGGGCCTGATCGATCCCGCCAAGACCCTGCATGGCGGCAAACGCTGGCTCTGGCTCTCGGCGGGCGTTGGCGGCCTGCTCTTCGGCTTCGGCATGGTGCTGTCGTCGGGCTGCGGCAGCAAGACCCTGGTGCGTGTCGGCTCCGGCAATCTCAAATCCCTGGTGGTCCTGCTGGTCATGGGCGTGGCGGGCTTCGCCACCATGAAGGGGGTCACCGCCGTCTGGCGCGTGGCCACCGTGGACCAGGTTGGGGTGGACTTCGCCGTGAGCGCCAATCTGCCGCACCTGGCCGCCACGGCCCTGGGCCTCACGCCTAGCCTGGCCACCTTGCTGCTGGGCCTGGGCCTGGGGGCGGTATTGATCGTCTGGGCGCTGCGGGGTCAGCAGTTCATGCAGGGCGACAACCTGCTGGCCGGCCTGGGCGTGGGCGGCATCATCGTGGCCATGTGGTGGGTCAGCGGCTCCCTGGGGCATGTGGCCGAGCATCCGGACACCCTGGAAGAGATCTTCCTGGCCACCAACTCGGGGCGTTCCGAAGCCATGAGTTTCGTCGCCCCGGTGTCCTACGCACTGGACTGGCTGATGTTCTACAGCGACAAGAGCAAGGTGCTCACGCTGGGCATCGTCTCGGTCTTCGGCGTCATCGCCGGGTCCGCGATCATGGCTTTGTGGACCCGCAGCTTCCGCTGGGAAGGTTTTGGCGGCACCGAGGACGTGGCCAACCACCTGGTGGGCGCCGTCCTCATGGGCGTGGGCGGCGTGACCGCCATGGGGTGCACCATCGGCCAGGGCCTGACGGGCCTGTCCACCCTGGGTCTCAACAGCCTGGTGGCCTTTGTCGCCATCGTGGCCGGCTCGGTCGCCGGCTTCAAGTACCAGATGTGGCGCCTGGAGCGCATGGCCTGATCGCCATGGACGTTGAACGCCGCTTCGGTGGCCTGGCCCGGCTGTATGGCGTGGCCGGCGCCCAGCGCATCCGTGCTGCCCATGTGGTCGTGGTCGGGGTCGGCGGGGTTGGTTCCTGGGCCGTGGAAGCCCTCGCGCGCAGTGGTGTGGGGCGCCTGACCCTGATCGACCTCGATCACGTGGCCGAATCCAATATCAACCGCCAGATCCATGCCCTGGAGGCCACGCTGGGCCAGGCCAAGGTGCTGGCCATGCGCGACCGCATCACGCAGATCAATCCGGCTTGCCAGGTGCAATGCATCGAGGAGTTCGTGGAACCCGATAACTGGCCCGCCTTGCTGCCGGCCGGCGTGGATGCCGTGATCGACGCCTGCGACCAGGTGCGCGCCAAGACCGCCATGGCGGCCTGGGCCCTCAAGAACAAGCTCGTTTTCATCGCGGCGGGTGCTGCCGGTGGCAAGCGCCGGGCGCATGAGGTGGACATCGAGGACCTGGGCCGTGTCACCCATGACCCCTTGCTGGCGCAGTTGCGCTACCGTCTGCGCAAGGAGCACGGCGCTGCCCGTGAGGGGCGCAAGATCGGGGTGGCCTGCGTGTTCAGCCGCGAGGCGGTCAGCGGCCCCGATGCGTCCTGTGCGGTCGAAGGCGATGGCACGCTCAACTGCAGCGGCTATGGCTCGCTGGTGGCTGTCACGGCCACCTTCGGCCAGTGCGCCGCCGGCTGGGT
The DNA here is from genome assembly GCF_058807395.1 of Hylemonella sp. GW821-FHT12C09. Classification (NCBI taxonomy): domain Bacteria; kingdom Pseudomonadati; phylum Pseudomonadota; class Betaproteobacteria; order Burkholderiales; family Comamonadaceae; genus Hylemonella; species Hylemonella sp. GW821-FHT12C09. Next base: position 137,987 of record NZ_JBXAQQ010000009.1, on the reverse strand, counting down.
CCTGGATGAAATCGTGAAGCGAGCTTGAAGATCGTACGAAAATGACGCTATAATTGAAGGCTTGTCGGGGTTAGCGTAAGCGTCCCGCTGTGGGGGACGTTAGCTCAGTTGGTAGAGCAGCGGACTTTTAATCCGTTGGTCGCAGGTTCGAATCCCGCACGTCCTACCAAGTACAATTTGTTGAACCGAATATTCCTCGATAGCTCAGTCGGTAGAGCGCCGGACTGTTAATCCGTAGGTCCCTGGTTCGAGCCCAGGTCGAGGAGCCAAATCAAAAAGGCCTTGCAGCAATGCAAGGCCTTTTTTGTTGTTGCACGGTGTTTTGAGGCACAAAGAAAAAGGGATCTGATCTTGCGATCAGATCCCTTTTGATCTGGTGGGTCCTGAGTGACTCGAACACTCGACCTACGGATTAAGAGTCCGCTGCTCTACCAACTGAGCTAAGAACCCAGAGCTCAATTATTGCATAAAAATCAGTCCCGTCCTGGTGGCGCAGGGGACAAAATGCGCTTTTTCGTCGTCGGCATCAAGCAGGAGAAACGACCATGTCTCAAACAATCATCATCAGCCTGACGGTGCTCATGCTGGCGGGCTGTGGCGCCGAGACGGCGACCACGGCGGCCACCGTGGGGGCGGCCAAGAAGCAGGAGCTCGAGCAGGGCCAGAAGACCATGGAGCAGGTCAAGCAGAAGGTCGGCGAGTCCATGCAGCAGATGCAGCAAAGCCCGCAGCGCGCCGCCGATTAAGGCCGGCGCACACTAGTCGCCGAGGCTGCCGCTGAGTTCCAGCCAGCGTTCTTCGAGCTGGTCCAGCTCATCCTGCAGAGCGCCCAGGCGCTTGCCGAGTTCATTGATCTCATCCATGCCGGGCTGACCGGAGAGCCGCTCTTCGAGCGCGGCTTTCTCCTGCATCAGTTCGGCGATGCGGGCCTCGCACAGCTCGAACTCCTTGCGCAGCTGACGGGTGCGGTTGTCCTCGCGTCGCGGGCGGGCCGGCTCAGGGGCCGCCACGGCGGGCGGAGGCGGTGGGGCGCTGGCCGCCGCGGAGGCGGCGGCATTGGCCTCCTTGAGGGCCTCGCGCTGGCGCTTGGCTTCGTCCAGCAGATAACGCTGGTAATCGTCCAGGTCGCCGTCGAAGGGGCTGATGCCGCCGCGAGAGACCAGCCAGAATTCATCGCACACCGCACGCAGCAGGGCGCGGTCGTGGCTGACCAGCATCACCGTGCCTTCGAATTCGTTGAGCGCCATGCCCAGGGCCTCGCGCGTGGCCAGGTCCAGGTGGTTGGTGGGCTCGTCCAGCAGCAGCAGGTTGGGGCGCTGCCAGACCAGCATGCACAGTACCAGGCGCGCCTTCTCGCCGCCGCTCATGGTGCCCACGGTCTGCTTGACCTGGTCGCCCGTGAAGTTGAAGCTGCCCAGGAAACTGCGCAGGTCCTGCTCGCGGGTGGCCTGGCCGCTGAGCGCACCGCGTGCCGTGGTGTCCTTGACCAGCCAGATCATGTGTTCCAGCGGTGTGTCCTGCGGGCGCAGCACGTCGAGCTCCTGCTGGGCAAAGTAGCCGATGGACAGGCCCTTGCCCTCGATGATCTCGCCCGCCAGGGGCGCCAGGTCGCGCGCGATGGTCTTGACCACGGTGGACTTGCCCTGGCCGTTGGCGCCCAGGATGCCGATGCGCTGTCCGGCCAGCACCGACTTGCTGACATTCTTCACGATCACCGTGGGTGGCGTGCCGGCGGGCGCGCCTTCTGGCGGCGGGTAGCCGAAGTCGATGCCCTGCATGGACAGCATGGGGTTGGGCAGGTTGGCCGGCTCCTTGAACTCGAAGGTGAACTCGGCCTCGGCCAACAGCGGGCCGATCTTTTCCATGCGGTCCAGCGCCTTGACCCGGCTCTGGGCCTGCTTGGCCTTGCTGGCCTGGGCCTTGAAGCGGTCGATGAACTTCTTGAGATGGGCGATCTTCTCCTGCTGCTTGGCGTAGGACGCCTGCTGCAGTTCCATCTTCTCGGCCCGCATGTCCTCGAACTTGGTGTAGTTGCCGCCATAGCGGTTGAGCTTGGCGGTTTCGATGTGCACGGTGACGTTGGTCACGGCATCGAGGAACTCGCGATCGTGGCTGATGACCAGCATGGTGCCGGTGTAGCGCTGCAGCCAGGCTTCCAGCCAGACCAGGGCGTCCAGGTCCAGGTGGTTGGTCGGCTCGTCCAGCAGCAGCAGGTCCGAGGGGCACATCAGCGCGCGTGCCAGTTGCAGGCGCATGCGCCAGCCGCCGGAGAAGCTGTTCACGGGCTTGTCGAGTTCCGTGGTGCGAAAGCCCAGGCCCAGGATCAGCGCCTGCGCGCGGGACGAGGCGTCGTGGGCACCGGCATCGTGCAGCTCCATGTAGGCGTGGCCCATGCGTTCGCCGTCATCGGTGGCTTCGGCGGCCACCACCTCGGCCTGCGCGGCGGCCAGGCGCGTGTCGCCGGCGATCACGAAGTCGGTCGCGCTCTCGGCCGTCTCGGGCATGTCCTGGGCCACCTGGGCCAGGCGCCACTGGGCCGGGATGTTGCAGTCGCCGCTGTCTTCGTGCAAGGTGCCGTTGAGCAGGGCGAACAGGGTGGACTTGCCAGCGCCGTTACGTCCGACCAGGCCGACCTTCTCACCAGGATTGACGGTGACGGAGGCAGCATCCAGCAACACCCTGGCGCCGCGGCGCAGGGTGACGTTTTTAAGAGTAATCATTGCTTGTGTTCTGTCGCGTTATAGGGCACGCGACGCATGGAAGGGGCTAACCGTGGAACGCCGTGGAACCGGCTTTGCCGGGCCACTGGCGTTGTCCCCTTGAGGGGAAGGCGGCGAGAGCCGCCACAGGGGTGTTTCATTTTTCCAGCGCTTCGCGCGTTATCAGCAGGACTTGTTCGTCGCCTGCACTTGTTTCCAGCCAGGCAGCTTCCAGGCGCGGGAAGGCCGCCTCGAAGTGCTCGCGCTCATTGCCGATCTCCAGGACCAGCACGGCGTGTTCGGTCATTTGCGCCGGGGCATCGGCCAGCAGCCGGCGGATGAAATCCATGCCATCGCTGCCGCCGGCCAGGGCCAGTTCGGGTTCGGCCCGGTACTCAGCGGGCAGGGCGGACATGCTCTGCGCATTGACATAGGGCGGGTTGCACAGGATCAGGTCATAGGGGCCGCGCACCCGGGCCAGCCCGTCGGATTGCGCCAGGGTGATGCGGTCTTGCAGCGCGTGGCGGTCCACATTGATGCGGGCCACGGCCAGGGCGTCGTCGGAGAGGTCAGCACCGTCTACGCTCACCTCGGGCCAGGCCAGGGCGGCCAGCACGGCCAGGCTGCCATTGCCGGTGCACAGGTCCAGTACGCGTTGGGTGTGTTCGCCCAGCCAGGCGTCGATGGTGCCGTCGGCCAGCAGTTCGGCGATGAAGCTGCGCGGCACGATGGCCCGTTCGTCCACGTAAAAGGGCACACCCTGCAGCCAGGCCTCGTGGGTCAGGTAGGCGGCGGGCTTGCGCGTGGTGACGCGTTCTTGCAGGAGCGCCTCAACCTTGGCTTGTACTTGCGGGTCGACCGGGCGATCGGCCACCGCGTCGAGGTCGTGCAGCGGCAGGCCCAGTTGCCAGAGCACCAGCCAGGCGGCCTCATCAAAGGCGTTGCTGGTGCCGTGTCCATAGACCAAGCCGGCAGCGTCGAACTGCCTGGCGCCGGCCTCGATCAGTTTGATCACGGTCGCTGACTTCGTGGGGGCACTGTTCATGACGCGAGCTTTTCCAGCACGCGCCGGTAGATGTTTTTCAGCGGCTCGATGTCGGCCACCGGCACGCATTCGTCGATCTTGTGGATGGTGGCGTTGGTCGGGCCCAGTTCGATGACCTGCGGGCAGACCTGGGCGATGAAACGGCCGTCACTGGTGCCGCCGCTGGTGGAGAGTTCGGTCTCGATGCCCGTTTCCGCGCGGATGGCCTCGCGCACGGCGTTGACCAGCGTACCCGGGGTGGTCAGGAAGGGCAGCCCGCCGACGGTCCAGGCGAGCTCATATTCCAGCCCATGCTTGTCCAGCACGGCACTCAGGCGTTGCTGCAGGCTCTGCGGCGTGGACTCGGTGCAGAAGCGGAAGTTGAAGTCCACCACCACGCTTCCCGGGATCACGTTGCTGGCGCCCGTGCCGCCGTGGATGTTGCTGACCTGCCAGGTGGTGGGCGGGAAGAAATCGTTGCCTTGGTCCCATTCGATGGCAGTCAGTTCGGCCAGCGCCGGGGCGAACTGGTGGATGGGATTCCTGGCCAGGTGCGGGTAGGCAATGTGGCCTTGCACGCCCTTGACCGTGAGCTTGCCGCTCATGGTGCCCCGGCGGCCGTTCTTGATCATGTCGCCGGTGCGTTGGACCGAGGTCGGCTCGCCGACAATGCAGTAGTCCAGCTTTTCGCCGCGCGCTTTCAGGGTTTCGCAAACCACCACCGTGCCGTCCACGGCAGGGCCTTCTTCATCGCTGGTCAGCAGCAGGGCGATGTTGAGCGGGGCCTGGGCGTGCGAGGCAAGGTACTCCTCCACCGCCACGACAAAGGCGGCGATCGAGGCCTTCATGTCGCTGCTGCCCCGGCCGTACAGCTTTCCGTCGCGGTGGGTGGGGGTGAACGGGTCCTGGCTCCATTGCGCCACCGGACCGGTGGGCACCACGTCCGTGTGGCCGGCAAAGACCAGCAGTGGGGCGCCGGCTCGGGCCATGCGTTTGGCCCACAGGTTGGTGACACGGAAGTCGGCGGGGCCGCTGACGATGGACTCGCAGACAAAACCCAGGGCCTGGAGGCGTTCGGCCAGCAGGGCCTGGCAGCCGGCATCGTCGGGTGTGACGGACGGGCGTGCGATCAGTTGCTCGGTCAGTTGCAGGGTACGGGACATCATGGGGCCCCCACGCCTGCCATTGCATGGGCTGCGCTGCCCCCCGAGGGGGCGCGAGTTTGCTTGAAGCGGTTCTGCGCTGCACTCATCAATGCTTCACATCGAGCGTGATCTCGGTGAAGGACGGTTCGTCGTCCTGGTGCTCGTCGGCCTGGGCCTGGGACGGCTTCTGGAAGTCGTTCTGCAGGCGCCACATGAGGTTGGTGGGTGAATCGGAATTGGCCAGGCCTTCCTTGCGGTCGATCACGCCCTCGGTGATGAGGCGCGCGATGTCCTGCTCGAAGTTCTGCGAACCTTCGGCCATGGCCTTTTCCAGCGCCTCCTTGATGCTGGAGAAGTCGCCTTTCTCGATCAGGTCCGAGATCAGCTTGGTGTTGAGCATGATCTCCACCGCCGGGGTGCGGCTGCCCGTGGTGGTGCGCAGCAGGCGCTGCGAGACGATGGCCTTGAGCGCGCTGGAGAGGTCCCCCAGCATGGTCTGGCGCACTTCCACCGGGTAGAAGCTCAGGATACGATTGAGCGCCTGGTAGCTGTTGTTGGCGTGCATGGTGGCCAGGCAGAGGTGGCCGGACTGGGCGTAGGCGATGGCCGCGGACATGGTCTCGCGGTCGCGGATTTCACCGATCATGATCACGTCGGGCGCCTGGCGCAGCGCGTTCTGCAGGGCGGTGTTCAGGTTCTTGGTGTCGGCGCCGACCTCGCGCTGGTTGACCACGGAGCGCTTGTTCTTGAACAGGTACTCGATCGGGTCCTCGATGGTCAGGATATGGCCCGAGGCGTTTTCGTTGCGGTAGTCGATCATGGCTGCCAGCGTGGTGCTCTTGCCCATGCCGGTGGCGCCCACCATCAGGATCAGGCCGCGCTTTTCCATGATCAGGTCGCCCAGGATGGGGGGCAGGGAGAGCGAGCCCAGCGAGGGGATCTCGCCCGAGACGAAACGGATCACGGCGGCCACCGTGCCGCGCTGGCGCATGGCGCTCAGACGGAAGCGCCCGACGCCTTGCAGCGGGAAGCCCATATTGAGCTCGCTGTAGGCATCGAGCTCGGCCAGGCGTTCCTCGGGGATGATCTCCGCCAGCAGGTTGCGCGGCGCGTCGGCCGGCAGCGGCTGGTTGTTGATCGGCACGCACTGGCCGTTGATGCGGATGAGCGCCGGTGAGAAGGCCGACAGATAGATGTCCGAGGCCTTTTTCTCGGACATCAGTCGCAGGATCCGTTCCATCATGCCCATCGTGCTGCTCATGTCTGCTCTCCCTGTATCGTTTGTCGAGGTCGTCCGCTGCCGGCGTGATCAGTCGCGCAGCAGGTCGTTCAGGCTGGTCTTGGAGCGGGTCTGTGCGTCCACGCGCTTGACGATCACGGCGCAATACAGGCTGTACTTGCCGTCGGCGCTGGGCAGGTTGCCCGAGACCACCACCGAGCCGGCCGGCACGCGGCCGTAGTGGACTTCGCCCGTCGCGCGGTCATAGATCTTGGTGCTCTGGCCGATGTACACGCCCATGGAGATGACCGAGTTTTCCTCGACCACCACGCCCTCGACGATCTCCGAGCGCGCGCCGATGAAGCAGTTGTCCTCGATGATGGTCGGGCCGGCCTGCACCGGCTCCAGCACGCCGCCGATGCCCACGCCGCCTGAGAGGTGCACGTTCTTGCCGATCTGCGCGCAGGAGCCCACGGTGGCCCAGGTGTCGACCATGGTGTTCTCGTCCACGTAGGCGCCGATGTTCACGTAGCTGGGCATCAGGATGGCGCCCTTGGCGATGTAGCTGCCACGGCGGGCCACGGCCGGGGGCACCACGCGCACGCCGGTGGCGGCCATTTCTTCAGCCGAGAGGTGTGCGAACTTGGTCTGCACCTTGTCGTAGAAGCCCAGGTCGCCGGCCTTGATGACCTCGTTGTCCTTCAGGCGGAAGGACAGCAGCACGGCCTTCTTGATCCACTGGTGCACCGTCCACTTGCCCACGGACTCGCGCGTGGCCACGCGCAGGCGGCCCTTGTTCAGCTCGGAGATGACGTGCTCCACGGCGTCGGCCACTTCCCTGGGCGCGGACTTGACGGAGATGTTGGCGCGGTTCTCCCAGGCAGCTTCGATGATCTGTTGCAGTTGTTGGCTCATGTGTAGGACTCGGATGTTCAGTTTCTGGATTGGACAAATTGAATGATGCGTTCGGCCGCTTCTGCGCATTCGGCGGTTTCGGCCACCAGCGCCATGCGCACGCGCCCGGCGCCGGGGTTGAAGCCGCGAGCTTCGCGCGCCAGATAGCTGCCGGGTAAAACAGTCACATTGTAAAGAGCGTAGAGATCGCGGGCGAAATCGGTGTCGCTGCCCTTCACGCCGGCCCACAGGTAGAAGGCCGCGTCGGGCAGGGCCACGTCCAGCACGGCGCTCAGCATGGGCGTGACCTGGGCGAACTTGGCGCGGTAGAGGTTGCGGTTCTCGATGACGTGCTGTTCGTCGTTCCAGGCGGCGATGCTGGCGGCCTGCACCACGTGGCTCATGGCGCTGCCGTGGTAGGTGCGGTAGAGCAGGAAGGCCTTCATGATGGCCGCATCGCCGGCCACGAAGCCGCTGCGCATGCCTGGCACGTTGCTGCGTTTGGAAAGACTGGTCAGTGCGATCAGGTTCCTGAAGTCGCCGCGACCCAGTTTCAAGGCCGCCTCCAGCCCGCCCAGCGGCGGTTCGTCCCGGAAGTAGATCTCGCTGTAACACTCGTCGGAGGCGATGACAAAGCCGTAGCGATCGCTCAAGTCGAACAGCTTCTTCCATTCTTCCAGCGGCATCACGGCACCGGTCGGGTTGCCGGGTGAGCAGGTGAAGATCAGCTGGGTGCGGGCCCAGACCTCGGCGGGCACGCTGTCCCAGTCCACGGCGAAGTTGCGCGCCGGGTCGCTGGGCACGTAATAGGGCTGGGCGCCCGCCAGCAGCGCGGCGCCTTCGTAGATTTGATAGAAGGGGTTCGGGCACAGGACCAGCGCGCCAGGCTGGCTGCCGTCGACCACCGTCTGCGTCAGCGCGAACAGGGCCTCGCGCGAGCCATTGACTGGCAGGATCTGGCCGGTCGGGTTGAGCGTGACGCCATAACGGCGCTGCAGCCAGCCGGCCATGGCTTCCCTCAGCGCCGGCTCACCGGCGGTCGGGGGGTAGCCGGTCAGGCCGGTGTCCAGCGCGTCGCTGAGGGCGTGCTTGATGAAATCGGGCGTGGCGTGCTTGGGCTCACCGATGCCCAGGCTGATGGGGCGATAGGCCGGGTTGGGGGTGATGCCGGCAAAAAGTTGCCGCAGCCGTTCGAAAGGATAGGGCTGCAGTCGTTGGAGCAGGGGGTTCATGAGGGGGAATTATCCCGGAACTCCCCGGCGCGGCAGAGGCGGGGGGCGGCAACCCCCCTCAGGGTTCAGCGCGACCGCCGCTTGGCCGTGCCCAGCAACTTCTGCGTCAGCAGGTCGATGGACAGCACCAGGGCGATGCCGATGGACATGACCATCACGACCTCGGGCAGGTCGGTCGAGTTGATGACACCAAAGCCGCGGGGAAGCGCCTGCCGGTCCGGGGTGGTGCAGACGAAATCAGCCGCGGCCATGCCGGTGTAGTGCATGGCGCAGACGGCCACGGCCATGACGACGGCCGCCAGCAGGCGCAGCGCCAGGGGTTTGGTGTTGAAGGCCAGCCAGAGGGCGGCGGTCGCTGCCACGACGGCGATCAGGAGGGAGGCTGCCACCAGCAGGAACGACCAGTTGATATAGCCGCCAAAACGCATGCCGTACATGCCCAGGTAATGCATGACGGCCACACCCAGTCCCAAAGAGGCGCCAGCCGTGAGCAGCCGGGTCTTGTTGGAGGGATCGCGGGCCACATACGTCAGGCCGAAACCGGTCGCCAGGCAGACCACCAGCAGCGAGATGATGGTTTCGGTCATGGAGTAGCCTACGCGCAGGTCCATCTTCAGTGCGGCCATGCCAATGAAATGCATGGTCCAGACGCCGATGCCACCCAGCGCCAGCGTGGCGGCCATCAGGTCGAAATGGTTGATGCGGCCTTCGGGGCCGACGAGGCGGCGGGCCGCCGTCAGCGCAACAAAGGAACCGACGAAGGCAATGAGGAAAGAGAGCGCGACATAAGTGCCGTCGTAGCTCGAGACAACTTGTGGATTCATGGATGACCTTGGATACGAATCGGTCGAATCTAAGGGAAGGCAGCTACCGGGCGGTCCGGGCGCGCGCATTCACCCACGAAAGTGAAGGGCATACCGTGCCCGGCACGGTTGGTCTCAGCCTTGTGGGGCCTTGGTGAGGTAGTGCAGCACCAGCTTGTCCTGCTGGTTCAGGCCACGGAAAGCCATGCCAGTGAAGTGGCACGTGCCGTCTGCGGCCTGGCGGGCGTGGCAGACCGTGGCCTTGAGTGCCAGGGTGCTGGGCTCGCCTTCGACCACGGCGCCGATGCTGAGGTCGAGGGTCTTGCCCACCGCGGTGGTGGCTGTGGGCGTGCTGATCATGGCGCCCTGCATGCTGATGTCCAGCAACTGCCCGTCCAGCTTGAGTTCGCCGATCCGAACGTTGACGGGCCAGCTGGTCTTGGTCCGCAGGGAATGGCGGACCTGGCGGGCATCGACCTGGGTCGGGTAGGCCAGCAGGGCATAAACGAAGGGTTTCTCATAGGTCTGCAGGACCTTGCTGATGAAGGAAAACTCATGCAGGCCCGTAAAGCCGCGCACGATGCAGACGTCGCCCTCGGTCAGTCCGGTGTCCTCGCCCTCCGGACCCTGGGGTCCCACCATCACGCCCCGGTTCTCGATGGCGCCGAAGAGCTGGCCCTCCTTCTTGCTGGCGCCTTCCACCAGCCGGCGCACCTGCAGCGCGATGCCCGGGCGCAGGCCAAGCTCCTTGAGGCTGATTTGCAGCACGTCGTTCTTCTGCGTCTCGCTGGCGGCCTGATTCATGATGGTGGCGTTTCTATGTGGAACCGGTCAAATGGCGTGAATCTACACGGTCCGTCAGGCGGTCGCCATGACGCGGCGCATGGCAATGTGTACAAATGCAACCTTTCGGGTTTTCCCGTAGCACACATCCCGCATGAGCGCACGATTTTCGTGCGGGCCGTGACGGTATGATTTCGGGCTGTTCCCGCCATCAGACTGTTCTCACCGTGCGTCTCACCTCCATCAAGCTTTCCGGGTTCAAGTCCTTTGCCGAGCCGACCAACTTCATGCTGCCCGGGCAACTGGTCGGTGTGGTCGGCCCCAACGGCTGCGGCAAGTCCAACATCATGGACGCCGTGCGCTGGGTGCTGGGCGAAAGCCGCGCCAGCGAGTTGCGCGGCGAGTCCATGCAGGACGTGATCTTCAACGGCACCACCACGCGCAAGCCGGCCAGCCGCTCCAGCGTGGAGCTGGTGTTCGACAACGCCGACCACCGCGCTGGCGGCCCCTTCCGCGAGTATTCGGAAGTCGCCGTCAAGCGCGTGCTGACGCGCGACGGCACCAGCAGCTACTACATCAACAACCAGCCGGTGCGCCGCCGTGACGTGCAGGACGTGTTCCTCGGCACGGGTCTGGGCCCGCGCGCCTACGCCATCATCGGCCAGGGCACGATCAGCCGCATCATCGAATCCAAGCCGGAAGAGTTGCGCCTGTTCCTCGAAGAGGCCGCCGGTGTCTCCAAGTACAAGGAGCGTCGCCGCGAGACCGAAAACCGCCTGTCCGACACGCGCGAGAACCTGACCCGCGTGGAAGACATCCTGCGCGAACTCAACGCCAACCTGGAAAAACTCGAACGCCAGGCCGAGGTCGCACAGAAGTACAACACCCTGCAGGCCGATGCCACGCTCAAGCAGCAGCAGCTCTGGTACCTGCGCCGCTCCGAGGCCGAGGCCGACCAGAGCAAGATCAGGCAGGAAGGCGAGAAGGCCGTCATCGAGCTCGAATCCCGCGTGGCCGACCTGCGCCACATCGAGGCCGATCTGGAGACCATCCGCCAGGCGCATTACGCCGCCGGCGACCAGGTCAACCAGGCCCAGGGCCTGCTCTATGAGGCCAGCACCGAAGTGGGGCGGCTGGAGGCCGAGATCCGTTTCGTGGTCGAGGGTCGCCAGCGCGTCGAGGAGCGCCTGGTCACCCTGAAGGAGCAGACCGCCCAGTGGGCTACGCGCAAGCAGGACGCCCAGGCCGAGATCGAAAGCCTGGCCGAGCTGGCCCTGGTGGGCGAGGAGAAGACCACTGAACTGGCGGCCCAGCTGGAAGAGCAGGCCCAGGCCCTGCCTGACATGGAAGAGGCCGTGCGCCAGGCCCAGAGCCGCGCCAATGAGCAGCGCGGCAGCGTGACCCAGGTGCAGCAGCAGATCCAGGTGCTGGCCGCCGAGCAGCGCAGCATCGAGGAGCAGTCGCGCCAGCTGAACCAGCGTCGCGAACGCCTGGACACCGACCGCAAGGCCCTGGCCGCGCCGGATGAGGCCCGCCTGCAGAGCCTGCAGGCCCAGCTGGCCCAGGCCAGCGAAGCCGCCGCCGTGGCCGATGCCCGCCTGCACGAGCTGCAGGACAGCGTGCCGCAGCTCGATGAGACACGCCGCACCCAGCAGGCCACCGTGAACACCGAAGCCGCCAGGCAGGCTGATCTGTCGGCGCGCATGGAAGCCCTCAAGGCCCTGCAGGAGAAAGTCAAGACCGACGGCAAGCTGCAGCCCTGGCTGGCCAAACATGGCCTGGCCGACCTGCAGGCCCTGTGGACCAAATTGCACATCGAGCAGGGCTGGGAAAGCGCCCTCGAGGCCGCGCTGCGCGAGCGCATGGGCGCGCTCGAAGTCAGCCGCATCGACATGGTCAAGGCCTTCGGTGCTGACGCACCGCCGGCCAAGCTGGCTTTCTACAGCACGCCGTCGGCTGGCGCCCCCGAGAAGACCGGCGGTCTGCCGCGCCTGGCCGACCTGCTGCGCGTGAACGATGCCGGCCTCAAGGCCGTGCTGGCCGACTGGCTGCAGGGCTGCTACGTGGCGCAGAGCTTCGAGGAGGCCCTGGCCCAGCGCGCCCAGTTGCAGCCCGGCGAGACCCTCTATGTGAAGAGCGGCCACGCCGTCACCGCGCACAGCGTGAGCTTCTACGCCCAGGATTCCGAACAGGCCGGTCTGCTGGCCCGCGCGCAGGAAATCGAGAACCTGGAAAAGCAGCTGCGTGCCCAGTCCCTCATCAACGAGGAGGCCCGCAGCGCCCTGGTGCGCGCCGAGGCGGCCTACGCCGACGCTTCGCAACGCCTGATCACCGCGCGCCGTGAAGCCAGCGAGACGCAAAGCCGCGCCCACGAGCTGCAGGTCGAGACCCTGCGCCTGACGCAGCTGGCCGAACAGACCCGCGCCCGCAGCGAGCAGATCGCCGGCGACCTGGCCGAGGTCGATGTCCTGCTGGAAGAGCTGCAGGAGCGCCGCGTGGCCGCCGAAGGCCGCTTCGAGGAACTGGACATGCAGCTGGCCGACAGCCAGGAGCGCCATGCCCAGCTCGACGAGCGTGTGCTCGAAGCCGAGCGCAAACTCAATGCCTGCCGCGAGCAACAGCGCAGCCTGGAGCGCCAGGCGCAGGAGGCCACCTTCTCGCTGCGCACGCTGGACGCCCGCAAGGCCGAACTGGCCCGTGCCATCGACACCGCCGACCAGCAGGCGGCCACCATCACGACCGAGGAACAGCGTGCCCGCGACGAATTGGCCCGCCTGACCGACGCCGCCGCCCAGGCCGGCCTGCAGAACGCGCTGGCGCTCAAGCTCGAACGCGAGCAGGCTCTGGGCGCCAAGCGCAGCGAATACGACGACCTGACCGCCAAGCTGCGCGCCAGCGACGAGCGCCGTATCAAGCTCGAGCGCGAGCTCGACCCCTTGCGCCAGCGCATCCAGGACATGCAGCTCAAGGAGCAGGCCGCACGCCTGGGCTTCGAGCAGTACGCCCAGCTGCTGGCCGATGCCCAGGCCGACCTGGAAGCCGTGGCCAAGTCCATCGAAGAAGGCAACGTGCGCCTGACCGGCCTGCAAGGCGAGATCGATCGCCTGAACCGCGAGATCGCGGCCCTGGGGGCGGTCAACCTGGCGGCCCTGGAAGAGCTGGCCAGCGCGAGCGAACGCAAGCACTTCCTGGACGCGCAATCGGCCGACCTGAACCTGGCGATGAATACGCTGGAGGATGCCATCCGCAAGATCGACGGCGAAACCCGCGAACTGCTGGCCGGCACGTTCAAGACCGTCAACGAGCACTTCGGCAAGATGTTCCCCGAGCTCTTCGGCGGTGGCCAGGCCCGACTCATCATGACCGGCGACGAGATCCTGGACGCCGGCGTGCAGGTCATGGCCCAGCCGCCGGGCAAGAAGAACCAGACCATCCACCTGCTCTCGGGCGGCGAGAAGGCGCTGACGGCGATCGCGCTGGTGTTTGCCATCTTCCAGCTCAACCCGGCCCCCTTCTGTCTGCTGGACGAGGTGGACGCGCCGCTGGACGACGCCAACACCGAGCGTTATGCCAAGCTGGTGAGCAGCATGAGCAAGGGCACCCAGTTCCTCTTCATCAGCCACAACAAGATCGCCATGGAAATGGCCGAGCAGTTGATCGGCGTGACCATGCAGGAGCAGGGCGTCTCGCGCATCGTGGCGGTGGACATGGAATCTGCCGTGTCCATGGCGGAAGCATGATGCCTCCCCCGAAACGCCTTCGGCGTCTCCCCCCCGAGGGGCGGCACTCCCAGCGGCCCGGCAAAGCCGGTGCCGCGGTAGCCTGCGTACAAGGAAACCAATGAGCAGGCTGCAGATTGGACTGGCTATCGCTGGCGGTCTGTTGCTGGCGGCCCTGGTGGCGCACGGCGCCTGGACGGCACGGCGCAACCAGCCTCGCCTGGCGGAGCCTGAAGCCGCCCCCGTCGAGCCGCATGGGCTGGACGGGCTCGCGCCCGATCCGGCGGCGCCCGCTGCCGCCGGCAGCGCCGATGAGGACGGGCTCCTGCTGCCGACGATGCTGGACAGGAAAGCCCAGCTGGACCCCTTGATCGACGTCAGTGCGACCATCGAGCTCGAGCACCCGGTCAGCGGCGAGGCTGTGCTGCAGCACATGCCGGCCACGCGCCGTGTGGGCAGCAAGCCCTATGCCATCGAAGGCCTGGCCAACGGGGCCTGGGAGCCGCCCCAGCCCGGCCGGCGTTACAGCGCCCTGCAGGCCGGCGTGCAACTGGCCAACCGCGCCGGCGCGCTCAACGAGATCGAGTACTCCGAGTTCGTCATGAAGACGCAGGCCCTGGCCGACGCCGTGGGCGGCACCCCCGAATTCCCCGACATGCTCGATGCCGTGGCGCGGGCGCGCGAACTCGATGCCTTTGCCAGCGAGCATGATGCGCAGCTCAGCGTCACCCTGCGCGCGCGCCACACCGCCTGGAGCGCGGGTTATGTGCAGCAGAACGCGGCACGCCTGGGTTTCGTGGCCGGCGTGCTGCCCGGGCGCATGGTGCTGCCCGCCAGCGTGGGCGGCCAGCCGCCCACGCTGGGCCTGCATTACGACGCGCAGGCTGCCCAGGCCGAAGACCCGGCCCAGACCGCCATCCGCGAGATGACCTTGAGCCTGGATGTGTCCCAGGTGGCACGCTCCGAGCAGCCCTATGTGCGCCTGCGCGAGACCGCCGCGCGCCTGGCGGAGGTCATGGACGGCCAGATCACCGACGACAATGGCCAGACCCTGAGCACCGATGCCATGGACCTGATCGGTTCGGAGCTCGAGAACCTCTACGACAAGCTCGACGAGCGCGAGTTGTCAGCCGGCTCGGTACTGGCGCGCCGTCTGTTCTCCTGAAATTTTGACCCCTGGATTCGATGAGCACGTCCGACCTGTTCGACGCGGCGCCCGCTGGCGGCCCTGACTTGCGGCGTGTGCAGGAACTGCACCGCCTGCTGCACCACCACGCGCACCGCTACTACGTGCTCGATGCGCCCGAGGTCCCGGACGCCGAGTACGACCGGCTGTTCCGCGAACTCCAGGCGCTGGAGGCGGCGCATCCGGAACTGCTCACGTCCGACTCGCCGACGCAGCGGGTGGGTGGACAGATTCTTGATGGACTGGCGGCGGTGCGCCATGCGGTTCCCATGCTGTCCATCGACACCGAGACCGACACGACGGCTCAGGGGGCGCAGAACTTTGATGCCCGCGTGCGCAAGGCCCTGGGTCTGCAGGAAACCGATCCGCCGGTGGACTACGCAGCCGAACTCAAGTTCGACGGCCTGGCCATCAATCTGCGCTATGAACGCGGTGTGCTGGTGCAGGCTGCCACGCGCGGGGACGGTGAGACCGGCGAGGATGTGACGCAGAACGTGCGCACCATCGGGCAAATACCGCTGCGCCTGGACGGCTGTGACGCGCCCGTGCTGGAGGTGCGTGGCGAGGTCTATATGCGGCGCGATGACTTCGAGTCACTCAATGAGACACAGCGCGAAAAGGGCGAGAAGACCTTCATCAACCCGCGCAACACGGCGGCCGGCGCCATCCGCCAGCTGGACCCGGCCCTGGTGGCCCAGCGGCCGCTGAGCTTTTTTGCCTATGGCCTGGGCGAAGTGCAAGGCTGGGCCGTCCCCGCTACGCACAGCCAGATGCTGGATGCGCTGCAGGCCCTGGGTTTGCCGGTGTGCGCCGAACGGGTCGTGGCCCAGGGCGCCGAGGGCCTGCTGGCCTTTCACCAGGCCATGGGTGCGAAACGCGACGCGCTGCCTTTCGATATTGACGGGGTGGTCTACAAGGTCAACGCCCTGGCCCTGCAGCAGCAGCTGGGTTTCAAGACCCGCGAGCCACGCTGGGCCGTGGCGCACAAGTACCCGGCGCAGGAGATGCTCACCACCGTACAGGCCATCGAGGTGCAGGTGGGTCGCACCGGCAAGCTCACGCCGGTGGCCAAGCTGGCGCCGGTGTTTGTGGGTGGTGTCACGGTGACCAATGCCACCCTGCACAACGAGGACGAAGCCCGGCGCAAGGATGTGCGCGTGGGCGACACGGTGATCGTGCGCCGCGCCGGCGACGTGATCCCCGAGGTGGTGGCCGTTCTGCTCGAGAAGCGCCAGCCTGGGGCCGAAATCTTCACCATGCCGCGCATCTGCCCGGTCTGCGGCTCGGCGGCCGTGCGCGAGGAGGACGAGGCCGACTACCGCTGCACCGGCGGCCTGTACTGCAGCGCCCAGCGCAAGCAGGCCATCCTGCACTTTGCGCAGCGCCGCGCAGTTGAGGTCGAGGGCCTGGGCGAGAAACTGGTGGACCAGCTGGTCGACGGTGGCGTCGTGAATACCCTGCCGGATCTCTACCGCCTGGGCCTGGTAGCGCTGGCCAGCCTTGAGCGCATGGCCGACAAGTCGGCGCAGAACATCGTCGACGCGCTGGAGAAATCGAAACAGACCACCTTGCCTCGTTTCATCTTCGGCCTGGGCATCCGCCACGTGGGCGAGGCCACGGCCAAGGCGCTGGCGCGGCATTTCGGCAAGCTCGACGCCATCATGGATGCCAGCGAGGAAGCTTTGCTGCAGGTGCCCGACGTGGGCCCCGTGGTGGCGCAGAGCATCCACACCTTCTTCCGGCAGGCGCACAACCGCGAGGTGGTGGCGCAGCTGCGCGCCTGCGGCTTGCGTTGGGAGGAGGGCGAACCCAGCCCGGCGGCGCAGCTGCCGCTGGCCGGCAAGACCTTCGTGCTGACGGGCACCCTGCCCACGCTGAGCCGCGAGCAGGCCAAGGAGATGCTGGAGGCGGCCGGCGCCAAGGTGGCCGGCTCGGTCAGCAAGAAGACCGACTACGTGGTGGCGGGCGAAGAGGCCGGCAGCAAGCTGGACAAGGCGCGCGACCTGGGTGTGGCGGTGATCGACGAAGCCGGCCTGCAGGCACTGCTCGGCGGCGCTGCCGGCTGAGGCTTCAGCCCGCGTTGGTCGAGCCGTCTGCAAAACGCTCCGGCCGGCGCCATAGCCACCACAAGGTGGCCACCATGCAGGTGATGGCCAAGAGCGGTACCCACAGCGGTCGCACGCCGTACAGCATGTAGAGCGCGCTGGCGCCCATGAATGACGTGGCCAGCCACTTGGCGCGCCGGCTGACCACGCCGCCGCGACGCCAGTCGCGGATCATCGGGCCGAAGGCCGTATGGTTCTCAAGCCAGTGGAGCAGGCGCGGCGAACTGCGTGCCGCTGCCCAGGCCGACAGCAGGACGAACGGGGTGGTGGGCAGGACGGGCAGGAAGAGACCGATGATCCCCAGCAGCAGGAAAAGCAGGGCCAGGAGCAGGTAGAGCCAGCGCATCGGTATGGGCAGGTGTACGGTCCGCCTTCAGGATTCTTCCAGCAGCTTGTTCACCACACCCCGGAGCACGGCCGGCTTGAAGGGTTTGACGAGGTAGGCATTGGCGCCGGCCTCCTGTCCCCGCTTGCGGTCGGCCTCGGCGTCGTTCGCCGAGAGCAGGATGATCTTCACCTTGGCAAGGGTGTCCGAGCTGCGTAGCTGCTTGCAGACCTCGTAGCCGTCGAGCCCGCCCGGCATCATGATGTCGAGCAGGATCAGATCGGGATGGCTCTGCTTGGCCGCCAGTATTCCAGCCTCGCCATTGGAGGCCTCGGAAAGCTTGAGCCCGGATTCGTTCAGGGCCCATTTGACGAGATCACGCGTTGTCGCGTGGTCATCAATAATGAGAACTTTCTTCATGACCAACCGTTTGCTCCAGACACCATGACCATTCGAGAGATTCTACGCATGGGCGACCCGCGCCTCTTGCGTGTCGCCCAGCCTGTCACCCGGTTCGACGATGACGAACTGCACCTGCTCATCACCGACCTGATCGACACCATGGCCGCCGCCAACGGCGCCGGCCTGGCGGCGCCGCAGATCGGCGTGGACCTGCAGGTGGTCATATTCGGCAGCGGGGAATTCAATCCGCGCTACCCCGACGCACCCGTCGTGCCGCGCACCGTGTTGTGCAATCCGGTGATCACACCCCTCGGTGAGGCAGAAGAACTGGGCTGGGAGGGCTGTCTCTCGGTGCCGGGGCTGCGCGGCGTGGTGCCGCGCTGGCAGCGCATCCGCTATACCGGTTTCGATCAATACGGTGACGCCATCGACCGCACGGTGGAGGGCTTCCACGCCCGCGTGGTGCAGCACGAGTGCGACCACCTGGTGGGCAAGCTGTATCCGATGCGCGTGCGCGATTTCACGCAGTTCGGCTACACCGAGGTGCTGTTTCCCGGGCTGGACGCCAGTCAGGACGATTGATATGAACGCGGGCCGGCCCGCGATGTGCCGGCCCGCTGCTCAATTCAGAGCGGCTTGATCTGCACCTTGCGCCACTTGATCGGGCCGCCGTTCGCACCCTGCACGCCGGCACCAAACTGCAGGGCGAAGGGGCCGCTGGGGAATTTGCCGTTGCGGGTGCTGACGGTCTGCACGCCGTTGAGTTTCACGGTCAGCTCGTCGCCCTTGGCCGAGATTTCCAGGGTGTTCCACTTGCCGCCGGCCTTGTAGACGGTGGGCACGGGGACGGCCGCAAAACCGACGATGGCGCCAGTGGCATAGGTCGGGTCCGGGCGGATGTCCCAGATGTTGACCTCGTAAGCGTTGTCGGCCGCGATCTTGGCCGGATCGGAGGCGCGGATGAAGATGCCGCTGTTGGTGTCGGTGGCGGCCCAGAACTCGGCATAGATCTCGAAATCCTTGTAGGAATTCTTGGAAACGAGGTAGCCGCCCTTGCCCTGGTTGGCCGAGATGCCGCCGGCCTCGATGCGCCAGTTGGCGTCGCCTATCCTGTTCCAGTTCTCCAGCCCCTGCTCGCCGTCGATCAGCGTGACCCAGCCGGAGCCGGGCCAGTGGGCGCAGCCGGCCAGGGCCAGGGCCACGGTGCACAGGGCAAGCCTGCGCGGGAATGAATGTCGCATCACGGTCTCCTCAATGGATGTGTCTTGTTCTGCAGCAGGATGCTGCCTGCACACTATGGCACGGCAAGGGGGAGGCCTGTCAATCAGGGTCTGTGCGCACACCCGGGGCATGCGTGTCCGCGGGGGCAGGGGCCTCAGGAAGCCAGCACGTCCAGCAATTCGGTCTCGATGGCGATCTGGGCGCGGTTGTTCTGCAGCGCGTCGCCGCTGATCAGGAAGGTATCGTCCACCCGTTCACCCAGGGTGTTGACCTTGGCCAGCTGCAGGTTGATGCGGTGGCGGGCCAGTACGCGTGCCACCTTGTAGAGCAGGCCGGTCTGGTCGCTGGCGGAGATGCTGAGCAGCCAGCGCTGGGCCTTTTCATCAGGCTTGAGGCTCACGCGCGGCGTGACGGGGAAGCTCTTGACCCGGCGCGACAGCCGCGCGCGGCTGGGCTCGGGCAGGGGGGGCGCCTCGGCAATGGCACGCGCCAGCTCCGACTCGACCATGCTGGTCATTTCGCGGTAATGGTCCTGCAGACCGGGCGTGACGACCTGGAAGGTGTCGAGCGCATAGCCATTGCGCGCCGTGTGGATGCGCGCATCCAGGATGCTGAAGCCGCCCTGGTCGAAATAACCGCAGATGCGGGCGAAGAGGTCGGGCTGGTCAGCGGTGTAGACCAGCACCTGCAGGCCTTCGCCGGCGGGTGAGCGACGCGCCCGCACGATGGGCTGGTCCGTACCGACATGGCGGGAGATGTGGCGCGTATGCCAGGCGATGTCATCGGCATCGTGGCGCATGAAATAGCTGACGTCCAGCGTGTCCCAGAGCTTTTTGTGCGCCTCGTGGGGCAGGCTGTGCAGGGCCAGCTGGACCAGGGCCTCGCGCTTGTGCGCCTCGACCTCGGCATCGGGCGAGGGCGCGTGGCCGCCCAGGGCGCGCAGGGTGTAGCGGTAGAGGTCTTCGAGGAGCTTGCCTTTCCAGGCGTTCCAGACCTTGGGACTGGTGCCGCGGATGTCGGCCACGGTGAGCAGGTACAGGGCGGTCAGGTAACGCTCGTTGCCGACCTGCCTGGCGAAGGCGTTGATGACGTCGGGGTCGCTCAGGTCGGACTTCTGCGCGATGCGGCTCATCGACAGGTGCTCGCGCACCAGGAACTCGATCAGCTTGGCATCCTCGCGGCTGATGCCGTGCTGGCTGGCAAAACGACGCACTTCCGTGGCGCCCAGGTCGGAGTGGTCGCCGCCGCGGCCCTTGGCAATGTCATGAAAGAGCGCGGCCGCGTAGAGGATCCAGGGCTGGTCCCAGCCGGCGCCGAGCTGCGAGCAGAAGGGGTATTCGTGCGCGTGCTCGGCCATGAAAAAGCGTCGTACGTTGCGCAGCACCATGAGGATGTGCTGGTCCACGGTGTAGACGTGGAACAGGTCGTGCTGCATCTGCCCCACGATGCGCCGGAAGATCCAGAGGTAACGTCCCAGCACCGAAGTCTGGTTCATCAGGCGCATGGCGTGTGTGATGCCGCGCGGCTGCTGCAGGATGGCCATGAAGGTCCGGCGGTTGACCGGGTCGCTGCGGAATTTCGCCGTCATCAGGCCGCGCGCGTTGTACAGCGCGCGCAAGGTGCGCGCCGACAGGCCTTTGGCGCCCTCGGTGGTCTGGTAGACCAGGAAGGTCTCCAGGATGGCGTGGGGTTCGCGCTGGTAGAGCTCGTCGCTGGCGACTTCGATCAGGCCGCCCTTGTCCAGGAAGCGTTCGTTGATGGCGCGCGGGGCCTGGGTGCGCGGGTTGAGCCGCTCCTCGATGTTGAGCAGCAGGATCTGGTTGAGCTGGGTCACGGCCTTGGCGGCCCAGTAGTAGTGGCGCATCAGCGCCTCGCTGGCGCGCACCTTGGTCTTGACATCGGTGGTGTCCGGTTTCGCCGATAGGCCGCCCTTAGGCGAAACAGCCCCCTCGGGGGGCAGCGAGGACACGTCAGTGCCGAGCGTGGGGGCCGTCAGTCCGTAGCCGAAGGTGTTCGCCACCGCCGTTTGCAGGTCGAACACCAGCCGGTCCTCGCGCCGGCCCGCGATCAGGTGCAGGCGCAGGCGGATCAGCTCCAGCATGGCCTCGTTGCGCTTGAGCTGGCGTACCTCGAAGGGGGTGGCCAGGCCGGTGCGGGCCAGTTCGTCCCAGCTCTTGCCGTAGCCGGCGGCCTGCGCCACCCAGAGGATGATCTGCAGGTCGCGCAGGCCGCCGGGGGATTCCTTGCAGTTGGGCTCCAGCGCGTAGGGCGTGTCCTCGAACTTGTTGTGGCGCTGCTGCATCTCCAGCGTCTTGGCGACAAAGAAGGCGCGCGCGTCCAGCGCCTGGCGAAAGCGCCAGCGGAAATCCTTGAACAGGGTGGCGTTGCCGCAGATCAGGCGCGACTCCAGCTGCGCCGTCTGCACCGTCACGTCCTTGGCCGCCTCGGCCAGGCATTCGTCGACCGTGCGCACGCTGGAGCCGATTTCCAGGCCGGTGTCCCAGCAACTGCTGATGAAGGTCTCGATGCGCTGGCGCAGGGCTTCATCCGCGTCGGGCGACTGGCCTTCGGGCAGCAGCAGCAGGACGTCGATGTCCGAGTGCGGGAACAGTTCGCCGCGCCCGAAACCGCCGACCGCGACCAAGGCCAGGCCGGGGCCGAACCCGGCCTGTTTCCAAAGTGTCTTGAGGCTGTCGTCGGCCAGGCGGGCCAGCTGGTGCAGGGCTGCATGCACGCCGCGGGTGGAGCGGCCGCTGTCGCTGACGTTCTGCAGCAGTTCGGCCTTGCGGGCGCGGTACTGCTCGCGGAGGGTCTGGGTTCTGATCATGACGTCAGAACAAGCAGGAATCAGGCCCGATCGGCACCGATTCAGGCCGTCAGGGCCGCGCTTTTCACGAAGTCCGGCACCGGCGGGCTGCCGGCCGACAGTGTCAGCACCTCGTAGCCCGTGGGCGTGACCAGCACGGTGTGTTCCCACTGGGCCGAGAGCGAGTGGTCCTTGGTGACGATGGTCCAGCCGTCGCCCAGTTCCTTGATGTCGCGCTTGCCGGCATTGATCATGGGCTCGATGGTGAAGGTCATGCCGGGTTTCAGTTCCTCCAGCGTGCCGGGCTTGCCGTAGTGCAGCACCTGGGGCTCCTCGTGGAAGACCTGGCCGATGCCGTGGCCGCAGAACTCGCGCACCACGGAAAAGCCGTTGCTCTCGGCGAATTTCTGGATGGCCCAGCCGATGTCGCCCAGGCGGGCGCCGGGCTTGACCTGCTCGATGCCGTGCCACATGGCCTCGTAGGTGAAGGAGCACAGGCGCTTGGCGGCAATGGAGGCGTCGCCGACGATGAACATGCGGCTGGTGTCGCCGAACCAGCCGTCCTTGATGACGGTGACGTCGATATTGACGATATCGCCCTTCTTGAGCACCTTGTCGCCGGGGATGCCGTGGCAGACCACATGGTTGATCGAGGTGCACAGCGAGGCCGGGAAGGGCGGGTAGCCGGGCGGCTGGTAACCCAGGGTGGCCGAGGTCGTGCCCTGGGCCTTCATGCATTCGGCCGCGAGGCGGTCAATCTCGCCGGTGGTGATGCCGGGTTTCACGTGGGGGGTCAGGTAATCCAGCACTTCGGCCGCCAGCCGGCAGGCCAGGCGCATGCCGGCGATGCCGGCTTCGTCTTTGTAGGTGATCGTCATGGGGCGGAATTATCCCATCGCCGGCGCTTTCATGCCCGCCGCGGCCTGATCGAGCATGGGGTAGCGGGTAAAATCTTGCGTTTCCCCCTCCGACCTTCAAGGCCACCCCCGTGACCCTGCACATCTCCTCTTTCGAAGGCGGCAGCGCCCTCAGCCCCTTTCGTATCCAGCAGCTTCTGCCCCGGTTGCAGGGCATCCACGACAAGATCAGCGGCATCGCCGCGCGTTATGTGCACCTGGTGGCCAGTGACCAAGCTCCGACCACTGAGCTGAAACAGCAGCTCGCCGCGCTCCTGGCCTATGGCGATCCCTATGCTGGCCCGGCCGAAGGCCCGCTGGTGGTGGTGGCGCCGCGCCTGGGCACGGTCTCGCCCTGGGCTTCCAAGGCCACCGACATTGCCCACAACTGCGGCCTGGCCGTGCACCGCGTGGAACGCGTGGTCGAATACCGCCTGACGCTCAAATCGGGCCTGCTCGGCAAGAACGCCCTGACGACAGAGCAGCTGGGGCAGGTGGCCGCCTTGCTGCACGATCGCATGACCGAAAGCGCCGTGGCCACCCGTGAGGAGGCCTGCGCCCTGTTCACCGAGCTGCACCCGGCACCGATGGAGCACGTGGACATCCTGGAGGGCGGTCGCGCCGCACTGGAAAAGGCCAATGTGCAATTCGGCCTGGCCCTGGCCGAAGACGAGATCGAGTACCTGGTGCAGGCCTTCCGTGACCTCAAGCGCAACCCGACCGACGTCGAGCTCATGATGTTCGCCCAGGCCAACAGCGAGCACTGCCGCCACAAGATTTTCAACGCCGACTTCAGCATCGACGGTGTGCGCCAGCAGCGCAGCATGTTCGGCATGATTCGCAACACCCACCAGCTCGCTCCCCAGCACACGGTGGTGGCCTATTCGGACAATGCCTCCATCATGGAAGGCCATGGCGTCGAGCGTTTCGTGGCCCGCATGGGGCAGGGCAGCGCACCCGGCTACCAGAAGTCCGAGGCCATGAACCACGTGCTGATGAAGGTCGAGACGCACAACCACCCGACCGCCATCTCGCCCTTCCCGGGCGCCTCCACGGGTGCCGGCGGCGAGATCCGTGACGAAGGCGCCACCGGCCGCGGCTCCAAGCCCAAGGCCGGCCTGACCGGCTTCACCGTCTCCAGGCTCTGGGGTGGCTGGTCCGATGAAAAGGGCGGCAAACCCGAGCACATTGCCAGCCCGCTGCAGATCATGACCGAGGGCCCGCTGGGGGGCGCGGCCTTCAACAACGAATTCGGACGCCCCAACCTGGCGGGTTATTTCCGTGAGTACGAGCAGACCGTGGCCAGTGATGTGGACACGGTGCAGCGTGCGTACCACAAGCCCATCATGATCGCCGGCGGTGTCGGTGTCATTGACGCCGGCCAGACCCAGAAGATCCTGTTCCCGGCCGGCACCCTGCTGATCCAGCTTGGCGGCCCCGGCATGCGCATCGGCATGGGCGGTGGTGCGGCCAGCTCCATGGCCACCGGCGCCAACGCGGCCGAGCTGGACTTTGATTCGGTGCAGCGCGGCAACCCCGAGATCGAGCGCCGCGCACAGGAGGTCATCAACCACTGCTGGTCGCAAGGCGACAAGAACCCCATCCTGGCCATCCATGACGTGGGTGCCGGCGGCCTGTCCAATGCCTTCCCCGAGCTCAGCAACGACGCCGGCCGCGGTGCGCGTTTCGACCTGCGCGCCGTGCCGCTCGAAGAGTCCGGCCTGGCGCCCAAGGAAATCTGGTGCAACGAGAGCCAGGAACGTTATGTGATGGCCATTGCGCCCGAGTCGCTGGAGCAGTTCAAGTCTTTCTGTGAACGCGAGCGTTGCCCCTTTGCCGTGGTCGGCGTGGCCACCGAAGAGCGCGATTTGGTGGTGTACGAAGGCAATGGCGTGAGCGGCGCCGGGCCGTCCCAAGGCGCGAGGGCTCCCTCGGGGGGCAGCGAACCACACGCAGTGGGGAGCGTGGGGGCACCGGTGAATATGCCCATGAACGTGCTGCTGGGCAAGCCGCCCAAGATGCACCGCGACGTGAAGTCGATCGCGCGCAGCTTCAAGCCGCTGGACCTGACGGGGGTGGAACTGCAGAAGGCCGTGATCGACGTGCTGAGCCACCCGACCGTCGCCTCCAAGCGTTTCCTCATCACCATCGGTGACCGCACCGTGGGCGGCCTCACCCATCGTGACCAGATGGTCGGGCCCTGGCAGGTGCCGGTGGCCGACGTGGCCGTGACCCTGGCCGACTACGCCGGTTTCAAGGGCGAGGCCATGAGCATGGGCGAACGCACGCCGCTGGCCGCAATCGACGCGCCGGCTTCGGGCCGCATGGCCGTGGCCGAGGCCATCACCAATCTGCTGGCCGCACCCATCGAGCTTTCGCGTGTCAAGCTCTCGGCCAACTGGATGGCCGCCTGCGGCGAGCCCGGTGAGGACGCCGCGCTGTATGCCACCGTGCAGGCCGTGGGCATGGAGCTGTGCCCGGCGCTGGGCATCTCCATCCCCGTGGGCAAGGACAGCCTGTCCATGCGTACGCAGTGGAGTGATGGCCATCACAAAAAGAAGGTCACCTCGCCGGTTTCGCTGATCGTGAGCGCCTTCGCCACGCTGGGCGATGTGCGCGGCACGCTGACACCGCAACTGGACAACACGGCCGATACCACGCTGCTGCTGGTCGACCTGGGCCGCGGCAAGAACCGCATGGCGGGTTCCATCCTTGCGCAGACGCTGAACCAGACCGGTGACACGGTGCCGGACCTGGACGATCCACAGGACCTGATCAACCTGGTCAAGGCCGTGAACGCCCTGCGTACCCAGGGCAGGATCCTGGCCTACCACGACCGCAGCGACGGTGGTCTGCTGGCCGCAGCGGCCGAGATGGCCTTTGCCGGCCACGTGGGCGTGGCGCTCAATGTGGACCTGCTGGTGACGGAGGGCGACGGCATCTCCGACAGCCGCATGGACACCGGCGACAGCAAGAACTGGGCCTCCCAGGTCGGTGCACGCCGCGAGGAGCTCACGCTCAAGGCCCTGTTCAACGAGGAACTCGGTGTGCTGCTGCAGGTCAGGAGCGAAGACCGCGATGCGGTGATGCAGGTGCTGCGCGAACATGGTCTGTCCAAACACAGCCACGTGGTCGGCAAGACGCGGCCGGCTGGTGCAACGGTTGGCGCCGGTGTGGGCGAACTGCAGGTCTGGCGCGATGCCAAGGCGGTGTTCTCTGCCAAACTTTTCGATCTGCACCAGGTCTGGGACAGCGTGAGCTGGAAGATCAACCGGCAGCGCGACAACACCGCTTGTGCCGACCAGGAGCACGCAGCTGCCGGCGCGCCCAGCGACCCCGGCCTGCACGTGCACCTCACCTTCGATCCGGCGCAAGGTCTCGCACCCGCGCTGCTCAAGAGCCGGCCGAAGGTGGCCGTGCTGCGCGAGCAGGGCGTGAACTCGCACGTGGAGATGGCCTATGCCTTCACCGAGGCCGGCTTCGAGGCCTATGACGTGCACATGACCGACCTGCAGAACGGCCGCGCGAACCTGAAAGATTTCAAGGGGGTGGTGGCCTGCGGTGGTTTCAGCTACGGCGACACGCTGGGTGCCGGTATCGGCTGGGCGCGTTCCATCACCTTCAACAAGGGGTTGTCCGAGCAGTTCCAGGCCTTCTTCGCCCGCCTCGACACCTTTGGCCTGGGCGTGTGCAATGGCTGCCAGATGTTCGCCGAGCTGGCCGACATCATCCCCGGGGCGCAGGACTGGCCGCGTTTCACGACCAACCGCAGCGAACGTTTCGAGGCACGCCTGTCTTTGGTGGAAGTGCTCGAATCGCCCAGCCTGTTCCTGCAGGGCATGGCCGGCAGCCGCCTGCCGATTGCCGTGGCGCATGGCGAGGGTTACGCCAACTTTGCCTACCGCGGCAACGCGGCCAAGGCGATCGCGGCGATGCGCTTCGTGGACAACACGGGCGCGGCCACCGAGGCCTATCCCTGCAACCCCAATGGCAGTGCCGGCGGCCTGACCGCGGTCACCACGGCCGATGGGCGGTTCACGGCCATGATGCCGCACCCCGAGCGCGTGTTCCGCAACATCCAGACGAGCTGGACTTCGCTCGACCCGAGCGCGCACAGTCCCTGGATGCAGATCTGGCGCAACGCGCGCCGCTGGATCGGCTGAAGCCACGGCGCCAGTCATGCTCATGAAACCCCGCGTCCAGATCCGCATGCTTGTGCTGGGTTTCGCGGGCCTGGTGCTGATGCTCGCCTGGCAGCAGAAGATCAGCTATGACATGACGCTGGCGCGGGCCTCGGACCATGCGGAAAACCTGGCGCAGACCATCGATGGCCAGCTGGCCTCCGCCTTGCGGCGCATGGATGCCACGCTGCACCAGATCGCCAACCGGCTGTCGGCCAGCACCATGCGCGCCGCGACCGCGGCGCAGCACGAGCGCGAGGTGGCGGACATCCTCCTGCCCTACAAGGTGCAGTTCCCCGAGCTGCGCGACATCTTCATCTACGATGCCGTGGGCAATATTTTGTACGACACCAGGCGTCCTGCGACGCTTCCGCGCTCGGGGAACATCTCGCAAAGACCGGCCTTCCAGTACCTCCAAAGTCATCCGCAGGCCCAGATCGCCTTTTCCGAACTGGTGCGCGGCAATGTGTCCGGTCAACTGACGGTGGCGACCTACGTCCCGGTGCGTGACAAATCCGGACGGATGCTCGGGGCGGTTGCCGCATCCCTGAACCTGAGCCATTTCGACCAGATCTTTGGTTCCTTGCGATTGAGCCCGAGCAGTGTGGTGTTTGTGCGCAGCAGCACGGAGCACAAGCTGGTGATCCGTTATCCCTGGCTAGAGAGCGAGTTCAACAAGCCGGTGCGCAACCCCATCCAGGCCCGTATGGATGCCGGGGAGATCGCCGGACGGGCGGCGTTCAAGGCCGTGACCGATGGCGAGGAGCGCCGCTACAGCTTTCGCAAGATTGATCAGTACCCCTTTTACGTCGTGATTGGCATTTCTGTCCGAGATGCCTTGCAGAACTGGTACCGAGGTGCAGCCTATGTCGCGGGCATCATCCTGCTGCTGGGGCTGCTGCTCGGCCTGACCTTGCGGCGCATGGCCCGCATCGAGACCCTGCGCGAGTCGGCGCGCAGCGACGCCGACCAGGCCCTGCAACTGTTGAGCGAGGGCATCAACAGCCTGTCCGCCGGCATCACCATCTACGATCCCCAGGACCGTCTCGTGATGAGCAACGAGGCGCATCTGCAGATCTTCGGGCGCCTGCGCGATGTCCTGCGGCAGGGCCGGACCTTCGAGCAGATTGCGCGTGATGCCGTGGCCCAAGGGCTCTTTCCCGAGGCGATCGGGCAGGACGAGGCGTGGCTTACCCGGCGTCTGCGCCAGCACCAGGCTGCTGACGGTGTGCCCTATGAGGTGGAACTCGACGACGGGCGCTGGCTGCAGTTCAGCGAACACCGCACGCCCCAGGGGTATATCGTGGGCAGCCGCATCGACATCACCGAGCGCAAGAAGCTGGAGGTCGAGCTGCGTGAGCAGGCGAGCACCGATGCGCTGACCGGCCTGCCCAACCGCCGCCATTTCCTGCGCCGGCTGGAGGAAGAGCTGGAGCGCGTGCGCCGGCGCACCACAGGCGAGGCCTGTGTGCTGATGCTCGACCTGGACCATTTCAAGCGCATCAACGACCAGTACGGCCACGCCGCCGGCGACAGCCTGCTGCGGCATTTTTCCAACCTGCTGCGCCACGAACTGCGTACCACCGACACGGCCGGGCGCATGGGGGGCGAGGAGTTCGCCGTCATCCTTCCCGGCAGCGGCCTGCAGGCCGCCCTGGGCTTTGCCCAGCGCATCTGCGACAAGCTGGTCCAGCATCCCATGAGTTTCGGGCGCGACGAGGTCAGCGTGACGGCCAGCATCGGCATAGCGTCCATCCGCGATGACGACCTGTCGGCCGACGCCGTGCTGTCCCGCGCCGACGGGGCCCTTTACCAGGCCAAGGACCAGGGCCGCAACCGGGTCCAGCTGGCCGACAAGACGGCCTGATACGGCGGGCTGCCGGCCACGAGTGCCGGGCTTGCGAGCTTGACAGCCCCGGGGGGACACCCAATACTCCGGACGAGCATCGCCGAGCTACATGAGCGGGTCCGTCGGACCCGTGGAAAGGGTGTCCGATGGATTCATTCAATCCCTTGACGCAGAACAGTGCGGTCAACGGTCTCATCACCGCCATTTCGCGCAATACCGAGGACGGCGTGTTGTCCCGCCATCTCGGCGTGCAGTCCTGGTACATCGTGGCGGACTACCTGCGTCCGCACACCTACGAGCGGGGTCATCTGCTGATCTCGCAGGGCGCCCAGGACCGCAACCTCTATTTCCTGGAGACCGGCAACCTCAAGGTCGACGTCAAGACCGACAGCGGCCTGATGCAGCTGGCCATCCTCGGTCCGGGAACCGTCGTGGGCGAGGGCAGTTTCTTCTCGCACCTGCCGCGCAATGCCTCGGTGGTGGCCTACAGCAACTGCAAGGTCTGGACCATGAGCCCCGAGGATTTTGAGACCCTGGGCAGGAAGCACCCCACCGTGGCGCTCTCCCTGTCCATGGCCCTGAGCGCCATCATGGCCACGCGCATGCTCGATGTGAGCAAGCGTATCGCCAGCACCTGAGAACTTGCGAATAAATCTACTGCGCTTGCCCGTCGCGGCGTTGGGCGCTGCGCGCCATCCTCACGTACCGCAAGTACGTCCCGGTGGCTGTGCTCCGTCCGCCTGGCGCTCGAGTCGCTCGCTACGAATTCTTCACAAGTTCAGTGGCTTCAAGCTTCCCAGGCGGCCATGAGCTTCGCAGCTGCCTGCTCGGGGTCGGCTGCGGCCGTGATGGCCCGCACCACCGCCAGCGAACCCACGCCCGTGGCCTTGATCTCGGGCAGCTCGGTCGCAGAGATGCCGCCGATGCCCACTCCCGGATAGTTCCGCATCAGACGTGCATAGGCCGCCAGCCGGCCGGGACCCTGCGGCGCAGTGGCCATGCGCTTGAGCGTGGTCGGGTAGACCGCGCCCATGGCGAGGTAGCTCGGGCTCATGCGGTCGGCGCGCACCATCTCGGCGTAACCGTGGCTCGACAAGCCCAGGCGCAGGCCGGCGGCGCGGATGGCCGCGAAGTCGGCGATCTCCATGTCCTCCTGGCCCAGGTGCACGCCGTAGGCACCGGCCGCAATGGCTTCACGCCAGTGGTCGTTGATGAACAGCAATGCATTCGTGCCACGCACCGCCTCGACCGAGGCCTGGACCTCGCGTCGCACGGCTGCAGCATCGTCGGACTTGAAACGCAGTTGCACCGTGGGCACGCCAGCGCGCGCCACACGGCCCACCCACTGGGCATCGGGCAGCACGGCATAGAGGCCCAGCGCCTTGGGGCAGGCCGGGAAGGTATCGTCGCGCGGCCAGGGCCGCAGGCCGAAATCGGCCGGCTCGTCGGGCCAGGCCTGTGGGTCGAAATGGCCTGTGCGCTGTGTCCGGGCCAGCCAGGCCAGCGCCACGCATTCGGCGTCGATCTCGATGAAACCCAGGGCCAGGCAGGCCTGCTTGGCATGGCGGTAGACCGCGTCTTCGCGTCTGAAGTTCAGGGCCGGCTCGCCGATGACGGGCAGGGCCAGCTTCGGGTGCGCGGCTACGATGGCCTGCGCTTCGGGCGTCAGAGTTTGCATGTCGGTTGCTCAGTTGCGTGGGGCATGGCCCGTGACGCATGAATGAAAGGATCGAAACGGGGAAGGCCGTGGAACCGGCTCTGCCGGGCCACTGGCGTAGGTGCCTGGCATGCAGCGAACGTAGGGAGCGGAGCCTGGGGGTGTCTCACTTGGCATGCCAGAAAGGGGTGCCCAGCACGGGCGTGGAGGGTTGGGCGGCGTCCTGCTCGCTCATGGCGCCGGAGCGCCAGGCGTCGCGCCCGGCCTGGGTGGCGGCGGCGAAGGCGCCGGCCATGGCCACGGGGTCCTGGGCTAGGGCGACGGCGGTGTTGAGCAGCACGCCATCAAAACCCCACTCCATGACGGTGCAGGCGTGCGATGGACGGCCCAGGCCCGCGTCCACGATCATGGGCACGGCCAGGCGCTCGCGCAGCACGCGCATCGCGTAGGGGTTGATGGGGCCCTTGCCGGTGCCGATGGGCGCGGCCCAGGGCATGACGGCCTGGCAGCCCACGTCCACCAGGCGCTGGCACAGCACCAGGTCTTCGGTGGTGTAGGGCAGCACCTTGAAACCTTCCTTGATCAGGTGCTCGGCCGCCTGCACCAGATTGAGCGTGTCGGGCTGCAGGGTGTAGTCGTCACCGATCACCTCCAGCTTGATCCACGGCGTCTCGAACACCTCACGCGCCATCTGCGCGGTGGTGATGGCTTCCTGCACGCTGTGGCAGCCGGCGGTGTTGGGCAGCACCGGCACGTCCAGTTTCTTCAGCAGCTCCCAGAAGCCATTGCCGCTTTCATGGGGCACGGCACCCTGGCGGCGCAGCGAGGCGGTCAGCATGGCGGGCCTGGCGAGCTTCACGGCGGCTTCGAGCACGGCCGGTGACGGGTAGCGCGAGGTGCCCAGCAGCAGGCGGCTGTGGAAGGTTTCGCCGTAGAGAACGAGGGGATCAGAGGTGTTGGACATGGCTTATCCGCCGGTGACGGGAGAGATGATTTCGACACGGTCGCCTTCGTGCAGGCCTTGCTGGGCGTACTGCGTTTTCGGGACGAACTGGGTGTTGACGGCCGCCGCAAAGGGCGGCTTGGCCTCGATGGCCATGATGGCGTCGAGCAGCGTGGCGCCTGTGGCCAGTTCGTGTTCTTGCTTGTTGATGATGACGTTCATGGGCTTCAATCCACGGTTTCCATGCGCAGGTCCAGCGAAGCCGCGAGTGTCGTGGTCCGTTCCTGCACGAACTCCAGCACCACGTCCAGCAGGGCTGGCGAGATCATGAAACCGTGGCGGTACAGACCATTGATCTGCAGGCAACGCGGGCCGAGGTGGCGGACGGCCGGCAGGTTGTCGGGCAGGGTGGGGCGGCACTGGGTGGCGATCTCCAGGATGCGCGCCTCGGCAAAACCCGGGTGCACGGCGTAGGCCGCGCTCAGCAGTTCCAGCGTGGAGCGCACGCTGGGTGGTGAGAGGTCGTTGCTCTCGATCTCGGTGGCGCCGATCACGAAGAGACCGTCCTGCTTGGGCGCGATGTAGATCGGGTAACGCGGGTGGATCAAACGCGTCGGGCGGCTCAAGGCCACCTCGGGGGCATGGATGCGCGCCACTTCTCCGCGCACACCGCGCAGCTGACCCCATTGCGCGTTGGCACCCAGGCCACGGCAGTCGAACAGCCAGTCAGGCTGTCCGGGGGTGCCGGGCTGGAAGTCCTCCGGGGTGCGCGGGCTGTTCCAGTGCAAATCAAGCTTCAGGGCCTGCAATTCGTGCAGCAGCGCGGCCAGCAACTCGCGGTTATCGAGCTGGCCTTCGCCGGGCAGGTACAGGCCCTGGGCAAAACGGTTCTCCAGGCTGGGTTCGAGTTGTTGGACACCCGCGGCGTCCAGCGCCTGGACCTTGGGCAGGGCGGGATTCCTTTCGTTGGTGGCCTGCAGCTGGCCCGCAAAGCGACGCGCCTCAGCCGCGTCCTGGCGGTGCCAGAGGATCAGCGTGCCTTCCTGCTGGAAGTACACTGGTAAGGAGAGCTGCGCCAGCAATTGCGGCCAGCGCGTGAGCGCGTGGCGCCCCATCTCGACCACGCTGGCTTCGGTGATGGCCGATTCGGCCAGCGGCGCCAGCATGGCGGCGGCAATGCGCGCGGGCGAGCTCTGCGCGTCGGCGCCCCCGGCTTCGTAGACCGTGACACGGTGGCCGGCGCACGCCAGCTGCCAGGCCAGCAGCCGGCCCATGAGGCCGGCGCCGAGCACCACGGAGGATGGACCTTGGTTCGAGGTGGTCATGTCAATTGAACTGATAATGCGCGCCATGACCACGATCACGACGAACGAAAAACACTACCCGCGCGTGCTGTCCATCGCAGGTTCCGACAGCGGCGGCGGCGCCGGCATCCAGGCCGACCTCAAGACCTTCAGCGCCCTGGGCTGCTACGGCATGACGGCCATCACCGCCTTGACGGCGCAGAACACGCAGGGCGTGCGCGGCATCTTTGCTGTGCCGCCCGAGTTCCTGGCCGCACAGATCGACGCGGTGATCGAGGACATCGGCGCCGATGCCGTGAAGATCGGCATGCTGCATGCGCCGGGCATCGTGCGCGTGGTGGCGCAGGCCATCCGCAGGCACGGACTGAAGCATGTCGTGCTGGACCCGGTGATGGTGGCCACCAGCGGCGACCGCCTGATCGCCGAAGAGACCGTGGCCGTGCTGGTGCAGGAGCTGTTCCCCCTGGCCACCGTGATCACGCCCAACCTCGACGAGGCCGAGCTGCTGCTGGGCCACGAGATCGCCGGCATCGCGGGCCTCGAACCCGCCGCCAGGGAACTGCTGGCCCTGGGCGCGCCCAATGTGCTGCTCAAGGGTGGGCATCTGCAGGGCGACGAGGTGGTGGATCTGCTGCTGCAGCCCGGTCGCGTGCCGGTGCGCCTGGCGTCGGCGCGCATCGCGAGCAACAACGTGCACGGCACGGGGTGCACCCTGTCCTCGGCCATCGCCGCGCACCTGGCCCTGGGGCATGCACTGGAGCAAGCCGTGCGCCTGGCGCGCGTCTACATCCTGGGCGCCATTGCCGCCGGGGTGGACGTGCGCACCGGGCAGGGCCACGGCCCGCTCAACCACGGCCATGCGCCGCGGGCGATGCAGGTCCTGGCGGGGACACGCTGAGACTTTCACGCGTTTCATATCAAAGCAGCAGGGGGAGGGGCCGGTGCCGGTGAACCCGGTGGGGGCCTGCTTCCCTGCGTGAGCATTACCTCAATCAGGTTCAAAGGGACTTTCTCAGTCGACGCGGTTGGCACCGCGGCAACACCCCTAGCGGATGCGCTCAATGAGAGCACGGAACGTATTTTAGTCCCCGGGCGGGCAAAGAAAAAGCCCGCCGGGTGGCGGGCCTGATCTGATTCAGCAATTCTTGATCGCGGTCAGTCGAATACCGGCGATTCCACGCCCAGCACCTTGTGCAGCTTGGGGCTGGTGGTGGTGTACTGCAGGTGCACCTTCTTCTCGGGGAAGATGATGGGCATGGCGCCGAAGGCGGCCAGCGCGCACTCATGGAAGCCCGAGAGGATGAGCTTCTTCTTGCCGGGGTAGGTGTTGATGTCGCCCACGGCAAAGATGCCGGGCACGCTGGTGGAGAACTTCTCGGTGTCCACCACGAGCTGCTTGCGCTCGATCTGCAGGCCCCATTCCGCAATCGGTCCCAGTTTCGGGCTCAGACCGAAGAAGACCAGCAGCACGTCCAGCGGCACCACGCGGGTCACGCCGTCGCCGCCCGTGACCTTGATGGCGCTGAGCTTGCCGTCCTTCTCGTCGAAACCCGTGACCTGGCCGACGATGAACTGCATCTCGTAGGCGTCGCACAGCTCGCGCATCTTGGCCACGCTGGCCGGGGCGGCCTTGAAGCCGTCGCGGCGGTGCAGCAGGATCACGCTCTCGGCCTTGTTCGGGCCTTCATTGGTGAAGTTCAGCGTCCAGTCCAGGGCGGAGTCGCCGCCGCCCACGATGACCAGGTTCTTGCCGGCAAAGTCGGCCGGGTTCTTCACGCGGTAGTGCAGCTGCGTGCCTTCGAACTTCTCCAGGCCGTCGACCTTGAGCGTGCGCGGCTGGAAGGCGCCCACGCCGGCGGCGATGAAGATGGTCTTGGTCAGGAACTGCGTGCCCTTGCTGGTCTCGACGAAGAAACGGCCGTCGTCCTGCTTGCGCACCACGGTCACTTCCTGGCCCAGGTGGAAGGTCGCGCCAAAGGGCTCGATCTGCTTGAGCAGGGAATCCGTCAGTTCCTTGCCGGTGCACACCGGCACGGCCGGGATGTCGTAGATCGGCTTGTCGGGGTAGAGCTCCATGGGCTGGCCGCCGGGGTAGGCGAGCGAGTCGATCACATGGGCCTTGATTTCGAGCAGACCGAGCTCGAAGACCTGGAACAGGCCGACAGGGCCGGCGCCGACAATCACGGCATCGGTTTCGATCGGGCCTTCGTGGGCCTGGGCGGTCTGGATCACGGCGGGACTGAGTTTGGGTTCCATCGGTAAGGGGAGGGTTAGCGCACAAGCTCTTTGAGCTTGCCGGTCTTGTCTTTCCACTCGTCTGCGTCGGGCAGGGCGGGCTTGCGTTTGGTGATGCTCTTCCAGGTCGGCAGCTTGGCCAGATCGGCGTTGAGCTTGGTCATGTGCTGCTGGTCGGCCGGCACGTCCTCTTCGGCGTAGATGGCATTGACCGGGCACTCGGGGATGCAGACCGCACAGTCGATGCACTCGTCCGGATCGATGGTCAGGAAGTTCGGACCTTCGCGGAAGCAGTCGACGGGGCAGACATCAACACAGTCGGTGTATTTGCAGCGGATGCAGGATTCGGTGACGACGTGGGTCATGTTGTAGTTCTGGCTAAGACTAAAAGTCCTTGATTTTATTGGCTTTTGAAGATCCCGGGGATTCTCGCCCTTGTCAGGTACAGGGTTGTTGAGATGGATCAAGCCCGGGGGGTGTCAATTGACCAGCACCGCCCCCGAGGTCTTGTGGCTGGCGGTGTCCACCAGGATCAACGAACCCAGGCCGTGCGAGCGGGCAAAAGACAGGGCCGGAATCGCTTCCTGCAGGGCCAGTTCCACATGGCCGATGGCATTGGGCTCCAGCTGGGTGGCGTCTTCCTCGGCCAGGGTGTTGATGTCCAGGCGGTGCACGATGCGCTTGACCTTGGCCTTGACCCAGCGGTGCCCGTGCAGTGCCCAGTAGACCCGGCCGGCCACCAGGGGCTCGTCGTCCATCCAGGCCACGGTGACCAGCAGTTCGCGCGAGGTCTGGTCCTGGCCCACGGCCAGCAGCCAGTCGCCGCGCGAGACGTCGACCTCGCGGTCCAGCACGATGCCGGCACTGTGCCCGGCCTTCACCCTGCCGGGCTGGCGCACATGGTTGAGCACCTGGGCCACGGTGGCCGTCTGGCCGCTGGGGAAGATCTTCACGGTGTCGCCGGCCTGCACGGCGCCAGCGGCCACACGGCCCCAGAACACACGGCGGCCTTGCGAGGTGTCGCTGGACGAGGAGAACTTTTCCACCCACTGCACCGGGAAGGCCAGGGGCAGGGCCGTGTCGGCGGCCGTGACCGGCAGCTGTTCCAGGATGTCCAGCAGGGTCGGGCCCTGGTAACCGCACCAGCCGACTTGTTCCGGGGCATCGACCACGTTCCAGCCCTGCAGGGCCGAGACCGGCACGGTGGCGCGCACATCCAGGCCGGCGCTGCTGGCGAAGGCCTGCAGGGCGGCGCTGATGTGCTTGAAGGCCAGCCTGGCTTCGTCCACCGCGTCCAGTTTGTTGATGGCAAAGACGATGGAGGGCACGCGCAGCAGCTGCAGCAGCAGGCTGTGACGGCGGGTCTGCGGCAGCAGGGCCAGGGCCGGGTTGCGCCAGTCGAGCTTGGTGGCGTCCACCAGCACCACGGCGGCGTCGGCACTTGATGCCGCCGTGACCATGTTGCGGGTGTACTGCTCATGGCCCGGCGCGTCGCCGATGATGAACTTGCGCGTCTCGGTGCTGAAGTAACGGTAGGCCACGTCGATGGTGATGCCTTGCTCGCGCTCGGCCGAGAGGCCGTCGGTCAGCAGGGCCAGGTCGGTCTGGCCTTGGCGCTGCACGCCGGCCAGGTGGTCCTGCAGCACGGCACGGGTGTCGACCAGCAGGCGGCCGATCAGGGTGCTCTTGCCGTCGTCGACACTACCGCAGGTGATGAATTTGAGGGCGTCCATCAGAAATAACCATCCTTTTTACGTTTCTCCATGGACGCATCAGAGGTCTGGTCGTCCATGCGCGTGGCGCCGCGCTCGCTGACCTCGGCGGCCAGGGTTTCGATCACGATGTCGGCCGCGCTGGCGGCCGTGCTGGCCACCGGGCAGGTGCAGGTGATGTCGCCCACGGTGCGGAAGCGCACGTCGCGCACGATGACCTGTTCGCCCTCGCGCGGCGGGGTGAGTTCGGTGACCGGGGCCAGCATGCCGCGGCGGTCCACCACTTCACGCTTGTGGGTGTAGTAGATCGAGGGCAGGGCGATGTTTTCGCGGTCGATGTATTGCCAGACGTCCAGTTCGGTCCAGTTGGAGATGGGGAACACGCGGAAGTGTTCGCCCGGGGCCAGACGCGTGTTGAACAGAGTCCAGAGCTCGGGGCGCTGGGCCTTGGGCTGCCACTGGCCGAAGCTGTCGCGGTGGGAGAAGATGCGCTCCTTGGCACGGGCCTTCTCCTCGTCGCGGCGGGCGCCGCCGATCAGCGCGTCGAAGCGGAACTCCTCGATGGCTTCGAGCAGGGTCACCGACTGGTGCACGTTGCGGCTCTCGCCGGGGTGGGCCAGGCGCACGGTGCCGCGTTTCATGGAGTCTTCCACGCTGCGCACGATGAGTTCGGCACCGAGTTCGGCGGCACGCTGGTCGCGGAAATCGGTCACTTCGGGGAAGTTGTGGCCGGTGTCAATCATCAGCAGCGGGTAGGGCAGGCGGCCGGCGCCAAAGGCCTTTTCGGCGCACTTGAGCATGACCAGCGAATCCTTGCCGCCCGAGAACAGCAGGGTCGGGCGCTCGAATGTGGCGGCCACCTCGCGCAGGATGAAGATGGTTTCTTCCTCGAGCGCGTCGAGGTGGGCATTGCTCAGATGGTGCACGGTCTGGTTCACGAGTTCTAGTTCGGCGCGGGCGTTCATGTCGGCGCTCCTTGTTTCAAGGGTTCCTGGACATGCAGGCCGCACTCCTTGGCTGCTTCGTCTTCCCACCACCAGCGGCCGGCGCGGAAGTCCTCGCCCAGGGAAATGGCGCGGGTGCAGGGTTCGCAACCGATGCTGGGATAGAACTGGTCGTGCAGCTGGTTGTAGGCCACGTTGTTGGTCTTGATGTAGTGCCAGACGTCGCCCCAGGTCCACTCGGCCAGGGGGTTGAACTTCAGGCGGTGGGCGTTGCTGTCGTCGATGAAGGGCACCTCGGCGCGGGCGCCGGACTGCTCTCGGCGCAGGCCGGTGACCCAGGCACGCTTGTCGGCCAGGGCGCGCTCCAGCGGCTCCATCTTGCGGATGTGGCAGCAGGCCTTGCGCAGCTCGATGCTCCTGTACATCGCGTCCTTGCCTTCGCGCTGCACGAAAGTCACCACGGCATCGGTCTGCGGCTGGAAGATTTCCACCGGCGCGCGTGACGTGGCCTTGAGCTGGTGCATCAGTTCCAGGGTCTGGGTGTGCAGGCGGCCGGTATCGAGCACGAAGATGCCGATATTGAGTTGCCGGGCATTGATCAGGTGGGCCAGCACCATGTCTTCGGCGCCCAGGCTGCAGGCCAGGCTGACCAGGGAGGGGCCGCCGGGCAGCACGGGCGCGAAGTCGCGCGCAGCCTGCTGCAGCAGCTCCTGCGTGTGGGCCAGCTTGCTTGCGTAGTCGCCGCTGGCGCGGGCGTTGAGTTCGGTGGCTTTCATCCCGGGACTTTCTCAGGCGGCCTGCACGAAACGCGGGCGCGGCAACACGGCATCGCCCTGGTAGTGGCTCTTGAACCGGGCCAGCTGGCGCTCGGCCACGGCCAGGTCCTGGTCGGCGCGCAGCACGGCGGCGTCGAAGCCGTTGCGCGACAGCAGGGGCAGCTGGTCGACCAGTACGTCGCCGGTGGCGCGGATCTCACCCCGGTAGCCCAGGCGGCGGCGCAGCAGGAAGGCCTGGCTGTGTGCGCGCCCGTCGGTGAAGCTGGGGAAATGCAGGTCGATGCGGGCCACGCCGTCGAGCGTCATCGTGCGCGGGTCGGCGTCATTGGCCAGTACCAGCGTTTGCAGGTCTTGCGGCTGGGTGGTGGTGGTGTCAGCGTGCAGCAGTTTCATGGCGGGTCTTTCTTCAGGCCGTGGCGGTTTCGTGGCCGGTGTCATGGCGGGCCTGCTGGCCGGCCTGCTTGAACGGGTCGCTGCCGACACGGCGCAGCGTGTCGATGAAGTGCTCGCCGTCCTGGCGCTGGGCGCGGTAGGTGTCGAGCAGGGCTTCGATCACGTCGGGCACTTCATGGGCCGAGAAGGAGGGGCCGATGACCTTGCCCGGCACCGGGTCGCCCGACAGCAGCTTGCCGTCGGAGCCGCCCACGGTGACCTGGTACCACTCCTTGCCGTCCTTGTCCACGCCCAGGATGCCGATGTGGCCGCTGTGGTGGTGACCGCAGGAGTTGATGCAACCGCTGATATGCAGGTCGATCACGCCCAGGTCGTGCAGCTCGTCCAGGTCCTGGTAGCGCGCGGTGATGGCCTCGGCCAGGGGCAGGGAGCGGGCGTTGGCCAGGTCGCAGAAATCGCCGCCGGGGCAGGCGATCATGTCGGTCAGCAGGCCGATGTTCGGCTTGGCCAGGCCCAGGTGGCGGGCTTCGCGCCAGAGTTCGGCGAGCTGGTCGCAACGCACCCAGGGCAACACCAGGTTCTGCTGGTGCGTCACACGCACTTCGCCGCCGCTGTAGCGCTCGGCCAGCTCGGCCACGGCGTCCAGCTGGGCAGCGGTGGCGTCACCCGGGGCCTGCCCCAGGCGCTTGAAGGACAAGGTCACGGCGCGCAGGTCGGGGTTCTTGTGCGCGCTGACGTTGCGCTGCAGCCAGCGGCCGAATTCGACGTCGTCCTCGGCCGCGGCCTTGAGGATGTGGGCGATCTTGGCGTCGGCGCTCTTGCGGTCACAGGTGAGGGTGGGCGGCACGAAATGGGCGCTGACACGCTCGAACTCCGCGGCTGTGATGGTGTGCGGGGCACCGTCGCGCTCGATGATCTGGCGGTATTCCTCTTCCACCTCGTCGATGTAGCGCTGGCCCTCGGCCTTCACCAGGATCTTGATGCGGGCCTTGTACTTGTTGTCGCGGCGGCCCCAGCGGTTGTAGACGCGCACCACGGCTTCCGTGTAGTTGAGGATCTGGTCGCAGGGCAGGAAGTCGCGGAGGGTGGTGGCGATGACCGGGGTGCGGCCCATGCCGCCGCCCACCAGCACCTTGAAGCCCAGGGTGCCCTCGTCGTTGCGCAGCAGCTGCAGGCCCACGTCGTGCCAGGCGATGGCCGCGCGGTCTTCGCGCGCGCCGGTGATGGCGATCTTGAACTTGCGCGGCAGGAAGGCGAACTCGGGGTGCAGCGTGCTCCACTGGCGCAGGATCTCGGCGAAGGGACGCGGGTCGGCCACCTCGTCCACGGCGATGCCGGCCAGCGCGTCGCTGGTGATGTTGCGGATGCAGTTGCCGCTGGTCTGGATGCCGTGCATGCCCACCGTGGCCAGCAGGTCCATGACGTCGGCGCTCTTGTCCAGCGGGATCCAGTTGAACTGCACGTTCTGGCGCGTGGTGAAGTGGGCGTAGCCTGTCACCAGCCTGCTGCCGATGGCCTTGCCATCGCGCAGCTGGATGTCGCCCAGCTTGTTCTGCGCCGCGATGGCGCCCTGGAATATCTCGTTCGAGGGCTGGTCGTAGTCGCGGGCGATCTTTGCCAGCACACGCACCTGGGCGCTGGAGAGTTCGCCATAGGGCACGGCCACGCGCAGCATGGGGGCGTGGCGCTGCACGTACCAGCCGTTCTGCAGGCGCAGCGGGCGGAATTCCTCGTTGCCCAGCTGGCCGGTCAGATGGCGCTCCAGCTGGTCGCGGTACTGCTCGGCGCGCAGGCGCACGAACTGGCGGTCGAAGTCGGTGTATTGGTACATGTCAGATGGCGATCAATTTCAAGCCGGCCCAGGCCAGCAACACGGAAAGAAGGGAGCGCACCACGCGCTCGTTGATGCGATGGATCAGGTGCGAACCCAGCCAGATGCCGGGCAGGGAGCCGGCCAGCAGCAGGGCCAGCAGCGACCAGTCCACCGAGCCCAGCGAGGCGTGGCCCAGGCCGGCGACCAGGGTCAGCGGCACGGCATAGGCAATGTCGGCGGCCACGATGCGCGGCAGCGGCAGCAGGGGGTAGACGAAGAGCAGCACGCTGACACCGATGGCGCCGGCGCCCACCGAGGTCAGCGTCACCAGCGTGCCCACCAGGGCGCCCAGCAGCAGGGGCAGGCTCCAGTGGCGCGGGCGGGCGGCGGCGGCTTCCTGGCCGGCGGCTAGGGCGGCCGGCAGAGCCTTACCGCGCACGGCCTTGTAGAGGGTGGCGGCGGCCGTCAGCAGCAGGGCCGCGCCCAAGGTGTTGGTCATCAGGCCCTGGACCGCCGGGTTGGCCGGGCCCACGCGGTGCAGGAAATACAGGGTGACCAGGGCCGCGGGGATGCTGCCGGCCGAAAGGTGGAAGACGATGCGCCAGTTCACCACGCGCTGGCGGGCCAGGCGCACGGTGCCGCTGAGCTTGGTGAAGGCCGCGAACAGCAGGTCGGTACCGACGGCCAGGTGCGGCTTGACGCCGAAAAAGAAGATCAGGATGGGCGTCATGAGCGAGCCGCCGCCCACGCCGGTCAGGCCGACGACCAGACCGACAAAGAACCCCGCAAAAATGAACGCCACGTCATGCATGGACGCGACTGTAAAAGCGGGGTCTCAGATCCCAAACTACATTTTTCTTGGATTCCTATAAGTATTGGTAATAAGGAATCCGCGGGCCGGTGGGTCCCCCCTAGGAGGCCGGCAGCCAGTCGGCCAGCAAGGTGTGCTCCGCCAGGGCCAGGCAGGACGGGCTGTCCACTTGCAGGGCGGCCTGGATCCGGGGTACCTGCGCCTCCCAGCCCCCTTGAGGATAAGGAATGTGCTCGCGCCGGTCCATGATGCTCTGGCCTTCGGCCAGACCGTCCGGCACCACACGCACGCGGCCGGATTCGGTCTTGAACAGGTCCGCTTGCAGCAGCCAGGCCAGGCCCAGCAGGCCCGGGGCGGGGCAGGCTGGTGGGTCGCCGGGCTCCCGCCGGGCCCGGTGGTCCGCGTGCTGGCGGGTGGCATGCAGCAGGGCTGCGGTGGCGGGGTGGGGCCGCCGGGCGGCCAGTTTTTCGATCAGCGCCAATGGCAGGGGCGCGGCCTGGCTCACGTCCAGGCCCAGCATCGTCAGCCTGAAACCGGCCGTCAGCACGAGGTCGGCGGCGTGCGGGTCACACCAGAAGTTGGCTTCGGCCACGGGCGACACGTCACCCGGCGCCGCCACGCTGCCGCCGGCCACCACCACCTGGGCCAGCAGCTCGGGCAGGTGCGGCTCCAGCCGCAGGGCCTGGGCCAGATTGCCCAGCGGCCCGGCGCAGACCAGGCTCAGCTGACCCGGATGGGCCTGCGCCAGCGCCACGATGCAGCGCGCGGCCGAACGCTCGTCGGGACCATGCGCTTCGGTCGGGCGTTGCGGCAGATCGCCCAGGCCGTCGGCACCGTAGGCTTCGGGGTCGTGCCACCAGCTTGCCTTGCGCGTGGGCGTGGCCACGCCGCTGCAGACCGGCAGATCCGGGCGCCCGGCCAGGGCGCAGAGCAGCAGGGCGTTGCGTGTGGCCTGGGCCACGGTGAGGGCGCCGAAGGTGGTCGTGACGGCCAGCAGCTCGAGTTCGGGATGGGCGAACGCGAAGTACAGCGCCAGCGCATCGTCGGCGCCGGGGTCGCAGTCGAGGAGGATCTTGTGGCCCATGGTGGGCGAATTGTCGTGCAAAGCTCAGTCGGCACGCCGCGCATGCAGCGCACGCGCCAGGCTGGCTTCCACGGGCCAGGGCTCCGCGCCCAGGCGGGCAGCCAGCAGTTCGGCGCAGAGCATGGCGAAGCTCAGGCCGCGTGAACCCATGGCGGCGCTGATCCACAGCGTGGGCTGAAGGCCTTCTTCGAGCGGGCCGACCAGGGGCAGGCGGTCGGCGCTGACGCAGCGGGTGCCGCCCCAGCCGCGCGCGGTGCCCGGCGCGAAGGAGGGTGCCAGGGCTAGGGCCGCGGCGGGCAGCAGGGCGCGCAGCTTGTCGAGATTCTGTTGATGGTGTTCGCTGGCCGTGGCCGGTGGCTCGGTCGCGTCCTCGTACGTGGCGCCGGCATACCAGGCCAGCCCGTCTTCGGTGGGCACGGCCGGGATCAGGCTGCCCAGGCCGTTGACGGGCAAGGGGGGCAGGGCGCTTTCATCACCGGGCTGGCGCAGGCCGCTGCTCATCACGCCACGCATCTCCTGCAGTGGTGGTGGCTCAACATCAAGGCCCAGCGGGGCCATCAGGCGCGGCGCATCGGCTGCATTGGCCAGCACCACATGGCTGGCGCTGGCCAGCAGCTTGCCTTCGCGGTCCAGCAGCTGCCACAAGGTGCCGACGCGTTGCAGCCGCTCCACCTTGGTGTTGCCGCGGAAGGTCACGCCGCGCTGATTCAGCCAGGCCTGCACCAGGCGCGCGGGTTTGATCCAGGCGGCCTGCGCGTGCCACAGCGCGGGCACGTCCGCCATGCCAGTGCGCCAGGGCTCAGTGCCCGTAGGGGCCAGGTGCGTGATCTCCTGGCCTTCGACGGGCCAGGGCGCCGGCAGGCCGGGGTTGCCGTCCAGGCGCTGTTCCAGCACGCCGCTGGCTGCCCAGTCCTGTCCGGCCTGCAGCAGGCGCTGGGCTTCGGCGCGCATGAGGCGCAGGCCAAAACGTGTGAGGCGCGAACGCGGGCTGTCGTCGCTGGAGACATGGGGCACCAGCAGGCCGGCCGGCAGGCCCGAGGCGCCGGCGGCCGGTTCGGACGCGGCGTCCAGCACCTCCACCCCCCAGCCGCGCCGCGCCAGGGCGGCGGCCACGCTGGCACCGGCCAGGCCGGCGCCGATCACGATGCAAGTGCCGGGTGTGGCGGCCTTGGTGCGCAGGGCTTCGCGGCTGGTCTTGAGTTCCCAGGGCGGGTCGCAGCGTGCGTGGTTGGCTTCCAGCACGAAGCCGCTTTCGGGCAGCAGCTTGTGCAGCTCCGGCGTCAGCGTGTCGAAGGCCAGCTGCGTGCCCCGCCGGCAGCAGCGCGCCAGGGCCTTGAGGCTCCAGCGGTTCCAGGGCTGGGTGCTGTCCAGGAAAACGGCGTCGGCCTCGAACTGCTGTTCGCGCAGCAGCGTCTGCACTTCACCGATGCAAAGTGTCAGCTGCAGCCGGCCCTCGGCGAGGGACAGGCGGTGCATGCCGGGCAGCAGACCGGTCCACTGCGCCAGCAGTTCATCGGCCAGGGCGACTTGTTGGGGCTTGGCCGCAGCGCTTAGCGCCTCGGCCGAGGGCGGTGAGGCGGTCAGGGCGACGAGGTGCAGCACGCGGGGGCGCTGCGGTTCATCCCGCCAGGCTTGCCATAGCGCGAACAGGCGTGCGGGATCGAAGCGCGTGTCGAGCACGCGCCAGGCCGGCTGGCCGGCCGCTGGCGGCGGCAGCAAAGCGCGCGCCGCTTCGTTCACGGTGCGGGTGTGGATCGCTCAGGCACTCGGCGGGACGTATCCCGCCGCAGCGTCGGCGCCGCTGCCGAAGAAATGGTTCTCCATCTGGCGGGCCAGGTACTGGCGGGCGCGGGCATCGGCCAGGTTCAGGCGGTTCTCGTTGACCAGCATGGTCTGGTGCTTGAGCCAGGCGGCCCAGGCTTCCTTGCTGACGCTTTCCCAGATGCGCTTGCCCAGCTCACCCGGGTAGGGGGGGAAGTCCAGACCTTCGGCTTCCTTGCCGAGCTTGATGCAGTTGACCATGCGTGCCATGACGAGCTTCTTTCTGACTACAGATGTTTAGGTAATTAGCAACTGAAATCTTATTGGTTCCAGTTTCCGGCATGTCTCTCCAGAATTCTTTTCACCACAAGTGGATGGTTTTCAATAAGGAAGAAACATGACGCAACGCCGCGACTTTATCAAGCTTTCCCTGGCCCTCACCGTGGCAGGGGCAGCATTTGTCACTTTG
The DNA here is from genome assembly GCF_058807395.1 of Hylemonella sp. GW821-FHT12C09. Lineage (NCBI taxonomy): Bacteria > Pseudomonadati > Pseudomonadota > Betaproteobacteria > Burkholderiales > Comamonadaceae > Hylemonella > Hylemonella sp. GW821-FHT12C09. The sequence continues at coordinate 93,596 of NZ_JBXAQQ010000009.1, read as the reverse complement.
GCCCAGCCGGCCCAGACCCTGCTCAACGTGTCCTACGACCCGACGCGCGAACTCTACGTCGAGGTCAACGCCGCCTTCGGCAAGCACTGGAAGGCCAAGACCGGCCAGGACGTGACCATCAAGCAATCGCATGGTGGCTCGGGCAAGCAGGCGCGCTCGGTCATCGACGGGCTGGACGCCGATGTGGTGACGCTGGCCCTGGCCGGTGACGTGGACGCCCTGTACAAGAACGGCGGCTGGATCCCCAAGGACTGGCAGAAGCGCCTGCCGCTGAACTCCTCGCCCTACACCTCCACCATCGTGCTGGTGGTGCGCCAGGGCAACCCGAAGGGCATCAGGGACTGGGACGACCTGGTCCAGCCCGGCGTCAGCGTGATCACGCCCAACCCCAAGACCTCGGGCGGCGCGCGCTGGAACTACCTGGCCGCCTATGAGTACGCCAAACGCAAGTACGGCGGCGAGACTCAGGCCAGGGCGTTCATCGCCAGGCTCTACAGCAACGTGCCCGTGCTCGACACCGGCGCGCGCGGTTCCTCGGTGACCTTCGCGCAGCGCAACCAGGGTGACGTCTTCATCTCCTGGGAGAACGAGGCCTATCTGCTGGAGAAGGAGTTCGGCAGCAAGGTGGACTTCGTCTACCCGAGCCTGAGCATCCTGGCCGAGCCGCCGGTGACCGTGGTCGACAGGAACGTGGACCGCAAGGGCACGCGCAAGCTGGCCGAGGCCTACCTGCAATACCTCTACACCGAGGAGGCGCAGGACATCATCGGCAAGCACTTCTACCGCCCGACCTCGGCCAAAGCCCAGGCCAAGTACGCCCGGCAGTTGCCCAAGCTGAACCTGTTCACCATCGACCAGGCCTTCGGCGGCTGGGACCAGGCCAGCAAGGAGCACTTTGCCGACGGCGGGGTGTTCGACCAGATCTACAGCAAGAAGTAGGTCCGACGATGCACACATCAGGTTCAGGGAGAAAAATATGTCGGTACTTCTGATGGCGGGCAGCTCGTACGGAGCGGTCCCGCCCGGCGGCCCTGCTGCAGCGGGTCGGGCAGCAGTCAAGGCCACCGAGGTCTCGCTGGCCAAGATCGGAGTTCGCCGCAAGAGCACGGTACACCGCGATGCCCCCGCGCCGGCGTGGCGGCCCTCGCGTCGGTATCATTCCCCACGCCAGCGCCCTATGCGCTGTGCGCGTGAAATGGAGTACCGCCCCGCATGACCACCGGCCCCACCGGATCCCCCTCGAGTCCGTCCCAGGACGCCGCAGCGTCCGAATTCCAGGGCCTGCGCATCGTGCCGGCCCGCCACCCGGGGCGTACCTTGAGCACGGTGTTCGCCGTGGTCGTCATCGCGCTGGTCCTGCATTCGGTCTTCACCAACCCGCGCTGGGGTTGGCCCGTGTTTGCCGAATGGTTCTTCGCCGGGCCGGTGCTCGAAGGCCTGGGTCTCACGCTGCTGCTGACCGGGGTGAGCGCCGTGCTGGGTTTCAGCCTGGGCACGCTGCTGGCGCTGGCGCGGGTGTCGTCTTCGCCGCTGCTCGCGCGCCTGTCCTTTGTCTACATCTGGCTGTTCCGTTCGATTCCCGTGATCGTGCTGCTGCTGCTGGTCAACAACCTGGGTTACCTCTACGAGACTGTGGCGCTGGGTGTGCCCGGCACGGACTGGACCTGGTTCTCCTACCCGACGGTTCAGCTCATCAGCCCCTTCGCAGCGGCCATCATCGGCCTCACGCTCAACCAGTCGGCCTATTCGGCCGAGATCATCCGCGGCGGCATCCTTTCGGTGGACCAGGGTCAGCACGAGTCGGCCTCGGCCCTGGGCCTGCCGCGCTGGCGCCAGGCGGTGCGCATCGTGCTGCCGCAGGCCATGCGTTCCATCCTGCCTGCGGGCTTCAACGACCTGATCGGCCTGGCCAAGGGCACGTCCATGGTCTACATCCTGGCGCTGCCCGAGCTGTTCTACACGATCCAGATCATCTACCGCCGTAACCTGGAGGTGATTCCGCTGCTGATGGTGGCCACCGTCTGGTACCTGGTCATCCTGACGGTGCTCACGCTGATCCAGCGGCAGATCGAACTGCATTACGCACGCGGCGCGCTGCGCAACCCCACGCCTTCGGTGTTCACGCGGGTGGCGCGGGCCTGGCGCGCGCGCAGCGCAGCGCCGGTCGATCTGGCGCCGGCCGTCGCCCAGGCCGCCGGGTCGGTCGAGCCCGGCACGGGCGCCGAGGTGCGCGTCAACGGCCTCGTGAAGAGCTACGGCAGCCAGCGTGTGCTGGACGACGTCTCGCTCACCGTGCCTGCCGGCAGCGTGACGGTGATCATCGGGCCCTCGGGTTCGGGCAAATCCACGCTGCTGCGTTGCATCAACCACCTGGAGCGTGCCGACGCCGGTTTCATCTCGCTGGACGGTCAACTCATCGGCTACCGCCGCCTGGGCGATACGCTGCACGAGCTGTCCGAGCGCGAGCTGCTGCTGCGCCGTGCCGACGTGGGCATGGTGTTCCAGAACTTCAACCTCTTCCCGCACCTCAGCGTGCTGGAAAACCTGACCGAAGCGCCGCGTTTTGTGCGCGGCCTGCCGCGCGAGCAGGCGAGGGCGCGCGCGCTGGCGCTGCTGGCACGCGTGGGCCTGAGCGACAAAGCCCAGGCCTATCCGCGGCAGCTGTCGGGCGGGCAGCAGCAGCGCGTGGCGATTGCGCGCGCGCTGGCGCTCAAGCCCAAGGTGCTGCTGTTTGATGAGCCGACCTCGGCGCTGGACCCGGAGCTCGTGGGCGAGGTGCTCGACGTCATCAAGGAACTGGCGCGCTCGGGCACCACGCTGCTGATCGTCACGCACGAGATCGGCTTCGCACGCGAAGTGGCCGATACCGTGGTGTTCATGGAGCAGGGGCGTATCCTGGAGTCGGGACCACCCGAACGCCTCTTCACCGCCCCGTCGCACCCGCGCACCGCAGAATTCCTGGCCAAGGTGCTCTGAACCCGCCTTCCGGCTTTTCACGTGACCTCAATGGAATCCCGACCATGAACATCGCACGCAAGAACTTTCTCTCCACACTGCTGCTGGTGTGGCTGGGGGCCCTGGCTCTGCCGGTCAGCGCCCAGGGCAAGCTCATCCCCGACCTGAGCCCCGAGCAGCGCGGTCGCCCGCGTTCGGAGCCGGTGGCCGAGGCGCTCAAGCTGGTGCCCAGGAACTACAAGTTCGCCAAGGAGGGGGTGCTCGTTGTCGGTACGACCACGGGGCGCCTGCCGATCGGCGCTTACGCGCTGGACAACCGCACGCCCGTGGGCAATGCGCCTGACATGGCGCAGCTCATGGCCGACAGCCTGGGCCGCAAGCTCGAACTGGTGTCGGTGGCCTGGTCGGACTGGCCGCTGGGCCTGCAGTCGGGCAAGTTTGATGTGGTGATCTCCAATGTCACGGTGACCGAGGAGCGCAAGGAGAAGTTCGACTTCTCCACCTACCGCAGCGATCTGCTGGGCTTTTACGTGGACAGCGCCTCGAAGATCCAGTCCATCAGGGAGCCCAAGGATGTTGCGGGCCTCAAGGTGGTGGTGGGCGCGAGCACGAGCCAGGAGCAGATCCTGCTGCGCTGGAACCAGCAGAACATCGCCGCCGGCCTCAAGCCGGTGGAGGTGCAGTACCACGAGGACGATGTGGTCCTCTATCTCGCACTGGCTTCGGGCCGGGCCGACGTGTACTTCGCGCCCAACGGCATTGCGGCCTACCACGCGCGCAATGGCAAATCGCGCCTGGTCGGCACACTGCCCGGTGGCTGGCCGCAGTCGGCTGAGATCGGTGCGGCCACACGCAAGGGCTCGGGCCTGGCCGACGCGATCACCGCGGCGATCAACGCGCAGATCCGCAACGGCAACTACCAGAAGACCCTGGAACGCTGGAACCTGCAGTCCGAGGCCGTGACGCAGGCGCGCACCAATCCGCCGGGGCTGACCAAGCGCTGAAACCACCGATGGCTCGCAAGGCAGGCCGTTTTTCTTGCCGCCCTTGCTGGCTCTGCACTTCGACGGGTTTGTAGTGCTCATGCCTTTTTTGGTATTAGCTAAGTACCATCTATTCGTTTGAGTTTTGAAGACGGCCTCTGACAATGAAGTTCATTGCATCAGCAGGAGGTTTTCATGAGCACATTGCGCCTGGGCGACACCGCCCCCGATTTCACGCAGGATTCCACCGCCGGCCCCATCCGCTTCCATGCGTGGGCGGGCCATGCCTGGGTGGTCCTGTTCTCCCACCCGGCCGACTTCACCCCGGTCTGCACCACTGAACTCGGCAAGACCGCAGCCCTGTCGGGTGAATTCGCCAAGCGGGGTGTCAAGCCCATCGCGGTGAGCGTCGACCCGCTCGACTCGCATGGCAAGTGGGTGCTGGACATCAACGAGACGCAGAACACCACGGTCAACTTCCCCATCCTGGCCGATGCGGACAGGAAGGTGGCCACGCTCTACGACATGATCCACCCCAGGGCCTCGACCACGGCCACGGTGCGCAGAGTCTTCATCATCGACCCGAAGAAGGTGATCCGCACCACCTTCACCTATCCGGCCAGCACCGGGCGCAACTTCGACGAGATCCTGCGCGTGATCGATTCTCTGCAGCTCACCGACAGCCACAAGGTCGCCACACCCGCCAACTGGAAGGACGGCGACGACGTGGTCATCGTCCCCAGCCTGCAGGACCCGGCCGAACTCGCCCAGCGTTTCCCCAAGGGTTTCCGCGCGGTGCGCCCCTACCTGCGCCTGACACCGCAGCCCAACAAGTAAGCCACCGAAGGCAGAGGGAGAACCGCGATGGCAGACGACGTGCGCATCCTCATCGTGCCGGGCTGGCGTGATTCCGGCCCCGGTCACTGGCAGACCCTGTGGGCCGAGCGTTATGCGAACACGGTGCGTGTGCAGCAGGACAACTGGCTCACGCCGGCGCGAGCGGCCTGGGTGAACGTCATCACCCGCACGATCCTGGAACAGCCCGGGCCGGTGGTCGTTGCGGCCCACAGCCTGGGTTGCATCGCCATCACGCACCTGCCGCCCGAGGCCGAGGCCCGCATCACCGGCGCGCTGCTGGTGGCGCCGGCCGATCCCGAGCGGCGCTCGGTGCTGGCCGATTTCGCGCCCGTGCCCAGCCGCAAGCTGCCTTACCGCAGCATCGTCGTGGCCAGCAGCAACGATCCCTTCTGTCCGATCCGCCTCTGCGGCGCGTACGCGCGCAACTGGGGCAGCGAGTTTGTGCGCGTGCCCGATGCCGGGCACATCAACGTGGACTCGGGTCACGGCCCCTGGCCGCTGGGTGTGGCCCTGCTGCAGTCGCTGGTGGGCGAGGGCGGCTTGACCGACAAGGCGCTCGCCGCCGGCCTCAGCACAGCGCAAGCCCAACCCCTGTCGACGGCCTGAGCGCGGCAGATGGCACTCCTTCAAACCAGCGGTTATGAATTAACTACAAAACTGTCGTTTGAGTTTGAAGCGAGCGTCTCCACAATTCATTTCACACCGATCAAAGCACTTTTTCCCAGCGAAATCACCATGAAGATCAAGCATTACGCCACCCTGACCCTGGTCGCCCTGGCCCTGAGCACCAGCACCCTGGCCAGCGCCCAGACCCTGCTCAACGCCTCCTATGACGTGGCGCGCGAGTTCTACAAGGACTACAACGTCGCCTTCGCGGCCCACTACAAGAAGACCACGGGCAAGGATGTCAAGATCGACCAGGCCCACGGCGGCTCCAGCGCCCAGGCGCGCGCCGTCAACGACGGCCTGGAGGCCGACGTGGTCACGATGAACACCACCACCGACATCGAGTTTCTGGCCTCCAAAGGCCTGGTCGCTGCCGACTGGACCAAGCGTTTCCCCAACAGCGCCTCTCCGACCACCTCCACCATGCTCTTCCTGGTGCGCAACGGCAACCCCAAGGGCATCAAGGACTGGGACGACCTGATCAAGCCCGGCGTGCAGGTCGTGGTGGTCAACCCTAAGACGGGCGGCAACGGCCGCATGGCCTACCTGGCCGCCTGGGGTTCGGTGCGCAAGAAGGGCGGTACCGATGCCCAGGCCGCCGAGTTCGTGGCCAAGCTCTACAAGAACGTGCCCATCCTGGCCAAGGGCGGGCGTGATGCCACCACCGTCTTCCTGCAGCGCAATATCGGCGACGTGCTGATCACCTTCGAATCCGAAGTGGTCTCGGTAGACCGCGAGTTCGGCGCCGGCAAGGTCGATGCCATCCACCCCTCCAGCAGCATCGTGGCCGAGAACCCGGTGGCCGTGGTGGAGCGCACCGTGGCCAGGAAGGGCACGGGCGAGCTGGCCAAGGCCTACCTGGACTACCTGTACTCGGAAGAGGCGCAGGAGATCGCCGCCAAACACGCCCTGCGTCCGCGCAACGCCAATGTGCTGAAGAAACACGCGGCCACCTTCAAGCCCGTCCAGTTCTTTACCGTGCAGGACTACTTCGTGAGCCTGGGTGAAGCGCAGAAGGTGCACTTCAACGACGGCGGCAAGTTCGACCAGCTCTACACGGTCAAGTAAATGACAGCCGCCACCCTGAGCACGCCGCTGCCCGCGGCCGCCGTGCCCCGGCGGACCCCGCGGCGCGTGCTGCCCGGCTTCAACCTCACGCTGGGCTACGCCATCCTGTACCTGAGCCTGATCGTGCTGATCCCGCTCTCGGCCCTGGTCTTCAAGACCTTCACGCTGAGCTGGGAGCAGTTCTGGGCCGCGGTCACCTCGCCGCGCGTGCTGGCCTCCTACCGGCTGACCTTCGGCGCTTCGCTGATCGCGGCCGGGGTCAATGTGGTCTTCGGCCTGCTCGTGGCCTGGGTGCTGGTGCGCTACCGCTTCCCGGGCAAGAAGATCGTCGATGCGCTGGTGGACCTGCCCTTTGCATTGCCCACGGCCGTGGCCGGCATCGCGCTCACGGCCCTGCTGGCGGGCAATGGCTGGGTCGGTCAGGTCTTCGAACCCTGGGGCATCCAGCTGGCGTTCAACCCGAACGGCGTGGTGATCGCGCTGATCTTCATCGGCCTGCCTTTCGTGGTGCGCACGGTACAACCGGTGCTCGAAGACGTGGAGAAGGAGCTGGAAGAGGCCGCCACCAGCCTGGGCGCCACGCGCTGGCAGACCTTCCGCTACGTGATCTTCCCGTCCATCGCACCGGCCCTGCTCACGGGTTTTGCCATGGCCTTCGCCCGCGCCATCGGCGAATACGGCTCGGTCATCTTCATCGCGGGCAACATGCCCATGGTGTCCGAGATCACGCCGCTCATCATCATCGGCAAGCTGGAGCAATACGACTACGCCGGTGCTACCGCCGTGGCCCTGGTGCTGCTGGTGATCTCCTTCCTGCTGCTGCTGGTGATCAACAGTCTGCAGAGCTGGCAACGCAAGCGTTCGGGAGCGTCGGCATGAGCAACCCTGTGAAACGCACGGCCCGCGCCGGTACCACCGAGCCGGCCTGGGTACGCTACACGCTCATCGGTGTGGCGCTGGCCTTCATGTTCCTGTTCCTGGTACTGCCGCTGGCCGCTGTCTTCACCGAGGCCCTGCGCAAGGGCTGGGCGGCTTATTGGGAAGCGCTCAAGGAACCCGACGCCTGGGCCGCCATCCGCCTCACGCTGATCACCGCGGCCATCGCCGTGCCGCTCAACCTGGTCTTCGGCGTGGCCGCGGCCTGGGCCATTGCCAAGTACGAGTTCCGCGGCAAGGCCTTCCTGACCACGCTGGTGGACCTCCCGTTTTCGGTCTCGCCCGTGGTGGCCGGCCTGATCTACGTGCTGGTCTTCGGCGCCCAGGGCTGGCTGGGCCCCTGGCTGCAGGCGCATGACATCCGGATCGTGTTTGCCGTGCCCGGCATCGTGCTGGCCACCGTCTTCGTGACCTTTCCCTTCATCGCGCGTGAACTCATTCCGCTGATGCAGGCGCAAGGCAACGAGGAAGAGCAGGCTGCCATCGTGCTGGGCGCGACCGGCTGGCAGACCTTCTGGTATGTGACCCTGCCCAACATCAAGTGGGGCCTCATCTACGGCGTCATTCTCTGCAATGCGCGCGCCATGGGCGAGTTCGGCGCCGTGTCCGTGGTCTCGGGCCACATCCGCGGCCAGACCAACACCATGCCGCTGCACGTGGAGGTGCTCTACAACGAGTACCAGTCCGTCGCCGCCTTCGCCGTGGCCTCGCTGCTGGCCCTGCTGGCGCTGGTCACCCTGGTCATCAAGTCCGTGGTCGAGTGGCGCCACGAGCGCGAGCTCAAGGCCGCGGCCGAATTGCCGCCCGAGCGGCCGTCCTCTCTCGCTGTGCCCGTGCCGGCCCGTTGAAAGTACATCATGAGCATTGAAATCCGCGACATCAGCAAGCAGTTCGGCGACTTCCACGCCCTGCGCAAGGTCAACCTCGACATCCAGTCCGGTGAACTGGTGGCCCTGCTCGGCCCCTCGGGCTGCGGCAAGACCACGCTGCTGCGCATCATCGCCGGCCTGGAAACACCGGACCAGGGCACCATCCTGTTCAGCGGCGAAGACACCACCGAGGTGCACGTGCGCGAGCGCAATGTGGGCTTCGTGTTCCAGCACTACGCGCTGTTCCGCCACATGACCGTGTTCGACAACGTGGCCTTCGGCCTGCGCATGAAGCCGCGCGCCCAGCGCCCCAGCGAAACCCAGATCAAGGCCAAGGTGCATGAGCTGCTGAGCCTGGTGCAGCTGGACTGGCTGGCCGACCGCTACCCCTCGCAGCTCTCGGGCGGGCAGCGCCAGCGCATCGCCCTGGCGCGCGCCCTGGCCGTGGAGCCCAAGGTGCTGCTGCTGGACGAACCTTTCGGCGCGCTGGACGCCAAGGTGCGCAAGGAACTGCGCCGCTGGCTGCGCCGCCTGCACGACGAGCTGCACGTGACCAGCATCTTCGTGACCCACGACCAGGAGGAAGCGCTGGAGGTGGCCGACCGTGTGGTGCTCATGAACCACGGCCATATCGAGCAGATCGGCACGCCCCAGCAGGTCTGGGACCAGCCGGCCAGCCCCTTTGTCTACGGCTTCCTGGGCGACGTGAACCTCTTCCACGGCCGGGTGGAGCAGGGCGAGGTGGTGATCGGCACGGGCCAGCAGGGCCTGCGCCTGGACACGCCTGAACACCGTGGTTCCGCCGATGCCAAGGCCTATGCCTATGTGCGTCCGCACGACTTCGAGGTACAGCGCCACGCCACCGGCGCCACCGGCATCGCGGCGCGCCTGAGCCGGGCCATCGTGGTCGGCCCGATTGCAAGACTGGAACTTATACGCGAGGACGCGACTCCATCCGGGGACAATGCGGTGATCGAGGTGCAGCTTCCTGCGTCACAATACCGCGAACTCGGTTTCACGGAGGGTGAATTGCTGGTGCTGACACCGCGCAAGGCCCGCGTTTTTGTGGAAGAAAGTCCTGATCTTGTCCCATCTGTCTGAACTCATCACCCGCCTGGGCCCACGTCGCGTTTATGCGCTGATCTGCCTGGCCTGCCTGTCCCTGCTGGGTTTCGGCCTGTACCTGCAGCACGTGGTGGGCCTCGAACCCTGCCCGATGTGCATCGTGCAGCGCTACACCATGGTGCTGGTGGCCGTGGTGGCCGCCATCGGCGCGGCCCTGGCGGGCCCGCGCAGCCACCGCTGGCTGGGCGGCCTGCTGCTGCTGCTGGCGGGTTTCGGCGCCTTCGTCGCGGCGCGCCAGAGCTGGCTGCAGTGGTACCCGCCCGAGATCGCCACCTGCGGGCGCGACTTCTACGGCATGATCGAAAACTTCCCCCTGCAGCGCGCCATTCCGATGATTTTCAAGGGCTCGGGGGACTGCACGGCGATCGACTGGACCTTCCTGGGCGGCTCCATCGCCAACTGGTCCTTCCTGTGGTTTGCCGCCTTTGCGCTCCTTGGTCTGGCGCTGCTTTGGCGCCGTCCGGTGCGCTGAATCCGGGTTTTCTCCGCTTTTCCGGCTTTTCCTGGTGTGCTTGCGCGCCATAATGGAGTGGCAATGGATGCCTGCGCCCGCTTGGGCCTGGTTCGTGCTGAGGACATACGCCAATGAACAAGCTGAAAATTTCCACCCGCCTGTTGGTGCTTTTGGTGGTGCTGTCGTCTTTGCTGATTCTCATTGGCGCCGGTGGCCTCTTGGGCAACAACCGATCAAATGCCTCACTCAAATCGGTCTATGAGAACAATACCGTTCCGCTGACGCAACTGGCCCTGATCGATCACAACCTGCAGAACAATCGTCTCTTGGTCGTTGCCACGCTCATGTCACCGGGTGCTGAAACCGTCAAGGTGAACACGGCTTCCATCCAGAAGAACTTTGCCGAGAGCGAGGAGGCTTGGCAGGCCTATATGCAGACATCGCTGACCAGCGAGGAAGCGAAGCTCGCCGAGGCCTTTGCCAGTGCCCGAGCGCGGTATCTGGATCAGGGTATCAAGCCGGCCATACAGGCCATGCAGAATGACGATATCCCGACCCTTGCGTCCTTGGTTGGCGATGCTATTCCTGCGCTTTACATGAGTGCCTTCGAGAAGCTCAAGGTCTTGCAAGACTATCAGGCCCATCTCGCTAAAGAGCAGTATGAAGCGGCGGTTGCGCGCTATAACTTCATCCTCCTGGCTTCCGTCATCGCCATCGTTGTCGGAATTGCGTTTGCCTGGGGGCTCGGCCTGACCTTGATTCGTGGCATCTCGCGTTCCCTGGGGGATGCCGTCAACCTGTCCGAGGCCGTGGCCCAGGGGGATCTGAGCCGGCATGTGAATGCCTCGGGCAAGGACGAGGTGGCCCGTGTGCTGCAGTCGCTGACGGCCATGCAGAGCAACCTGGCGCAGATCGTGAGCCGGGTGCGCTCGGGCTCGGAGTCTGTTTCGACCGCCAGCGCCGAGATTGCGCAAGGCAACCAGGATCTTTCAGCCCGCACCGAAAGCCAGGCCAGCGCGCTGGAAGAGACCGCGGCGTCCATGGAAGAACTGTCGTCCACCGTGAAGCAGAACGCCGAAAATGCCCGCCAGGCTAATCAGCTGGCGCAAAGCGCGAGCACGGTTGCGGTGCAGGGCGGCGAAGTGGTGGCCCAGGTGGTGGACACCATGAAGGGCATCAATGACAGTTCCAAGAAGATCGCCGATATCATCAGCGTGATCGACGGTATCGCTTTCCAGACCAACATCCTGGCGCTCAATGCGGCGGTGGAAGCCGCGCGTGCCGGCGAGCAGGGGCGCGGCTTTGCCGTGGTGGCCGCCGAAGTACGCAGCCTGGCCGGGCGCAGCGCGGAAGCCGCCAAGGAGATCAAGACCCTGATCAGCGACAGTGTGGGCCGGGTCGAGCAGGGCACAGCCCTGGTGGACCAGGCCGGCGCCACCATGAGCGAGGTGGTGGCCAGCATCCGGCGGGTGACCGACATCATGGGCGAGATCAGCGCGGCCAGCACCGAACAAAGCCAGGGCGTGGCCCAGGTGGGCGAGGCGGTCACGCAGATGGACCAGGCCACGCAGCAGAACGCCGCGCTGGTGGAGGAGATGGCGGCAGCGGCTTCCAGCCTCAGGAGCCAGGCGCAGGAGCTGGTGCAGACCGTCGCCGTCTTCAAGCTCGATGCAACATCGGGTGGCAGTCTGGCATCTGCAGGGTCGAGCCTGCAGGTGCGTTCGACCCCGGCCCCGGCTTATGGCGGCACGGACCGCCGCACGCTGGGCCAGGGCGCGAGCAGTGCCGGCATCGATCTTGACAGCGCCATCAAGGCCCATGCCGACTGGCGCAGCAAGCTGCGTGCGGCTGCCATGCACGGCGAGCGGGTCAACGCCGACACCATCTGCCGCGACGACCATTGCCCGCTGGGCAAGTGGCTGCATGGCAGCGGCCAGGGCAAGTTCGGCGGCAAGCCCAGCTTCGTCGAATTGCTCGGGGCGCATCGCGAATTCCACGACGAGGCCGGCAAGGTGGCCCGCAGCATCAACAGCGGCGCCGGGGTCCAAGCCGAGAAGATGCTGGAGAGCGACACGGCATTCTCCCGCGCCTCGCAGAAGGTCACGCGCCTGATCGTGCAGTTCAAGAACGAGATCCAGGGCGGGGGCGCCAAGCCGGCCCGGCCGGCGAAGGCACCGGGCAGCGAACTCCGCCGCCCCGCGGGGTCGACCCCGGCGACAGCCGCGGCGGACGGCGACTGGGAAACCTTCTGAGTCGGGCGAGCAGATGAACCGGACGGCACCTGTGGGTGCCGTTTTTCATGGTGTGGAGACGTCAGGCGCTATGCTCGCCAACTGGCTACCTACGAGGAAACCCACGTGAAATCCCAACTCGACCGCAACGCCCGGGGCGTCTACCTGATCGCCGTCACTCCTTTCACCGACAGTGGTGCGCTGGACCTGAGCAGCACCGATCGCATGGTGGACTTCTGCCTGGAACAAGGCGTCACCGGCCTGACCGTGCTGGGCATCATGGGTGAAGCGCCCAAGCTCACCATGGAAGAGTCGCGCACCTTCGTCAAACAGGTGCTGACCCGCGTGGCCGGCCGGGTGCCGGTGGTGGTGGGGGCTTCGTCGCCAGGCTTCGCGCCCATGAAGGAGCTGACCCAGAGCGTGATGGACCTGGGCGCGGCGGGTGTCATGGTGGCGCCGCCTTCCACGGTGCGCACCGACGACCAGATCACCGCCTATTTCGACATGGTCAACGAGACCCTGGGCGCCGACGTGCCCTGGGTGCTGCAGGACCACCCGGTCGCCACCGGCGTGCTGATGTCCACCGGCGTCATCCTCAAGATCCTCAAGAACTCGCCTCACTGCGTGATGCTCAAGCACGAAGACAGCCCGGGCCTGGCCAAGCTGTCGGCCCTCCGCGCGGCCAGCGACAAGGGTGAGTTCCAGCGCGTCTCCATCCTCACCGGCAACGGCGGCGGCCTCTTCCTGCCCGAAGAACTCACGCGCGGTGCCGACGGCGCCATGACCGGCTTTGCCTACCCCGAGATGATGGTGGACGTCTGCGCGGCGCATGCGGCCGGCAAGGTGGAGCGCGCACACGACCTGTTCGACGCCTACCTGCCGCTGGCACGCTACGAGCAGCAGGCCAACATCGGCCTGGCCGTGCGCAAGCACATCCTGATGAAACGCGGTGTCATCGCCAGTGAGGCCGTGCGCAAGCCGGGCCCCAGGCTGTCGGCGCAGGACACGGCCGACATCGCCCGCCTGACGGCGCGGCAGGACAAGCGCCTGTCCGAACTGGGCTGAGCGAGGGCCGCCCGTGGATCTTCCCATCCATCAGGGTTATCTGCCGGGCTGTATCGGCCGCATCACCGCGCTGCATGCGGACTACTACGCCTTGCAGTCGGGTTTCGGTCTGTACTTTGAAAGCCGGGTCGCGCGCGAGTTGGCGGCCTTCTGCGAACGGTATGAGGAGAACCGCGACGGTCTGTGGCTGGCGCTGGTGGAGGACCAGATCGAGGGCGCCATCGCCATTGACGGCCTGCACGCCCAGACCGAAGGGGCCCATCTGCGCTGGTTCATCACCTCGGACCGGCTGCGCGGCTCGGGCATAGGCTCGCGCCTGCTATCCAGCGCGCTGGCCTTTTGCGACGAGCGCCGTTACCCCAGGACCAGTCTCTGGACCTTCGAGGGACTGCAGGCCGCGCGTCATCTCTACGAGAAACAGGGTTTCCGCCTGGTGCATGAGCAGCCGGGCTGGCAGTGGGGCAATGAAGTGATGGAGCAGCGCTTCGAGCGCGCCCTGACTCCCTGGTCTAGAACCCCGGCGTCGTGACGTGCGTCGCACGCAGGCCAGCAACATGGGAAGTGGTGGGTTCTGCGCAGTCTCGGTTTTTTTGATATATTTGATAAAAATATTTATAGCAGTGATAACCCCACCCGCAGGGAGGCGGTTCTTTCCGGCCATGCGCAGGCGTGGCCCTGTCAAGGGTATCGATCATGCAGATCAGAGTCAGGCTTCCACTCACGATTGCGTTGCTCATCGGGCTGTTGCTGGCGGCGAGCTTTTTCGGCATCTACCGGCTGCAGCAGTCGCTGCTGGTCTTCGAGGTGCAGGTCGCAGCGGCCAACCAGCACGAACGGCTGTCAGCCACCATGCTCAGTACCTTCAAGACCCAGGTGCAGGAATGGAAGAACGTGCTGCTGCGCGGCGGCGACGAGAAGCAGCTCGAGCGTTACTGGACCAGTTTCAGCAAGACCGAGCAGGACGTGGCCAGGCTGGGGCGCGAGCTGCTGGACGATCTGCCGCCGGGCAAGGCGCGTGGCCTGGTCGAACAGTTCCTGCAGGAGCACCAGAAGATGGGCAGCGGGTATCGTCAGGGCCTGCAGGCCTACAAGAACGCGGGCTTTAACCATGCGGCGGGCGACCAGGCTGTCAGTGGCATGGACCGCGGGCCGGCACGCCTGATCGACGAGGCCAGCAAACAGATTGCCGAGGACGCCAAGGCCATGTCAGGCGAAGCACACGCCCAGGCCAACCAGGCGGTGGCCGTGAGCGTCGTGCTGCTGCTGATGGTCTGCGTCATCAGCGCCGGAATGTCAGTCTGGCTGACCCGCTCCCTGGTGCGCCCCATTGCGCAGGCTGTAGCCCACACCGAGGAGATCGCGCGCGGCAATCTGGCGGTCGAGATCCAGGCCCGCGGTCATGACGAGCTGGCCGACCTGCTGCGTTCGCTCGACACCATGCGCGTTGCCCTGGTTGATGTGGTGACCCGTGTGCGCCAGAGCTCCGAGTCGGTTTCCACAGCCAGCGCCGAGATCGCCCAGGGCAACCACGATCTGAGTGCGCGCACCGAGAGCCAGGCCAGTGCGCTGGAGCAGACGGCCGCCTCGATGGAAGAACTCTCATCCACCGTGCGCCTGAACGCCGACAACGCGCGCCAGGCCAACACGCTGGCCCAGAGCGCCTCCGCCGTGGCGGAGCAGGGCGGCAGCGTGGTGTCCGAGGTGGTCAGCACCATGCACGGTATCAGCGACAGCTCCCGCAGGATCGCCGACATCATCAGCGTGATCGACGGTATCGCCTTCCAGACCAACATCCTGGCGCTGAACGCGGCGGTGGAAGCGGCACGCGCGGGGGACCAGGGCCGCGGGTTTGCCGTGGTGGCCAGCGAGGTCCGTACCCTGGCCAGCCGCAGTGCGGCAGCGGCCAAGGAGATCAAGCAGCTGATCGACGACAGTGCCGGCCGGGTGGAGCGCGGCAATGCCCAGGTGGGCCGCGCCGGCGGCACCATGGGTGAGGTGGTGGTGAGCATCCGCCGCGTGACCGACATCATGGGCGAGATCAGTGTGGCCAGCAGCGAGCAGAGTCAGGGCGTGGCGCAGATCGGCGAGGCCGTGACGCAGATGGACCAGGTGACGCAGCAGAACGCGGCGCTCGTGGAGCAGATGGCCGCGGCGGCCAGCAGCCTGAAGATGCAGGCGCAGGAACTGGTGCAGTCGGTGGCGGTGTTCAGACTGGCCGCCGACCGGGGTCAGCAGACCCTGGAACTGACGCAGGGTTGATCCGCCCGGCTCAGAGTTTCTTGACCAGCACCTGAGACTTGCGGTCCCAGTTGTACTTGCGCTTGCGCGCTTCAGGCAGCCAGTCTGGGTCCACGTTCTGGAAACCGCGCTTGATGAACCAGTGCATGGTGCGTGTGGTCAGCACGAAGATGCTGTCCAGGCCCATGGCCTTGGCGCGCTGCTCGATGCGCTTGAGCACCTTCTCGCCGTCGCCCTGGCCCTGGGATTCGGGCGAAACGGTCAGCGCCGCCATTTCGGCGGTCTTGGCCTCGGGGTAGGGGTAGAGCGCGGCACAGGCGAAGATCACCCCGTCGTGTTCGACGATGGTGTAGTTGCCGATGTCGCGTTCGATCTCGGTGCGGTCGCGCTTGACCAGGGTGCCGTCCTTCTCGAAGGGTTCGATCAGCTGCAGGATGCCGCCCACGTCGTCGGCGGTGGCTTCGCGCAGCTCTTCCAGCTTCTCGTCCACCACCATGGTGCCGATGCCGTCGTGTACATAGACCTCCAGCAGCAGCGCGCCGTCCACCGCGAACGGGATGATGTGGCTGCGCTCCACGCCACCCTTGCAGGCTTTCACGCAGTGCTGCAGGTAGAAAGCGGTGTCGGTGGGCAGGGTGGCACCGGGCAGGGCGGTGAGCAGTTTCTCGGCGGCGGCCAGGGGCAGCTCGGTGTCGATGGGGTTGTCGTCGGATTCGGGCAGGCTCGGGTCCATGCGGATGCCCGGCACCTCGGCCACGAAGATCAGTTTGTCGGCATGCAGAGCCATGGCCACGCTGGTGGCCACCTCTTCCATGGTCAGGTTGAAGGCCTCACCCGTGGGGGAGAAACCAAAGGGCGAGATCAGCACCATCGCCCCCATATCGAGGGTGCGGTTGATGCCGGCCACGTCCACCTTGCGCACCAGGCCCGAATGCTGGAAGTCCACCCCGTCGACGATGCCCACCGGGCGCGCCGTGATGAAGTTGCCCGAGAGCACGCGCACCGTGGCACCGGCCATGGGCGTGTTGGGCAGGCCCTGGCTGAAGGCGGCCTCGATCTCGTAGCGCAGCTGGCCGGCGGCCTCCTGCGCGCAGTCCAGCGCCACCTCGTCGGTGATGCGCATGCCGTGGGAGTATTTGGCCGTGTGGCCCTTGGCTTTGAGCTGCTCGTTCACCTGCGGGCGGAAACCGTGCACCAGCACGATCCGCACCCCCATGCTCTGGATCAGCGCCAGGTCCTGCGCCAGGTGCTGCAGCTTGCCGGCGGCGATGGCCTCACCACAGACACCCACCACAAAGGTCTTGCCGCGGTGCATGTGGATGTAGGGCGCCACCGAGCGGAACCAGGGCACGAAGGTGAAATTGAAGACGGCAGACATGCGTGTGGGTGAAAAACGGCTCTGTGGCAGGGATAATCGCCCATTCTCCATGAAGTTGGTGCCTTGAGTTCCTCCCCCCTGAAAATCGAGTTCCCCGAGTCGCTGCCGGTGTCGGCCAAACGCGACGAAATCGCGGCCGCCCTGCAGGCCCACCAGGTCATCATCGTCTGCGGCGAGACCGGCTCGGGCAAGACCACCCAGCTGCCCAAGATCGCCCTGGCCATGGGGCGCGGCAAGCTCAATTACCCGGCTGGCCAGCGCGGGCGGCTCATCGGCCATACCCAGCCGCGCCGTATCGCCGCCAGTTCGGTGGCCAAGCGCATCGCCGAAGAACTCAAGACGCCGCTGGGCGAGGTGGTGGGCTACAAGGTGCGTTTCCAGGACCGCCTGTCCAAGGACGCGTCCGTCAAGCTCATGACCGACGGTATCCTGCTGGCCGAAACGCAGACCGACCCGTTGCTGCAGGCCTACGACACCATCATCATCGACGAGGCGCACGAACGCAGCCTCAACATCGACTTCCTGCTGGGCTATCTGCGCCAGATCCTGCCGCGCCGCCCGGACCTCAAGATCGTGGTCACCTCGGCCACCATCGACGCCGACCGTTTCGCCCAGCACTTCGCCAGTTCAAAGGGCCCGGCGCCGGTCATCATGGTCTCGGGCCGCACCTATCCGGTAGAGCAGCGTTATCGCCCCTACGAGGAAAGCCGCGAGTACGACCTCAACGACGCCATCGCCGACGGGGTGGACGAACTCTGGCAGGGCAACGCCGCGGGCGACATCCTGGTCTTCCTGCCCGGCGAGCGCGAGATCCGCGAGGCCGCCGACCACCTGCGCAAGCACCTCAGCCACAACCCCATCACGCGCAATGCCGAGGTGCTGCCGCTCTTCGCCC
Source organism: Hylemonella sp. GW821-FHT12C09 (assembly GCF_058807395.1). Classification (NCBI taxonomy): domain Bacteria; kingdom Pseudomonadati; phylum Pseudomonadota; class Betaproteobacteria; order Burkholderiales; family Comamonadaceae; genus Hylemonella; species Hylemonella sp. GW821-FHT12C09. The sequence goes on along the minus strand of NZ_JBXAQQ010000009.1, from coordinate 75,875 downwards.
GCCTGAGCCAGGCCGAGCAGGACCGCGTCTTCGACAGCCACAGCGGGCGGCGCATCGTGCTGGCCACCAACGTGGCCGAAACCTCGCTCACCGTGCCCGGCATCCGCTACGTGATCGACGTTGGCACGGCCCGCGTCAAGCGCTACAGTTTCCGTAGCAAGGTCGAGCAGCTCATGGTCGAGCCGGTCAGCCAGGCCGCTGCCAACCAGCGCGCGGGCCGCTGCGGCCGCGTGGCCAACGGCATCTGCATCCGCCTCTACGACGAAAAAGACTTTGCCGGGCGCGAGCGTTTCACCACGCCCGAAATCCTGCGCTCCTCGCTCGCCGGCGTCATCCTGCGCATGAAGTCCCTGCACCTCGGTGTGGTGGAAGACTTCCCCTTCCTGGAAATGCCCTCGGGCCGGGCCATTGCCGATGGTTACCAATTGCTGGCCGAACTCGGCGCTGTGGACGAGGCCAACGAACTCACGCCCATGGGGCGCGAACTCGCCAAGCTGCCGCTGGACCCGCGCGTGGGCCGCATGATCCTGGAGGCCAAGGCGCGCGGTGCGCTGGAGGAGGTGCTGATCATCGCTTCGGCACTGTCCGTGCAGGACGTGCGCGACCGTCCCATGGAGATGCAGACCCAGGCCGACCAGGCCCACGCCAAGTTCGACGACGAGAAGAGCGAGTTCACGGGTTACCTCAAGCTCTGGAAGTGGATCAACTACGCGCGCGGCGGCCATGGGGAGCACAAGCTGAGCAACCGCCAGTACGAACAGCTGCTGCGCCAGAACTTTGTCAACATCCGCCGGGTGCGCGAGTGGCGCGACATCCACAGCCAGTTGTTGACCGTGGTGACCGAACACAAGTGGCAGATCAACAGCACGCCGGCCGGCTACGAACAGCTGCACCTGTCCATGCTGGCCGGCCTGCTGGGCAACGTGGGCTGCAAGCTCGAGGAAGAGGCTAGCGCCGGTGAATACCTGGGCGCGCGCGGCATCAAGTTCCACCGCCACCCGGGCGCGCACCTGAGCAAACGGCCGGGCCGCTGGATCGTGGTGGCCGAACTCGTGGAGACCACGCGTCTCTTCGGCCGCGGCATCGCCAACATCGAACCCGGCTGGATCGAGCAGGTGGCCGGCCATCTGCTCAAGAAGCAGCTGCTGGATCCGCACTGGGAAAAGAAGGCCGCGGAGGTGGTGGCGCTGGAGCGTGCCACGCTCTACGGCATCGTGGTCTACAGCGGGCGCCGCGTGAACTACGGCAAGGTGGACCCCGTGGCGGCGCGCGAGATCTTCATCCGCGAAGGCATCGTGGGTGGCGAGTGGGAGAGCAAGCTGCCTTTCCTTGCGGCCAACGAGAAGCTGATCCGCCAGGTGGAGGAGCTGGAGCACAAATCACGCCGGCAGGACGTGCTGGTGGACGACGAGCTCATCTACGCCTATTACGACCAGCAGCTGCCGGCCCACATCTGCAGCGGGTTTGAATGCGAGCGCTGGTACCGCGAAGAAAGCAAAAAGAACCCGGACTTGCTGCGCCTGACCCGCGAAGAGCTGATGCGCCACGAGGCCGCGGGCATCACCACCAACGCCTTCCCCAAGACCCTGCGCCTTGGCGGCGTAGATTGCGCGGTGACTTATCTGCACGAACCGGGTGACCCGCGCGACGGCCTCACCGTCACCGTGCCGCTGTTCGTGCTGAACCAGGTCAACGAAGACCGTTGCGAGTGGCTGGTGCCCGGCATGTTGAAAGACAAGATCCAGGCCCTGCTCAAGAGCCTGCCGCAGCGCCCGCGCAGCCGCTTCGTACCCCTGCCTGAATCGGCTGCAAAACTCACTGAGACCCTGGGCACTTCCGAGGCTTTTGGCCGCGGTGGCCTGACCGACGCGCTGCTCAAGCAGGTGCGCGACATCACCAGTCTGGATGTGAAGCGCGCCGACTTCAAGCTCGACATGCTCAGCCCCCATCTCTTCATGAACTTCCGGGTGGTGGACGAACACGGTCGCCAGCTGGGCACGGGCCGCAACCTCGGCGCGCTCAAGGCCGAACTCGGCGCGCAGGCCCGTGGCGCCTTCCAGACCCTGGCGGGGCTCAAGCTCGCCCCGCAGGCCGGGCCTGCTGACGTGACGGTGGCGTCCGGCATGTCCCGTGCGCCTGCGCCCGAGAAAAGCGGCAAGCCTGCCGCATCCACGCCCACCGTGCCCGCGGATCAACGCTACACGGCCTGGACCTTCGGCGAGCTGCCCGAGCTCATGGAGATCCGCAAGAGCGGGCAGACGCTGATCGGCTTTCCAGCGCTGGTCGATCTGGGCGAGGCTGTGGGCATCGAGGTCTTTGACGAGCCCGAAGTCGCCGCCGCCAGACACCGCAGCGGCCTGCGCCGACTGTTTGCCCTGCAGATCAAGGACGCGCTCAAGTACCTGGAAAAGAACATCCCCGAGTTGCAGAAGATGGCCGTGGCCTATATGCCGCTGGGCACCATGGAAGAGCTGCGCGCCCAGATCATCGACGTGGCGCTGGAGCGCGCGTTTCTGCTGGACCCGCTGCCGGCCGATGAGTTCGATTTCAAGAAGCGGCTGGAGGAGGGCCGGGGCCGCCTGACCCTGATCGCCAACGAGGTGGCGCGCCTGGTCGGTGTCATCCTCATCGAATACGCCGCCGCCGCGCGCAAGATCAAGGACACCAAGAATGCACCGGACGCCACGGCCGACTGCGCGCAGCAACTGCAGCGCCTGTGCCCCAAGCGTTTCATCGCCCAGACCCCCTGGCCGCAGCTGCAGCACTTTGCGCGTTACCTCAAGGCCATCACGGCGCGCCTGGACAAGTACCGCGCCGACCCGGCCCGTGACGCCGCCCGCCTGGCCGAGCTGCGCCCGCAGGAACAGCGTTACTGGCGTCTGGTCGCTGAACGCAAGGGTGTGATGGACGACCGCCTGCAGGAATTCCGCTGGTTGCTCGAAGAGCTGCGCGTGAGCTTCTTTGCGCAGGAACTGCGTACACCTCAGCCGGTGAGCATCAAACGCTTGGACAAAGCCTGGCAGCAGCTGAACAGCTGATGCCAGGCTTTGCAGTGCAGGCTGATATGGCCGCAGGCCATGTGATGCCGGAACTACAAAAGCTGGGTCGGTCGTCAGGCCGAGGCCGGGCGACAGCCTGGCAGCAGATCAACAGTTGAGCCTCGTCCCTTGCGCGACCGCAATTGCTAAGCATTCCTACTAAACTCAGGTGATGCACGTCAAGGGACAACACAAACTCAAACCACATCGCAGCCCCTGGCGGCGGCGCATGGACCTGACGCGGCATCGTGCCGGCCGGCTCGACCCGACGGTGCAGGGCCTGCTCTGGTCCGTGGCGGCCGGGCTGTGCTTCGTGTTGCTCAACACCATGACGCGTTACCTCACCACGCAGATCCCGCCGCTGCAGTCGCAGTTCCTGCGTTACCTCTGCGGGGTCATCGTGCTGCTGCCCCTGGTGCTGCGCAGCGGCATGGCGGCCTGGATGCCCCAGAACATCCGCGGGCAGTTCCTGCGCGGTCTGGTCCACGCCACCGGCCTGGGCATCTGGTTCTCGGCCATCCCGCACATCTCCCTGTCCGACACCACGGCCATGGGCTTCACCACGCCCATCTTCATCATGCTCGGTGCCTGGCTCTTCCTGCGCGAGCCCATGCACTGGGAGCGCTGGCTGGCGGCCGGCATCGGTTTTGCGGGGGTGCTCATCGTCGTGGGGCCCAACCTGAGCGGCCAGGGCGGCTGGTGGAACCTGGTCATGCTGTCGTCGGCGCCCATGTTCGCGGCCTCCTTCCTGATCAGCAAGGCGCTCACGCGCTACGAGTCGGCGGGCGTCATCGTGCTCTGGCAGTCCATCACCGTGACCCTGCTGAGCCTGCCCCTGGCCCTGCTCAACTGGCAGCCCGTCACGGCGGTGCAGTGGGCGGGCTACATGCTCTGCGGCCTGCTGGGCAGCGGCGCGCACTACCTGCTCATGCGCTCCTACGCCGTGGCCGACATCTCGGCCACCCAGTCCGTCAAGTTCCTCGACCTGCTCTGGGCTGCGCTGATGGGCTGGCTGGTGTTTGCCGACGTGCCCACCAGCCACTCGCTGATCGGCGGCGTCATCATCGCCGGCGCCACGCTGTGGATCGCGCGGCGCGAAGCCCGCCGGGGTACCTGAGCGCTTGACAGGGGAAGGCGGCCCCAGATAAATTGGGCCGCAGCCGGCCATACCGCCGGTCGCTGCCCGAGGAGAGCGCATGGACCGCCGCCAGTTCGTCGAGACCTGTTCCACCAGCGTAGCCTGCCTCACGGCGGCCGTGGCCCTGCCCAGTTTTGCGGCCGACGCCAAGCCCAAGGCCTACGCCCGCGTGCTGCTCACCGATGAGTACGGCGACCCGCTCAGGGCCAGCCAGCTCAGGCCCCAGACCAACTACGTCTTCCACTACCCCTTCGAGGCCACGCCGGTTTTCCTGCTCAAGCTGGACCAGCCCGCACAGCCGCAGCCGCTGAGTACCAAGACCAAGGAGAGTTATGTCTGGCCGGGCGGCGTGGGGCCGCAACGCAAGCTCGTGGCCTTCAGCGCCATCTGCGCCCACCAGCTGGTCTACCCCACGCAGCAGGTGAGTTTCATCAGCTTTCGCAAGAGCAAGGCCAAAAAGGGTGTGGCCGACAACCTGATCCACTGCTGCGCCGAACACAGCCAGTACGACCCGGCCCAGGGCGCGCGCGTGCTCAACGGCCCGGCCGAACAGCCGCTGTGCGCGGTGCTGCTGGAGCATGACGCGAAGGCCGATACGCTGACGGCCTACGCCACGCTGGGCGGTGAACTGTTCGACGAGTTTTTCCGCAAGTACGAATTCAAGCTGAGCCTGGACGTAGGGCCCAGGGCGAAGAACACGGTGGCCGGCAAGGCGGCGGTGCGGGAGCTGGAGAAGTTTTGCAGGAATCCGATTCAGTGTTGAGCGGGTTTTCTCAGAGCTGCCTGATCTTAGCCAACGCGTCAGCCAGTCGTTCGGCGCCGTCGATGGGGTTGTTTTATCAGGCCCCCGGCCACAGCCGGGCAAAGTCAAACGAAAGCTGGCGGTGGTGCCGGATGGAGAGCAAATATACAGCCGCACCGGCCTCTATCACCGCGTAGAGCATCAGGTAGTCGCCGTGCAGGTACACACGCAGCGCATCCGGTGCGCCCACTGGCAGTGCGGCCAGCAGGGTGAGGGCTTCGGCAGACTGGGGTGGTGTGTCCAGGTAGCGCTTGCCGATGCGCGGGAAGCGGCGCAGATTGGGGATGACCGTGGTGCGCAGTTCTTCCAGCAGAGCGTCAAAGGCAAAGGCGGCGTCGGCTTCGGCCAGAAAGGCCTCAATGCTGTCCAGGCGTTCCAGGAAGCTGGCGCTCAGCTCGACCCGGTAGAGAGGTTGTTGCTCAGCCACGCTTCTTGGCGGCGGTCTGGGTGGGTTTGGCCTTGGCGGCGCGGCGCTCTTGCCGCTGGGCGATGGCCGCGTCAGCTTCCACAGTGCGGCCAGCGGCGATGTCGGCCAGGCCGCGCCTGGCGTCTTCGAGCAGCAGCAGGTGGATGCGCTCGCGCTCCAGGCGGTGGTAATAGTCCAGCCGGTCGGCGTCGATCAGGGCGACGTAGCTTTCGCCGTTCTTGGTGATGATCTTCTCCGCCCCGGCCTTGGCCTGGTCGGCGAGGAGCGAGAGGTTGGAGCGCGCCTGGGTGAAAGGCACGACATCGTTGGCAGCAATTCCCATGGCGGCTCCAGAGGTGAGATTACAGAATTCTGTGCATTCTACGGCGAGCCAGGGGCGAGCGCCTAGGGAATGCAGGCGCAGAAATGTCCTGGAGAGTGGGCCGCCGAGTCAGGCGTGGGTTCGCGCTTGTCTTTTGGGGCTCCCCGACCTGGACTCGAATCAGGGGCCTGCGGGTGAACAGTCCGGCGCTCTTGCGGATCAATAAATCCAGGGAATAAACCGCTTGGTCTGCTCCCGGTAATGCGCATACCCCGGATGCTGCGCCAGCATCCAGCGCTCCTCCAGCGTGGACTTGAACCACAGCACCAGCGAAACTGCCCACCAGGCCAGCCAGGCTTCGTCGTTTGCGGCCGTGTACGCCAGGGCCCAGGCGCCCAGCAGGAAAGCGGTGTACATGGGGTGGCGGATCCAGCCGTAGGGGCCGCTGGTGACCAGCGTGCCGCCCACGCGTGGGCGCGGGTGGATGTTGAAGTTGCCCAGGCGGTTGGCGCGCAGGGTCCAGCCGAAGAGCAGCAGGGCGCCCGCGGCGGCGGCCCAGGCGGCCAGGGGGATGGCGCCGTGCTCCACGGCAGGCCAGGCCATCAGCGCCAGCACGGCGAGCAGGCCGAATTGCAGGAGCACCAGGCCCGAGCCGAGCCACACGCGTTGACGTTCGTTCATATCAGCCTCTCAGTCTTAAAGCCGGGCCAGCCGCTCCAGCGCGGTGTTCAGGGTCTCGTCCTTCTTCGCAAAGCAGAAGCGCACCACCTTCTGGTCGAAGCCGTTGCCGTAGAAGGCCGAGAGCGGGATGGCGGCCACGCCGATCTCGGTGGTGAGCCACTTGCAGAAGTCGGCTTCGTTCAGGTCGCTCACGGCCGAGATGTCCACGCACTGGAAATAGGTGCCCTGGCCGGGCAGCATCTTGAAGCGCGTTTTCTTCAGGCCCTCACGGAAGAGGTCGCGCTTGCGCTGGTAGAAGGCGGGCAGGTCCAGGTAGGGCTTGGGGTCGGCCATGTAGGCGGCCAGGCCGTGCTGTACCGGGGTGTTGACGGTGAAGACGTTGAACTGGTGCACCTTGCGGAACTCGGCCGTCAGCGGCGCGGGCGCGGCCACGTAGCCCACCTTCCAGCCGGTGACGTGGTAGGTCTTGCCGAAGCTGCTGACGATGAAGCTGCGCGCGGCCAGCGCGGGGAAACGCGCGGCGCTTTCGTGCTGCCGGCCGTCGAACACCATGTGTTCGTAGACCTCGTCGCTGATGACCAGGATGTCGGTCGGGTCCAGCAGCGCCTGCAGCTGCAGCATTTCCTCTTTCGTCCACACCATGCCGCTGGGGTTGTGCGGGCTGTTGATGAGGATGGCGCGGGTCTTGGGGGTGATGGCGGCCGCGATCTTGCCGAAGTCGGGGCGGAAGCTGCCGGGTGTGAGCGGCACGCGCACCACCACGCCGCCGGCCAGCTCGATATTGGGCACGTAGCTGTCGTAGCAGGGCTCCAGCACGATGACTTCGTCACCCGGGTGCACGATGGCCAGGATGATGGTGAGGATGGCCTGGGTGGCGCCGGCGGTGATGGTGATCTCGGTGTTGGCGTCGTAGCTGTGGCCGTAGATCGCCTGGTTCTTTTGGGCGATGGCTGCGCGCAGCGCGGGCACGCCGGTCATGGGCGGGTACTGGTTGAGGCCGCGTTTCATGGCGTCGGTCACGGCGTCCACCAGGCGCGGGTCCCCTTCGAAATCCGGGAAACCCTGGCCCAGGTTGACGGCGCCTTTTTCCGTGGCCAGCGCGGACATGACGGTGAAGATGGTGGTGCCCACGTTGGGCAGGCGGCTCTTGAGGGCGGGTGTTCGGATGGTCATGATGAAAGGATACTCAAAGCTCGTAGTCGGTGTGTTCGCCGCGCATCACGCGGGCCACCAGATCGCGCTGCAGGCGGTCGCTGAGCAGCTGGGCGAATTCGTAGACGAAGTTGCGCAGGTAGGCGCCTTTCTTGAAGGCCACGCGCGTGACGTTCTTGCCGAAGAGCGTGCCCAGCGGGCGCACCACCAGTTCGTCACCCGTGCCCTGGGCGGGCAGGTTGCGCACCGCCATCTCGGCCACCAGGCCCAGGCCCATGCCGAGCCTGACGTAGGTGGTGATGACGTCCGAGTCGATGGCTTCGAGCACGATGCGCGGCGCCAGTTTGCGCTGCGCAAAGGCCTGGTCGATGCGCGTGCGGCCGGTGAAGGTAGGGTGGTAGGTGATGAGCGGTTCGGTGGCCAGGTCTTCCAGGCTGAGGCGCTCCTTGCCGGCGAGCGGGTGGTTGGCCGGCAGCACCAGCACGTGTTCCCATTCGTAGCAGGGCAGGGTGACGAGCTCGTCGTAATTGGCCAGCGACTCGGTGGCGATGCCGATTTCGGCGGTCTCGTCGATCAGCATGCGCGCCACCTGGTCCGGGTTGCCCTGGTGCAGCGAGAGGTTGACCTTGGGCCAGGCCGCGCGCAGCCTAGCCACGGGTTCTGGCAGCACGTAGCGCGCCTGGGTGTGGGTGGTGGCAATCGAGAGGGTGCCGCTGTCCTGCGCGCTGTACTGTTCGCCGATGCGCTTGAGGTTGCCCACCTCGCGCATGATGAGTTCGATGCTCTTGAGCACCTGCTGCCCCGGCTCGGTGATGCGCTTGAGGCGCTTGCCGTGGCGGGCAAAGATGTCGATACCCAGCTCTTCTTCCAGCTCGATGATGGCCTTGGACACGCCCGGCTGCGAGGTGTGCAGGGCCTTGGCCGCCTCGGTCAGGTTCAGGTTGTGGCGCGCCGCCTCCTGGACGAAGCGGAATTGGTGCAGGTTCATGGTGAAATCCAGCTAAGACTGGCGTTTATTATGCCTCGGGCATCTATAGCGGTGAGGGGCTGTTTTTGCCGGCATGTCCTGTTCTGGCCAGGCTGCCCGATGATCGAGGAAAGGCCAAGGCAGCGTTTCCCGCCCTCTGGCGGGTGGCGGGAAACGCCGAGCCTGGCGCGCAGGGCCTACTCGTCGAAGTCCCAGATCCGGTGCAGGTCCAGCTCGATCAAGGCCAGGCCTTCCAGCACCTCCAGTTGCGCCAGCCGCGCGCTGGTGAGCTGCTCGGCCGCGAGGCGGCGGTTCTGGATGAGTTCGGTCATGGTGTGTTCACCCAGGGTGTAGGCCTTGCGTGATTTTTCCGCTGCCAGCTGCTGGGTCATGGCGGCCGTGTCGACGCTGATGGCTGCGCGTGCCAGATGCTGCAGGCTGTTGTAGCGCGCCTCGATGTCGGCCCCCAGGCTTTGTTCCAGCTGTCGCACCCGGTCTTCTGCATTCTGGGCGTCGGCCGCGGCGGCCAGGGCGTGGTTCTGGCGCACCTTGCCCGAGATGGGCACGCTGATGGATACGCCGATGATGCGTTCGGCCCCGGCGCGTTCGTTGGCGGTGTAGACGCCCAGGGTCGGGTCCGGCCACTGGTCGCGGTCGGCGCGCTGTGCCAGCAGGCGCAGGCGCGCCGCTTCGCTGCGCCACAGGTTGAGCTGGTGGTTGCGCTCCAGGTACTGTTGCCGCAGTTCCGGCAGGGCGGGCAGCGCGTCCAGCCGGGTCTGCAGCCAGGCCGGCTCGGGCAGCGGTGCCTGCGCCGGCGTGATGCCGGGGTAGGTGCGCGTGAGCCGCGCCACCGCGCCAGACTGGGCCCCGCGGGCCTGGTCGAGCGCCGCCTGGGCGCGCTGCAGTTCGGCCTGCGCCAGGCTGGCGTCGAGCTGCGAGATCTCGCCCAGGCGCAGGCGAGTCGCGGCCAGGCGGTCCAGCTCCTGGGCGAGGGTGAGGTTGGTCTGGGCGTTGTCCAGGCGCATGCCGGCGCGCAGGGCTTCGACCCACAGTTGCAGCAGTTCACGGCTGGTTTCGTGGATGGCGTCGGCATAGGCCAGCCGCGCCGAGCTGCGGCTGGCGCCGGCCTGGTCGGCATCCAGGCCGGCCTTGCCCCACCAGCGCACGGGGCGCTCCAGGCTCAGCAGGGTTTCCGAGTAACGTTCCGCCGGATCGGACACGTGGCGGTTTTGCTGGCTCAGGCGCGCGGTGAATTCGGCGGGGCCGCTTTCGGTGATGTCGGCGCGGCGCAGCTGGCCGTCGCGCTGGGCCAGGGCGGCGCGCGTGGCCGGGCTGCGCAGCACCACGTCCTGCACCTGGTGGGCAGGGGGCAGCAGCGCCTGCAGCGGATCGGCCGGCGGCTGGGACTGTGCCGTGGCGAGCAGGCACAGGCCCTGCAGCGCGAGGAAGAGAGAGAGCTTGTTCATCTGGGTTCCTCCTTCAGGCGCGACGCCCGGGCAGCTGGCGCCGCAGCCAGGCTGTGACGGTGGCGAGGCTGTCCGGTGCGCCCAGGTGTTCGTAGATCTTGGGCAGCAGCAGCAGGGTGAGCAGGGTGGCGCTGACCAGCCCGCCGGTGACCACGATGGCCAGCGGTTTCTGGATTTCCGAACCGGGGCCGGTGGCAAAGAGCAGCGGGATCATGCCCAGCGCGGTGATGATGGCGGTCATCAGCACGGGCCGCAGCCGCCGCTCCGCGCCCAGGCGCACGACGTCATGCATCGTTTCGCCACCGTGGAGTCGTTCGTTGAAGTGCGTGACCATGACCACGCCGTTGAGCACGGCGATGCCCAGCAGCGCGATGAACCCGACCGAGGCGGGCACCGAGAGGTATTCGCCGGCGACGGCCAGCGCCACCACGCCACCCACCAGCGCAAACGGGATGTTCAGGAAGATGATGGTCGCCTGCATCGCCGAGCCGAAGGTGAGGGTGAGGATCAGGAAGATGATGCCCATGGCGGCGGGGATGACCAGGCCCAGGCGTGCCGCGGCGCGCTGCTGGTTCTCGAACTGGCCGCCCCAGACGATCTGGATGTCGCGCGGCAGGTCCAGCTGGCCCACGGCCTGCTGTGCGTCCAGCACGAAGCCGGCCAGGTCGCGCCCCTCGACCGAGACCTGGATGGTGGCCAGGCGCCGGCCCAGCTCGTGGTCGACCCGGATGGGGCCGTCGACCTGCCGGATGTCGGCCAGTGCGCCCAGCCGCCAGCTGCGGCCGTCGGCGCCGAGCAGGGGCAGGTAACGCAGGGCTTCAGGGCTGTTGCGCACGGTGTCGCCGCCGCGCAGCACCAGCGGCACGCGCACGCCGTTTTCGTTGACCAGGCCGGTGGTCTCGCCCTCGACCTGTTGCTTGAGCGCCTGCTGCACGCTCTCCACGCTCAGGCCGGCCTGGCCGATGGCGTGCCGGTTGAGCGCCACGGTGAGGTACTGCATGCCTTCGCCGCGCGGCGCGATGACCTCGGCCGCACCCTGCACCTGGCGCACGGCGCGCGCGACTTTCTGCGCGTTCGCCACCAGTTCGTCCAGGTTGTTGCCGAAGAGCTTGATGGCCACGTCGCCGCGGGTGCCGGTGAGCATCTCGGAGACGCGCATCTCGATGGGCTGGGTGAAGCCGTAGACCAGGCCCGGAAAGCCCTCGAGCACCTCGCGCAGCGCATGGATGATGTCCTCCTTGCTGCCGCGCCATTCGCTCTTGGGCCGCAGCACGAGGAAGGTGTCGGTCTCGTTCAGGCCCATGGGGTCCAGGCCCAGTTCGTCCGAGCCGGTGCGGGCCACGATGGATTTCACCTCGGGCACCTGCGCCAGGATGGCCTGCTGCACGCGGATGTCCATTTCCAGCGAGGCTTCCAGCGAGATGGTCGGCGCCTTCTGCAGCTGGACCAGCACATCGCCTTCGTCCAGTGTGGGCATGAAGGTCTTGCCGACCAGGCCGTAGAGCACCGCGGCCAGCACCAGCGAGCCCAGCGCCACGCCGGCCAGCCAGCGCGGGTGCCGCCAGGCGGCATCGCGCAGGCGCACATAGCCTGCAGACAGGCGCCGCATCAGGGCGGACTCGTGGGCTGCTTCGGGGCGCAGCACCAGGGAGGCCAGCGCCGGGATGACGGTCAGGGCCATGAGCAGCGAGGCGGCCAGCGCCATCACGATGGTGAGGGCCACGGGGCTGAAGAGCTTGCCTTCCAGCCCTTCGAGCGTGAGCAGGGGCAGGAAGACCACGCCGATGATGAGCACGCCGGCCACCACCGGCTTGACGACCTGCTGCACGGCGTGCAAGACGCGCTCGCTGCTGGCCTCGCCGGGCGCGCCGGGTGAGCTCTCGATGTTCTCGACCACCACCACGGAGGCGTCGACCAGCATGCCCAGGGCGATGGCCAGGCCGCCCAGGCTCATGAGGTTGGCCGTGAGCCCGGCGAATTGCATGAGCTGGAAGGTGGTCAGCAGCGTCAGCGGCAGGGACAGGGCCACGACCAGCGCGGCACGCAAGCCGCCCAGGAAGAGGTAGAGCACCACACAGACCAGTACGGCCGCTTCGGCCAGGGCCTTGATCACGGTGTCGGCCGCCCGCGTGACCAGTTCACCGCGGTTGTAGAAGGTCCGGATGCTCATGCCTTCGGGCAGGCGCGTTTTCAGCTCCTCCAGTTTCAGGGCGATGGCGTCGACGAGTTTGCGGGCATCGGCACCGCGCAGGCCCAGCACTAGGCCTTCGACGGCTTCGCCGCGCCCGTCCTGCGTGACGGCGCCGTAGCGCGTGAGCGCGCCCAGGCGCACGGTGGCCACGTCTTCGAGCAGCACCGTTTGCTGACGTTGGGTCAGCGGCAGCCGGATGGCCCGCAGGTCGTCCAGCGAGCGGACCGCGCCCTCGACGCGCACCACCAGGGACTCTTCGCCTGTTTTCAGGCGGCCTGCACCGTCGTTGCTGTTGTTGCTGCCCAGGGCCGACCGGAGATCGGCCATCGAGAGGCCCAGCGCCGCCATGCGGGCTGTGTCGGGCACCACCTCATAGGTCTGGACTTCGCCGCCCAGCGAGTTGACTTCGGCCACGCCGGCGATGGTGCGCAGCTCGGGGCGCAGCACCCAGTCCAGCACCCGGCGGCGCTCGGCCAGGCTGTAGCCCTCGCCTTCCACGGTGAACATGTAGAGCTCGCTCAGCGGGGTGGTGATGGGCGCCAGGCCGCCGCTGACGCCGGCGGGCAGTTCGGCCATCACGCCGGTGAGCCGCTCGTTCACCTGCTGGCGGGCCCAGTAGATGTCGACACCCTCGTCGAAGTCGAGCGTGATGTCGGCAATGCCGTATTTCGAGATGGAGCGCACCATGCGCTTGCGCGGGATGCTCAGCAGTTCCTGCTCGACGGGCTTGACGACCCGCAGCTCCACTTCCTCGGGTGTCATGCCGGGGATCTTGAGGATGATCTTGGCCTGCGTGGGGGAGATGTCGGGAAAGGCGTCGATGGGCAGCTGCATCCAGGCGCGCAGTCCCACGGCCATGAGGACCACGGCCAGCAGCAGCACCAGCACGCGGTGCCGCAGGCTCAGGCGTATGAGGGCATTGAACATGTCACTCGCCTTTTTCCATCAGGGCGCGCAGCGAGGCGATGCCGGTGTGGGCGACCTGCCGGTCCGGACCGAGTTCGCCTTCCACGACGGCCAGCTCGTCGTTGCCCGACAGCAGCTGGACGCGGGTGGGCATGAACCCCTGGGGCGAGGCCAGCAGCACCCAGGACTGTCCGCGATACAGCACGATGGCGCGTGCGGGCAGCAGCCAGGCGGGAGCGGCGCCCTTGTCACGCGTGGGCTGGATCTGCACGGACAGGACTTCGCCGACCTGCAGGCGACCGGGGGTGCTCACGCGGGCGCGGGCGCGGGCCTGGTTCGAGGCGTCCAGGGCGCGGCTGACACCGATGAGGGTGGCACGGGCTTCACGCGCCGGCACGGTGACGCTGTCGCCCACGTGCAGCAGGCCCGCCTTGTCGCCGGAGAGCACGATGTCGAGCTGCAGCTGCCGCAGGTCGGCGACCCTGAACAGCACGGTACCGGCTTCCACGCGCTGGCCCACGCCGGGCAGCGCCTCGATCACGCTGCCCTGGCGTGGCGCGCGCACCGTACCGCTGGCGTAGTCGCCGTCACCGGCGTCGCCTGTCTGGCCGGTGGAGCGCAGCATGGCCTCCTGGGCCTGGCGCGCCGCATCGGCGGCGCGGTAGCGGTTCTGGCTGAGCTGCAGGCGCGCGGCGGGGATCAGGCCTTCGTCGTACATGGCCTGGTCGCGCTGCCAGGCGGCTTGTGCATTCAGGGCTTCGAGCTGGGCCTCGCGTGCCTGGCGCCGGGCGTCGGCGAGCATGGGGCTGCTGATGGTCAGCAACGGTGCGCCCTTGCGCACCGTATCCCCCAGGCCGACATCGATGCGCGTGATCACGCCGGCAAAGGGGGCGGTCACCGTGACGTCCTGGCCGGGTGGCACGGTGACGGTGGCCGAGGCCAGCAAGAGCCCGGTGGTGGCGGGCTTGACCGCGACGGTGCGGATGCCGAGCGCGGCCTGCTGGCGGGCGTCGACCTGCAGTTCCTTGAAAGCGGGCTGGACCTGGGCGGCCGCAAGGCCCGCGCCGGTCGTGAGAAGCAAAGCGATGAGCAGTCGGGACATGACCGCCTCCTGGATCGAAAAAATGGAAGAGCACCGCAGCACGGCGGTGGGCCGGGCAGGGCGCAGCCTGCCTGGGATCAGGCGGTCAGGAGGGGAGGCGCGAGGGCCGGAGGCGGCCAGCCGTCATGGTAGGCATGGACGGTGCGCGGTTCGGCGGCCGAAGGCCGCATGCGCAGGAGGATCAGGCGCGGCAGCAGGCCCAGTACGGCGGCCAGCAGCAAGGCGGTCTGCAGGAGCAGGTTGCCGTCGTCGTCGGGTTTGGGCAGGGAGGTCGCCACGCCCAGTGCGGGGGATTCATCGTCCACGGCACGCAAGCTCTGCGCGGTGCCCGCTTCACCGGTGTGGGCGACGGCGTGGATTCCATCCACGTGAAAGCCGGAGACATGGGATGCTCCGAGATGGCCGTGCAGGAACGGCGCCAGGGCCAGCAGTCCGATCAGGACCGCCATCACACCCCGGTTCAGCAGCTGGAATTTCATCAAGGCTCGCACCGCTTGATTATAGGTAGCGTGGCTGAAGCGGGCTTGATGTGGATCAGGCCCGCCAGGGCTTTTCCCGATACCAGGCCTTGCTGGCCAGCCGCAGCATGGGCCGGTCGCCCGCGGTGTCGCCATAGGCGTGCAGCACGGGCTGCGTGGCACCGAACTCGGTCGCCAGCCAGACTTGCAGCCGGTGTACCTTTTCCTCGCCATGGCAGTTGGCCGTGGCCATGCGGCCGGTGTAGCGGCCGTCCGCCACTTCCATTTCGGTACAGAGCACGGCGTCCACGCCCAGGCTCTGGCCCACGAGATGCATGTAGAGGCCGGTGGAGGCACTGACGACGATGCAGCGGTGGCCTTGTTGCTGGTGTTGCAGCAGTTGGCGCAGGGCCCAGGGTCGCCACTGCAGGGGTAGATACTCGCGCACGAAAGCTTGGGCGCAGCGCTGCACCTCGGCTTGCGTGCGGCCGGCCAGGGCCGCTTGCAGCAGCACCGCCTTGGCGCGGTGGTTGCTGGTGAGGCGCAGCGCGTAGGCGCCCAGCCAGGGACTGCAGATGAAGAGCACCCACAGCAGGGTGGGCGTGCCCAGCAGGCGGTGCAGGAAGGGCAGCAGGGTGTCGCGCCAGGTGAGCGTGCCGTCGAAGTCGAAGGCCGCGACGACGGTTTCTTGCCTTGCTTCGCTCACGGTTTCGGACATGACACCTGGCCGCAGTAGCGCACGCAGTAGGGGCAGCCGGTCATGGGCAGCCAGGCGGGAATGTTGTAGTAGCGCCGGAAGACCTCGGCCAGCACGCCCTGGCGGTAAGCCTCGAAATTGAAGTTGCGGCCTTCGACGTAGTGGAAGGTGATGCCGCTTTGCACCGCGGTGTAGGCCTGCACGCTGTCGAAATACGGGGTGAAGTCGCCCATCACCGGCGGGTCCGACAGCAGCACGCGGATGGTCTTGCCCTGGTAGACGGAATAGTCGACCAGCAGGTCGTCCTGGCGCGCGTGGAACTTGCCGGGGCCGAAGACGGGTACGTACTGGCCGCTCACGTAGCCGTAGACCGCGGCAGGCGAATAACCGTCGGCCATGAGCACGGCGTCGGGTGTACGCACCTGGGCCAGCAGCTCGGGGGTCTTGAAGGCGCGCACGATGGCGAAATAACGCGGCTTGCCTTCCCATTGCTCCACATGGGTGAGCGCAATGCCGCCCAGGGGCAGCACATGCAGGGCGGTGAAGGCGGCCAGGCCCAGGGCGCAGCGGCGTAGCGCGGCCTGCGGCAGCGCAAAGGCCAGCAGCACGAAGACGAAGGGGTAGAAGGACATCACCCAGTGCAGGCCCACCACTTTCTTTAGCGAGAGCAGCGCGAAGAACAGCAGCGGCACCACGATGAGTACGCCGACCAGGGGCAGCTGGCGTGCCGTGGCCGCGAGCAGGCCGCGGTACTTGAGACCCAGCCACAGCAGCGCGGGCGTGAGCAGGTAGGCCAGCATGCCCAGGTAGGTCAGCGGCTTGCGCAGCTCGAAGACGGCGTCTTCGTTGCGGTTGATGGCGTTGAACATGATGTTGGACCAGCCATGGCTCATGTTCCACAGGAGATTGATGAGCGGGCCCGGCAGCGCGCACAGCACCAGCAGCAGCAGGGCGGGCCAGCGTTCGCGGCGGAAGGCCGCGAAATAGACCAGGTAGGCCAGGCCCAGCACCACCGAGAAATACTTGGAGAGGAAGGCGCAGCCGATGAAGAGGCCCGAGAGGGCGTACAGGCCCCAGGCGCGGCCGTCCATCTGTGGGCGCCGTTCGGCGCGCAGCAGCGTGGCCACCGACAGTACCGACCAGAAGAGCAGCGGGGTGTCGGTGGTGATCAGCGCGTTGAGCCAGTTGATCGGCGCCAGCCAGAACAGCAGCACGCCCCAGGCGGCGCGCTCGCGGTTCAGCGGCTTGAAGGCCCACCAGAGCATGGCCCCCAGCGCCAGGGGCAGGAGCACCACCGGCAGGCGGATGGCCCAGGTGGCTTCGCCGAACAGGGTGCGCATGAGCCAGATCAGCCAGCCCACCATGGGCGGGTGGTCGTAGTAGCCCCAGGCGGGGTAGACGCCCCACCAGTAGAAGAAGGCTTCGTCGCCCGTGATGGGCATGGCGGCGGCAATCCACAGGCGCACGGCCAGCGCGGCCAGGGCGGTGACAAGCAGCCAGCGCGGCAGGTTGAAGGAGGCGTCGGTGGAAGAGGAGGACATCAGTGCAGGGAAATATCGCGGGAGACGGCCGCACTATATAGGAGGGCCAGCGCGCCGATGGCCACCGCCAGCCAGAGCGTGAGCAGGCGCACCAGCACGGTGATGGCGACGGCCGTAGCCAAGGCGCTGCCCTGCAGCACCAGCAGGCCGGTGAGCAGGGCTTCGGTGCCGCCCAGGCCGGCCGGCAGCAGCGAGAGCGCGCCGCCCACCATGGCCAGGGCATAGAAGCCGGTGGCCAGCAGCGGGTCGATGGCCAGCCCGAGTTCGCGGCAGACCAGCCAGGTGGCCAGGCCTTGCGCGCCCCAGGCCAGGAGCGTGAGGCCCAGCCAGGCCCAGGGGCGCGTGGCCAGGCAGGACCAGGCGGCGTGCAACCAGGGCAGCCGGTTGAACAGGACCTGCCTGAACGTGAAGAGCAGGATCAGCACGAGCAGGCCAGCCGTGGCCACGGCGGCCACGAGCTGCAGCTGCCAGGCCGCTGCGCCGGGCAGTTGCGAGAGCCACCACAGGCCCGGCAGCGTGAGCAGCAGCAGGGCCAGCAGGTCGGCCAGGCGCTCGGCGCCGAACACGGCCAGGCTGTCGGCCGCGCCCAGCGGCTGGCGCAGCAGCAGGCCGCGCGCGGCTTCGCCCACATTGCCGGGGGTGGGTGTGAAGGTGTAGCCGGCGAGATAAAGGCGCAGGCCCTGGAGTGGCGGCAGCGGGCGGCCGTAGTGCGCCATCCACAGGCGCCAGCGCTGGCCGCGCAGCAGGTAGTTGAGCATGCACAGGGCCGCCGCCAGCGCGCCGGCCGGCGACCACAGCGCGGAGAGCCGGGCGCTGCCGCTGGCGTCACCGCTGAGCAGCACGACCAGCGCGTAGACGGTGGCGGCGCCACCGATGATCAGCAGCAGGGACTTGAACGGCAGCTTCAATCGGATCGCCTGTCGGACCCTAACGCCAGAACCGCGTGGCGAGGAAGAGACCCAGCCAGGCGATGCCGGCAGCCAGGATCCAGGGGTCACGCAGCAGGTCGCGCGAGACGTCCTCGCCGCGGCCGCGGTGCACCTGGTAGGCGTAACGCAGCAGGCCGAAGACCACCACGGGCACGGTGTAGACCAGGCGCTCGCCGTGCTGCTGCATGGCCTCGATGCTGGTGGCGTAGAGGCCGTAGGTGATGACGGTGGCGGTCATCGTGGCGGCGATGTAGGTGTCGAGCAGCGCAGGCGGGTAGTGTTCCAGCACGGCGCGCTGCTGCTCGGGCTCGTGGAAGGTCTCGGCCTTGCGCTTGGAGAAACCCAGGAAGAGCGCGATGAACAGGCCGGTGAGCAGCAGCCAGCGTGAAGGCGGGATGCCCACGGCCACGGTGCCGGCCAGCAGGCGCAGCATGAAGCCGCTGGCGATGATGGACACATCCACCACCGGTACGTGCTTGAGGCGCCAGCTGTAGGCCAGGTTGAGCGCCACGTAGAGCGTCAGGATGAGCAGCAGCGCGCGGCTGCCCCAGGCCAGGCCCAGGCCGGTGAGCAGCAGCAAGACGGCGAGGATCAGCGCCTGGCGCGGGCTGACGACACCGCTGGCCAGCGGTCGCAGGCGCTTGGAGGGGTGCTGGGCATCGGCGGCGCGGTCGCGCCAGTCGTTGAGGATGTAGACCAGGCTGGAGAAGCAGCAGAAGGCCAGGAAGGCGTAGATCACGCGCGAGACCAGCGGGCCGTTGCTCCAGGCCTGGCTGAACATCAGGCCGGCGAAGACGAAGACGTTCTTGAGCCACTGATGCGGGCGCATCAGGCGGATCAGGGGAGGCAGGGCAGCCATGGCGTCACACCTTTCCGGGCGGCTGCCCGTATTTGTAGAAATAGCCCAGTACCACCCAGACCAGCCCGCTGGCCAGCAGCGTGATGGGCAGGGCCCAGAGCGCGTCACTGAGCCAGTGCGCCCCGACCGACATGCGCGCCACGCTCACCAGCGCGCCGGCGACCAGGCCGCCGGCGATCCAGCGCCAGCGGCGGCGCGGGTCGAGCAGCATGAGCGAGACGAAAAAGAAGCCGCAGGCCACATGGCCGCTGGTGAAGGCGCAGTTGTCGCTGCACTGCTGGGCCTGCACCAGGGCCGGGGTGAACTCGCGGTTGCCACCGAACTGGACCACATCGAAGGGACGTGCGCGCAGGGTGTGTTCCTTGACCGCCCAGGTGGAGAAGCCGGGGCCCAGCGTGAGGGCGATGCCCACGAAGGCCAGGGCGATGCTGGCGCGGCGCGAGCGCCGCAGCAGGCTGATGACGATCCAGCCGGCGAGGCTCAGCAGGGCCAAGCCACGGAAGATGTCCGGGACGTATTCGTTGACCAGCTCAACCCACAGCCACTGGGCCGGGTTGATCGGCGGCGCATCTTGCAGGAAATAGGCGGCGACGGCGATGTCGAGCTGCGGCCAGATCACGGGCAGCAGGGCCACGGCCAGGGAGGCGCCCAGGACGAGCAGGAAGACGGTGCGGTTGCGTAGAGGTGGTCGGGTCATGGGCGGCGCTTGAGTCCCGGCCGATTGTACGTAGGGCCCGCAGGCCCGTGTGCGGCTCAGCGGTCGGCCAGTGCGATGCGTGCGAGCATGTCGACCACCCGTTCGTCCTCGCCGATGGCCGGGCGCAGTTCGAAGTGCACCTGCGGGTGCAGGCGCCGTAGTTCGGCCACCAGCAGCGGCAGGTCTTCGCGGGCATGGCGCCCCACACCGAGGAACATGGGCACGATGGTGATGGCCTGGAGGCCCTGGGCCACCATCTCGGCGGCGCAGGCGGGCAGGTCGGGCGCCATGAGCTCCAGGTAGGCGCAGCGCACGACGGCGGCAGATTCGAGCGCCGCGGCGCGCACCGCCACGGCTTCCATGGGGGCGCGCCACTGGGGGTCGCGTGAGCCGTGTGCGAACAGGATGAGGCCGCGCGACGGCGCCGGGTTTTGCATGGGGGTTACCTTCTGAGCACCAGCCAGCCGAAGGCGGTGAGGGAGATCAGCATGTAGATCATGCCGGGGGCGGCGGCCGTGAGCCAGGGAATCCAGTGCTGCAGCTCGCCGATGTAGCCGAACACGTTGTTGAGGAAGAAGAAGCTGATGCCGGCCATCACGCCGCCGAAGACATAGAGGGAGATGCCCTCGTTGCGGAAGTGCAGGTAGGCAAAGGGCAGGGCCAGCATGACCATCACCAGGCAGCTCAGCGGGTAGAACACCTTTTTCCAGAACTCGATCTCGTAGCGCTCGGCGGTCTGGGCGTTCTCCTTGAGGTGGCGGATGTACTGGAAGAGGTCGATGGTGCTCATGCGCTCGGGCCGCAGCACGGCGGCGGAGACCATCTCGGCCGAGATGCCGGTGGGCCAGCGAAACACCGGCACGCGGGTGCGTTCGACCCGGCTGAGGGCCAGTCCGGGCGCGTTGAACTCGGTGCGCTCGGCATTTTCAAGCTGCCAGGCGTCGTCGGGCATGAAACGCGCCAGCGGCGCGTGTGTCATCGAGACCAGGGCGCTCTGGTTGTCGAATTCGAAGATGCGCACGTCGCGCATGTCGCCGTCGGAGTTCAGTGCGCCGACATTGACGGCAAACTGGGCGTAGGGCTCGCGCTCGCGCAACCAGGCACCGGTCTGGCCCACGCTGAGCTTGCCTTCGTAGCGCGCCTTGAGCAGCTGGGCCGTGCGGTCGGCCCAGGGGGCAAGGTAGTCGCCGATGACGAAGGTCAGCAGGGCAAAGGTGAAACCGGCGACGAGCAGCATGCGCAGCGCGCGCCAGGGCCCCAGCCCGCTGGTGCGCAGGATGGTGAATTCAGAGCTCTGCGCCAGGCGCGTCATGACGTAGATGGTGCCGATCAGCACGGTGATGGGCAGCAGCTCGTAGAGGTGGTTGGGCACCAGCAGGGCCACGTAACTGGCGGCCTGCGGCACCTGGTAGCCGGCGGCCAGCCCGGGGCGGCCGATGGTGGGAAGCTGGTCGACGAAGTCGAAGAAGGCGAAGAGCGCCAGGAAGCCCAGCGTGACGAAGACCACGGCCGTGAACATCTCGGCGTGGATCAGGCGGCGGATGGTCTTCATGGGGTGGCCGCCTTGCGCAGCGGCAGGCGCAAGCGCCAGCCCCAGTTGTACTGACGCTTGGCCAGCCAGAGAAGGCCGGCGGCGAGCATGCCACCGTGCAGCAGCAGGTTGTAGGCCAGGAAGCCGATCTTGCCGGAGGCGATCCAGGTCTGGCCCAGGCTGAGCAGGTTCAGGTAGACCTGGAACAGCAGCAGCGAGAACATCAGGTTGCCCGAACGCCCCACGCGCGGATTGACGCGCGTGGCGGCCAGCGCGAGCACGGACAGGTTGAGCGCGGCCAGTACGAAACCCAGGCGCATGGAGATCTCGCCCAGGTAGGGCAGGGAGTTCGGGTGGCGGATCAGCTCCAGCGTGGAGATGTTGCCCAGCGGGACATCGATCTTGCCGCCCAGCGGGTCTTGCGCCACACGCAGTTTGTAGCGCTCGAACTCGCCGATCTTCACCTCGGCCTTGCCCTGGGTGCTCTCCAGGCGCTGGCCGTTTTCCAGCACCAGGAAGCGGTCGTTGCCGATCAGTTCGGTGTAGCCACTGCGCGCCGAGGTCACCGTCTCCTTGCCGTTTTCGGTGGTGGCGACAAAGACGTTCCTGGCGCTGTACTCGTTAAGCAGGCTTTTCTCGACGAAGAAGACACGGGTGCCTCCGGCCGATTCCTGGAACTGGCCGGGCTGCACACGTTCCAGGTCGCCGCGGCTTTCGTACTGGGCGCGCATCTTCTCGACCTGCTGGTTGGACCAGGGCAGCACGAACATGGCCAGGGTGGCGATGGCCAGCAGGATGGGCCAGGCAAAACGCAGCAATGGGCGCAGCAGGTTGAACAGGCCCATGCCGCTGGAGAACCAGATGACCATCTCGCTGTCGGTGTACAGGCGCGAGAGCGTCATGACGATGGCGACGAACAGGCCCATGGTCATGATGTTGGGCAGGAAGGACAGCAGCGTGTAGCCCATGACCAGCATCACGTCCGACGGATTGAAGCTGCCGCGCGAGGCCATGCCCAGTGTGCGGATCAGCGTCATGGTCATGACGACGGTGACCAGAACGATCAGCGTGGCGCCAAAGCTGCGTGCCAGCTCCTTGCGGATGGAGGAATCGAATAACATTGCTCGTCAGGAAAACGCCATTATGAACTTCGAACTCAAGTCCCTGGACCTCGCCGGTGCATCCGCGCAGGTCTGCGATGCCCTCATCCTTCTGGTTCCCGCCGGTTTCAAGCCGGGCCGGGACACCTTGGGTGCCCTCGTGGGCCAGGCCCTCAAGGCCGGCGACCTCGACACCAAGGCTGGCAAGCTGCTGGCCCTGTACCGTCCGGCCCAGGCCAAGGCCGGCCGCGTGCTGCTGGTGGGGGCCGGCGACGGGACGCCGCGCCAGGTCAGGCTGGCCGTCCATGCCGCGCTCGGGGCCCTGCGTTCCGGCTCCCCGGCTGTGAAGAAGCTGGTGCTGGGCTTTGCGGATGCACCGCAGCCCGGTGCCGTCCGGGCGGCCGTGCAGACCGTGGCCGAGAACAGCTACGTCTACACCACGACCAAGTCCAAGGCCGAAGGTCGCAGCCTGGCGCGCGTGACGCTGGGCGTGCCCAAGCTGGCCGAGGCCAAGACCGAATTCGCCCAGGCCGCTGCCGCCGTGGCCGGCATCGAGCTGGCCAAGGAGTGGGCCAACCGCCCGGCCAACCACGCCACGCCGACCGATCTGGCCCAGGCCGCGCGGGCGCTGGCCAAGTTCCCCAAGATCAGCTGCCAGGTGCTGGGGCCGAGCGAAGTGGCCAAGCTGAAGATGGGCGCCTTCATGGCCGTGGCCCAGGGCTCGGCGCAGCCGTTGCGTTTCATCGTGCTGCAGTACAAGGGCGCTCCGGCGGCGCAGGCCCCCACCGTGCTGGTGGGCAAGGGCATTTCCTTCGATACCGGCGGCATCTCCATCAAGCCGGCGGCCGAGATGGACGAGATGAAGTTCGACATGGGGGGCGCGGCGAGTGTGCTGGGGGTGTTCCGTGCCCTGGGTGAGCTCAAGCCTGCCATCAATGTGGTCGGGCTCATCCCGAGCTGCGAGAACATGCCCGACGGCCGCGCGATCAAGCCCGGTGACGTGGTGACCAGCATGAGCGGGCAGACCATCGAGATCCTCAACACCGACGCCGAAGGGCGGCTGATCCTGTGCGATGCGCTGACGTATGCCGAGCGTTACCAGCCCCAGGCCGTGGTGGACATCGCCACCCTGACCGGGGCCTGCGTGATCGCGCTGGGCGCGGTGCGCAGCGGTCTGTTCAGCCCCAGCGACGAGCTGGCGCAAAAGCTGCTGAAGGCCGGCGAGACCGCGCAGGACCTGTGCTGGCGCATGCCGCTGGACGACGATTACGCCGAGGGGCTGAAGAGCAACTTTGCCGACGTGGGCAATGTTGCCGGCCGCGCGGGCGGCGCCATCACGGCGGCCAAGTTCCTGCAGCGTTTTACGACCAGGTTCCCCTGGGCGCACCTGGACATCGCCGGCACCGCCTGGAAGAGCGGTGCGGCCAAGGGCTCGACCGGCCGCCCCGTGGGCCTGCTGCTGGAGTTCCTGCTGGCCCAGCAGGCGCCCGTGAAATCCGCGCGCCGCAAGGCCTGAAACGCCGGGTGGGCGCAGCAGCATGACCGAAGTGGCCTTTCATTTCAACGCGCCGGACAAGCTGGCCTACGCCTGCCGCCTGTTGCGCAAGGCGGTGGCGGCCGGTTCGCGCGTGGTGGTCACGGCGCCGGCCGACGCGCTGGCCCGGCTCGACACCTTGCTTTGGACTTTTTCCCAGACCGACTTCATCGCCCATGTGCGCCAGCCGGCCGAGCCTGGCCAGCTGGCCGCCTCGCCCATCGTGCTCACGGACAGCCTGGCCCAGGAGTTGCCGCACCGCCAGGTGCTGCTCAACTTGGGCACGCAGCTGCCCGCGGGCTTTGAGCACTACGAGCGCCTGATCGAGGTCGTCAGCCTGGACGACGAGGACCGGCAACTGGCGCGCGGGCGCTGGAAACAGTACACCGAGCTCGGCTACGAGATCGTGCGGCATGACCTGAACCTGAAAGGCGCCAGCTGATGGCCGCGCTCTCCAAGAAGCTGCTGCGCACCCTGCCGACCCTCACCGAGGTCGTGGATGTGCAGGCACAGCCGATGGCCGCCTCCGGCGCTCCTGATGAGGAAGCGCTGATCGAACGTGTGCTCATGCGCCTGGAGCTGACACTCGAGGCCCAGGTGCAGAAGGTGGTGGCCGATGCCTTGCAGGAACAGATGAAGGATCTGGCCCCGCGCATCCGCCAGCGCGTGGACAACGCGGTGCGCAAGGCCGTGACCCAGGCGCTGGCCGCAGAAACCAAGCCGCCGGCCAGCCGCGCCGCTTGAGTTGTCGCCAGCGGCATGGGGATATGCCGCGGCATCGCCGAATTTGAGGTAGTCTTGCGTGCGTCAGATTTTTTCACCAGCCCGTTTCTATATTGGAGATCGTCATGCCCGTGAATCAAGTGAATCGTGTACTGCTCGTTGTTGCCGCGGCGGCCCTGCTGGTCGCCTGCGGCAAGAAGGAGGAGGCGGCTTCCGGCGCCTCTGCACTGCCCGTGGTGAAGATCGGCCATGTCGGCCCGGTCAGCGGTGCCATTGCCCACCTGGGCAGGGACAATGAATACGGCGCCCGCATGGCGATCGACGAACTCAACGCTGCTGGCGTCACCATCGACGGCAAGCAGGTCAAGCTCGAGCTCATGGCCGAGGACGACGGTGCCGATCCCAAGCAGGGCACGGCCGTGGCGCAGAAACTGGCCGATGCCAAGGTGGCCGGCGTGATCGGCCACCTGAATTCGGGCACCACCATCCCGGCCTCCAAGATCTACAGCGACGCGGGCATCCCG
The DNA here is from genome assembly GCF_058807395.1 of Hylemonella sp. GW821-FHT12C09. NCBI lineage: Bacteria > Pseudomonadati > Pseudomonadota > Betaproteobacteria > Burkholderiales > Comamonadaceae > Hylemonella > Hylemonella sp. GW821-FHT12C09. The sequence continues at coordinate 51,111 of NZ_JBXAQQ010000009.1, read as the reverse complement.
CAGATTTCCCCCTCCGCCACCAACCCCAAGTACACCCGCCAGGGCTTCAAGACGACCTTCCGTGTGGTGGCCGACGACGTGCACCTGGGCAGCACCCTGGGCAAGTACGCCGTGGGTACCCTCAAGGCCAAGAACGTGGCCGTGATCGACGACCGCACGGCCTACGGCCAGGGCGTCGCCGAGGAGTTCACCAAGGCCGCCGAGGCCGCTGGCGCCAAGATCGTCGCCAAGGAGTTCACCACCGACAAGGCCACCGATTTCAACGCCATCCTGACCAGCATCAAGGGCAAGAAGCCCGACGTGGTCTTCTTCGGCGGCATGGACGCCGTGGGCGGCCCCATGCTCAAGCAGATGAAGTCGCTGGGCATCACGGCCAAGTTCATGGGCGGTGACGGCATCTGTACGGGCGAGCTGATCAAGCTGGCCGGCGACGCGATCGGCGAGGAGCAGGTGTTCTGTGCCGAAGCCGGCGGTGTCGAGGGCGAGGCCAAGGCCGGCATGGACAAGTTCCGCGCCGACTTCAAGTCCAAGTTCAATGTGGAGGTCAACCTCTATTCGCCCTATGTCTACGATGCCACCAAGGTGATGGTGGCCGCCATGGTCAAGGCCGGCTCGTCCGACCCCGCCAAGTACCTGCCGGTGCTTGCGGCCACGGCCGACTACAAGGGCGTGACCGGCCCGATCACCTTCGACGAGAAGGGCGACATCAAGAACGGCGCCCTGACGCTGTTCACCTACAAGATGGGCAAACGCGAGCAGCTGGCCGTGATCCGCTGATCACACCGCTGCCCCCGGAAAAAGCGCCCAAGGGCGCTCTTTCTTTGTCCGACCCGACCCGGGCAGTCCGTGGGAAGCGCCAAGCTCGGCTACAATAGCGGGCTCCGGAGAGGTGGATGAGCGGTTTAAGTCACACGCCTGGAAAGCGTGCGTGGGGTAAAACTCACCGCGGGTTCGAATCCCGCCCTCTCCGCCAAAATGCAAAGGCCCACGCAGTGCGTGGGCCTTTTGTTTGGGCGATGAGGGCAGGTCAGACGCCGCGCCCGGGCTCGCTCTGAAACAGTCCGGGGGACCGCTTCAGGACGCGCGTGGCGCGGGGGCGCGGCCCCGGGAAATTCGTGCCAGACGAATTTCGAGCGATCCCGCCGGAGTTATTCGGCCTGCAGGCCTGCGATCTGGATGGCCTTGCGGCTGAGTTCGATGTCGCGTTCCAGGTAGCTGCGGAACTCCTGGGGCGTCGTGGCCGAGGCAACGGCGCCGTTGGCGTCAAAAGCGGTACGCAACCGGGGTTGCTGCAGCGCGGCCGCCAGCGCACGGTTCAGTTTCTCCGTGACCTGTGGCGGCAGCCCTTTGGGCGCCATGAGGCCGATCCAGCCGGAGAATTCGAATCCCGGCACGGTGGCCGCCAGGGAGGGCGTATCGCCCACCGGTTTGCCCGTCTGGCCCATGCTGTGACCCAGCAGTCGCAAGCGGCCTGCGTTCACCAGACCCATCGCAGCGGGGGCGGGCGTCAATACCCAGTCCGTCTCGCCGGAGACGACGGAGGCCACGCCCTGGCTGCCACCCTTGTAGGGCACATGGAGGGATTTGAAGCCTGCTGATGCCTGCAGCGCAACGCCCGCCAGGTGGCTGGCCGAGCCGATGCCTGCGGAGGCCATGTTGCTCGACTCGCCCTTGGACCTGGCATAGGCGATCAGGTCGGCGGTGCTGCGCACGGGCAGGTTCATGTTGCAGACCAGGACGTTGGGCAACAGGGCGATCAGCGAGACGAAATCGAAGTCTTCCAGCGGCCGGTAGGTCACGGCTTTTTGCAGCAGGGGCGCGCCCGTGATGGCGCTGCTGGACGCAACAATCAAGGTATACCCATCAGGCGCCGCGTTGCGGCCCATCTGGACGCCGATGGCGCCCGCGGCGCCGGCCTTGTTGTCGACCACCAGAGACTGGCCCAGCAGGGGCCCCATCTCATTGGCGACGAGCCGGCCGACGGTATCGAGCGAGCTGCCGGGGGCATTGGGCAGGATCAGCGTGATGGGGCGGCGCGGATAGGCCTCTGCTTGCGAGGAGGCCGGCGCCGACCAGAGCAGGGCCGAGGCCGAGCCGGTGGCGAGCAGGTGGCGCCGTGAAATCCGAAGGATGTCTTGCATGTCGTCTCCAGTGTTCAGGGTCTCGATCCTGGCACTCTGCTCAGGCCGATCCGCTGTTGTCGTCCGATGGGCATGGCCGAGGCGATCGGCGCCTGGCCATTTTTCATGGTACACGGAATGACGCGGTATCGGGTATTGCCCCCCGCTGGCTGATCCATGCCCAGCGAGCTTTACTGACGCTCCTTATACTGGTCATGAAACGGTAGGTTTCGCTAGCCGGGGAGGGCGTGATGCGCGGGGTTTTCGTTGGCCTGATGGCTTGTTTGACGGGTTTGGCGGGCGCGGCGCATGCCTCGTGCCCGGCGCCCCAGTTCCGGCCAGCGAAAGAGGTACGCCTCGAAGGCGATTCCGTCATGATCGTGACGCACCCGTCGGCAACCTTCGACGCCAGGTTTTCGGCCAAGTACGGCGTCGACGAAGCGGTCCGCTTTGCCAAGAGCAAGAAGATCCCGGTGGTCTACCTCGCTGACGACTCTCCCATCCGCTACTACTATGTGGAAGATTGCGATCCCGATCACTGGGTGGCGTCCAGGGATGGCGAGGTGGAGTTCGAAGTCGCTCCTGCACATGTCTATGTGGCCGGGGGCCATATGGAGCTGTGCCTTTCGCGTTCCCTGCACGACATCCTGTACCAATGGTCGCGCAAGCCCGCGCGGAACCTGACGGTGACGTTCCTGCTGGATGCAATCTACTCCAATGGCAAATCCGTCGAGCCGTCGGACCCGTACTACAGCGATTTCAACTGGTTCATGGGCATCATCACCTATGGCCGGCCAGGCGGGGAGACCTGGCCCAAGCTCAATCTTCTCGAGATGACCGGCATCATCAAGAAGCCCGCCAATGACCTGCTGTTCCTTGAGAAGATCCTGCCGCGCTGGGACCGCACTTTCCCGAAGGACTACCGTGTCGAACTCCAGTTCAATGAGTTTGCGCCGCGTGTTCTGCGCCCCGGCGGCGGGTTTTTCGCGCCGCGCCTGCGGTTCAACTTCGTCGACTCGGCCGACGTCTTCCTGGCGCAGTGATGGGCCGGCCCAGGCCCGCGCGTGAAGAGACCGGTGCGCCAGCCCAAGGAGGCGCGCGAGCGCGCTATTTCTGCTGGCGCACCATGGCCATGGCCGAGGTGACCAGGGCCGAGACCTCGGTCATGTTGCTCGGCACGATCAGCGTGGTCGTCGCGTCTGATGCCACCTTGCCGTAGGCCTCGACGGCCTTCTCGGCCACCTTGAGCTGCACGGCCAGTTCGCCGCCGGGCTGGCGAATGGCCGCGGCCACGCGCTCGATGGCGCCAGCGGTGGCGTCGGCCACGGCGGTAATTGACGCTGCCTCACCCTGGGCCTTGTTGATGGCGGCCTGCTTCTCGCCCTCGGAGCGCGCGATGAAGGCCTCGCGCTCGCCGGTGGCGATGTTGATCTGCTCCTGGCGGCGGCCCTCCGACGCGGCAATCAGGGCACGCTTCTCGCGTTCGGCCGTGATCTGGGCCTGCATGGCGTGCAGGATCTCCTTCGGGGGCGTCAGGTCCTTGATCTCGTAGCGCAGCACCTTGACGCCCCAGTTCAGTGCGGCTTCGTCGATAGCCTGGACCACCTGGGCGTTGATGATGTCGCGCTCCTCGAAGGTCTTGTCCAGCTCCAGCTTGCCGATCACGCTGCGCAGCGAGGTCTGGGCCAGCTGGGTCACGGCCACGATGTAGTTGGACGAGCCGTAGCTCGCGCGCATGGGGTCGGTGACCTGGAAATAGAGGATGCCGTCGACCTGGAGCTGGGTGTTGTCGCGCGTGATGCAGACCTGGCTGGGCACGTCCAGCGGCACTTCCTTGAGGCTGTGCTTGTAGGCCACCTTGTCGATGAAGGGGAAGAGGAAGTTCAGGCCTGGCGTCAGCGCGCCGTGGTACTTGCCCAGGCGCTCGACCACCCAGGCATTCTGCTGCGGGACGATCTTGACCGAGCGGCTGATGAAGATGACGGCGATGACGAAGATGAGGATGGCGATTTCCATGAGGGACTCCCTGGTTCAGCTTGCGATTTTTTCGAGGATCAACTGGCTGCCACGCATCTCGACGATGCGGTGCGCACCGGTGGCGCGGGGGCTGCCGTCGCGCGGCACCGCCAGCCACTGGGCGCCGCGGTATCTGATATGGGTGCTGCCATCGGGCAGCCAGGACTCGACCTGCACGGTCTCGCCGATGTCCAGATTGACGTCCGGGTTGCTGCCGACGGCCTGGCTGGCCCCCGAACGCGGGCGCCAGAAATGCCAGGCCAGCACGGCACCGCCACCGACGAGGGCAGCAATCACCACCTGAGGCGTGGCCGCCAGCCCGGTGTGGGCCGCCACGGCGCCGGCCGCCAGGCCCCCGGCCAGCATGAGCAGGTAGAAGGTGCCGGTGGTCAGCTCCGCTGCGACCAGGATGCCGGCCGCCAGCCACCAGAGGGTCGAATCAGCCATGACTTGCTTTGCTCCTATCGGTGCTTGTGATTCAATTGCGACATTCTGCGGCAAATCCCGTGACAGATCCGGGACAGCCGCCAATTAATCCTTACACTTCGCGCTCGTTTTTCTTTTTTCCGTGCCCGGCTGGAGTCCGTCTCAATGAAATTCCGCTTTCCCATTGTCATAATCGACGAAGACTTCCGCTCCGAGAACACCTCGGGCCTGGGCATCCGGGCCATGGCGCAGGCCATCGAGGCCGAGGGCTTCGAGGTGCTGGGCGTCACCAGCTACGGTGATCTTTCACAGTTCGCCCAGCAGCAGTCGCGCGCCAGCGCCTTCATCCTCTCGATCGACGACGAGGAGTTCACCCCTGGCCCGGACCTGGACCCGGCCGTGCTGAACCTGCGCACCTTCATCGAGGAGGTGCGCCGCAAGAACGCCGACGTGCCGATCTACGTCTACGGCGAGACCAAGACCAGCCGGCACCTGCCCAACGACATCCTGCGCGAGCTGCACGGCTTCATCCACATGTACGAGGACACCCCCGAGTTCATGGCGCGCCACATCATCCGCGAGGCCAAGAGCTACCTGGAAGGCATCCAGCCGCCCTTCTTCAAGGCCCTGCTGGACTATGCCGAGGATGGTTCCTACTCCTGGCACTGCCCGGGGCACTCGGGCGGTGTGGCCTTTCTCAAGAGCCCGGTGGGCCAGATGTACCACCAGTTCTACGGCGAGAACATGCTGCGCGCCGACGTCTGCAACGCGGTGGAAGAGCTGGGCCAGCTGCTGGACCACGACGGCGCCATCGGCGAGAGCGAGCGCAACGCCGCGCGCATCTTCAACGCCGATCACTGCTATTTCGTCACCAATGGCACCAGCACCTCGAACAAGATCGTATGGCACCACACGGTGGCGCCGGGTGACGTGGTGGTGGTGGACCGCAACTGCCACAAGTCCATCCTGCACGCCATCATCATGACGGGGGCCATTCCCGTCTTCCTCAAGCCCACGCGCAACCACTTCGGCATCATCGGGCCGATCCCGCAAAGCGAGTTCGAGCCGGCCACCATCCAGGCGAAGATCAAGGCCAACCCCCTGCTCAAGGGCGTGGACCCGAAAAAGGTCAAGCCGCGCGTGCTGACGCTCACGCAGTCCACCTACGACGGCGTGCTCTACAACACCGAGACCATCAAGAGCCTGCTCGACGGCTACGTCGACAACCTGCATTTCGACGAGGCCTGGCTGCCGCACGCGGCCTTCCACCCCTTCTATGGCCGTTACCACGCCATGGGCAAGAAGCGCGGGCGGCCGAAGAACTCCATGGTCTATGCCACCCAGTCCATCCACAAGCTGCTGGCCGGCATCAGCCAGGCCAGCCACGTGCTGGTGCAGGATGCCGAGAACACCAAGCTGGACCACCACCTCTTCAACGAGGCCTACCTGATGCACACCAGCACCAGTCCGCAGTACAGCATCATCGCCAGCTGCGACGTGGCCGCCGCCATGATGGAGCCGCCCGGCGGCACCGCATTGGTGGAGGAAAGCATTCTTGAGTCGCTCAACTTCCGCCGCGCCATGCGCAAGGTGGACGAGGAATACGGCAAGGACTGGTGGTTCAAGGTCTGGGGCCCGGAGAAGCTGACGGAAGAGGGCATCGGCAGCGCCGAGGACTGGATCATCCGCAGCGACGGCCGCAGCACCAAGAACGGCAGCAAGTGGCACGGCTTCGGCCAGCTGGCCGACGGCTTCAACATGCTGGACCCGATCAAGTCCACCATCGTCACGCCCGGCCTGAACCTGGATGGCAAGTTCGACAAGACCGGCCTGCCGGCTTCCATCGTGACCAAGTACCTGGCCGAGCACGGTGTGGTGGTGGAGAAGACCGGCCTGTACAGCTTCTTCATCATGTTCACCATCGGCATCACCAAGGGCCGCTGGAACACCCTGTTGACCGCGCTCCAGCAGTTCAAGGACGACTACGACAAGAACCAGCCCATGTGGCGTGTCATGCCGGACTTCTGCAAGAAACAGCCCAGATACGAGCGCATGGGCCTGCGCGACCTGTGCCAGTTCATCCACGAGATGTACGCCAAGTACGACATCGCGCGCCTGACCACCGAGATGTACCTGAGCGACCTGACGCCAGCCATGAACCCCAGCGACGCTTATTCCCATATTGCGCACCGCAAGACCGAGCGGGTGGAGATCGACCAGCTCGAAGGCCGCATCACCGTGGGTCTGGTGACGCCTTACCCGCCGGGCATCCCGTTGCTGATCCCGGGTGAGGTCTTCAACAAGAAGATCGTGGACTACCTCAAGTTCGCACGCGAGTTCAACGGCCAGTGCCCGGGCTTCGAGACCGACATCCACGGCCTGGTGGAAGAAACCGGCCCGGACGGCAAACAGCACTATTACGCGGATTGCGTGAAGGCCTGAGCCAGCGCAGGGATCTCACGGCCCAAAGAGAACGCCCCGCAGTGCGGGGCGCTTTTCATGGCAGAACGCGGGAGTGCGGGGCTCAGGATTCCAATACCGCCACGGCGGACTGGCTGAAACCGCCGTCCACGTAGCTGATTTCAGAGGTCATGCCGCTGGCCAGATCGCTCATCAGGAAGGCGGCCACGTTGCCGACATCCTCGATGGTCACGTTGCGCCGCAGGGGCGAGCCATTGGCTGCAATGCCGAGCAATTTGCCGAAGTCCTTGATGCCGCTGGCGGCCAGGGTCTTGATGGGGCCGGCGCTGATGCCGTTGACGCGGATGCAACGACCGTCCGGCAGGTGGCCCACGGCCTCGGCCAGGTAGCGTACCGAGGCTTCCAGGCTGGCCTTGGCCAGGCCCATGGTGTTGTAGTTCGGGATGGCGCGCAGCGCGCCCAGGTAGCTCAGCGTCAGCAGGGCCGACTTGTCCTTGAGGAAGGGCAGGGCCGCCTTGGCCATGGCCGGGAAACTGTAGGCGCTGATGTCGTGGGCGATGCGGAAGTTTTCCCGGGTCAGGCCGTCGAGGAAGTTGCCGGTGATCGCCTCGCGCGGAGCGAAGCCGATGCTGTGCACGAAACCGTCGAACTGGGGCCAGTGGGCCGACAGGTCCTTGAAGAGATGGTCGATCTGGGCGTCGTCGCCGACGTCGCAGTCGAAGATCAGCTTGGAGTCGAAGTCGGCGGCGAACTCGGTGATGCGGTCCTTGAAGCGCTCGCCCACGTAGCTGAAGGCCAGCTCGGCCCCCTGGTCATGGCAGGCCTTGGCGATGCCATACGCGATGGAGCGGTTGCTCAGTACGCCAGTGATCAGAAATTTCTTGCCGGTCAGGAAGCCCATATTTTTTCTCGGTTAACCAAGGAAGGAAAGATTTGTGTGCAGAATTGTCGCATGCGGATGCGCCATTTTCTGCTTGCCCTGATTTCGCTGATCTTCTGCCTGCCGGGCTGGGCCGCGCATGCTTATGCCCAGTTCGGTGATATCAAGTATGCGGCGGGCTTTGCGCATTTCGACTACGTGAACCCGGCGGCGCCCAAGGGTGGCGAAATCACGTTGGTGCCGCCCACGCGCCTGTCCAACTTCGACAAGTACAACCCCTTCACCCTCAAGGGCAGTGCACCGCCCGGCCTCAATGGCCTGGTGTTCGAAAGCCTGCTGACCGGCACCCTGGACGAACCGACCACGGCCTACGGCCTGCTGGCCCAGGACGTGACGGTGGCGCAGGACAAGCTCTCGGCCATCTTCACGCTGCACCCCGATGCGCGTTTTCAAAATGGGGACCCGGTACTGGCGGCCGACGTCAAGCATTCTTTCGACCGGCTGACGTCCAAGGAGGCGGCCCCCCAGTTCCGCACCATCTTCGGCGAGATACGGGGCGTCACCGTCGTGGCAGAGCGGGCGGTACGCTTCGACTTCAAGCGCGTCAACGCCGAGCTGCCGCTGATCGCCGGCAGCCTGCCCGTGTTCAGCCGCAAGTGGGGCCTGGAGAACGGCAAGCTCAAACCCCTGGACCAGATCGTCACCGATGTGCCCATTGGCAGCGGGCCCTACCGCATCGGCAAGGTCAACTTCGGCAAGGACATCAGCTACGAGCGCGATCCGGCCTACTGGGCCCGCGATCTCAACGTGCGCCGCGGCCTGTTCAACTTCGACCGCATCACCTACAAGATCTACAAGGACAACACGGCGCAGCTGGAGGCCTTCAAGGCCGGCGAGTTCGACTACATCCAGGCCTTCATTGCGCGTGAATGGGCGCGGGCCTACACCGGCAAGCAATTCGAGCGCGGCCAGCTCATCAAGAAGGAACTGCAGCACGGCAATGCCGGCGACTTCCAGGGTTTCCTCTTCAATATGCGGCGCGACAAGTTCAAGGACGTGCGCGTGCGCCAGGCCATCGCCCTGGCCATGGATTACGAGTGGATGAACCGCCAGCTCTTCTACAACGCCTACACGCGGGTCCGGGGCTATTTCGTCGGCAGCGACTTCGAGGCCCGGGGCCGGCCCACGCCCGAGGAACTGGCCGTGCTGGCGCCGCTGCGCCGCCTGCTGCCGCCCGAAGTCTTCACCGATGAGGTGCCGCTACCGCCGGTGGCGAGCTTGGACCCGGCCTCCGGCCACACCCTGCGCGACAACCTGCGCCGCGCACGCGATCTGCTGGCCGCCGCCGGTTGGACCTACCGCGACGGCGCGCTGCGCAATGCGAAAGGCGAGCCCTTCAGCATCGAGTTCCTCGACAACTCGGGTTCCATGGGGCGCGTGGTCACGCCCTATGCGCGCAACCTGGAGAAGCTGGGCATGCAGGTCAACTACAAGGTGATCGACTTCGCCATTCTGCAAAAACGCATGGACGTGTTCGATTTCGAGATCATCAGCAACCGCCTGATCGGCAGCGAGGCGCCGGGCACCGAGCTGCTGGAGCGCTACGGTTCCAAGGCCGCCGATATCGAGGGTTCGAGCAACGTCATCGGCCTCAAGGACCCGGCGGTCGATGCCTTGCTGGACCAGGTGATCTCGGCCCAGACCCGGCCGCAGCTGGTGGCACGGGTGCGCGCGCTGGACCGTGTGTTGCGGCACGGCCACTATGCCGTGCCGCACTGGTACAGCGGCGTGCACCGTGTGGCCTGGCGCGCCGGCCGTTTTGAGCAGCCGGCCGTGACGCCGCGTTATTACCAGCCCGAGGCCTGGGTCACCTCGGTCTGGTGGGCAACGCCCGCCAATCTCGCGGCCAGCCAGGCCGCGAGCGGGGGAGGGAAGTAAGCCGTGCTGGCCTACGTCCTCAAGCGCCTCTTGCTCATGATCCCGACGCTGTTCGGCATCCTGCTGCTGACCTTTGTCGTCATCCAGTTCGTGCCGGGCGGCCCGGTGGAGCAGATGGTGGCGCAGTTGCAGGGGCGCGATACAGGAGGGGAGGGGGCGGCGGCCAGCGGCGCGGGTTACCGCGGCCGCCAGGGCGTGGACGCCGCGCGCATCGCCGAGATCCGTAGCTTCTACGGCTTCGACAAGCCGGCCCACGAGCGTTTCTGGCAGATGCTGGGCCAGTACGCACGTTTCGACCTGGGCAAGAGCTTCTTCTATCCCAAGAGCGTCTGGGAACTGGTCAAGGACAAGCTGCCGGTGTCGATCAGCCTGGGGCTGTGGACTTTCTTCCTGAGCTACCTGATCTCCATCCCCCTGGGCATCGCCAAGGCCGTGCGCGCCGGCACGCGTTTTGACACGTTGACCAGCCTGGTCGTGCTCATCGGATACGCCATTCCCGGCTTCGTGCTGGGCGTCGCCCTGCTCGTGATCTTCGGCGGCCAGCTGCAGTGGTTCCCCTTGCGCGGTCTGACCTCGAGCAACTGGGAGACACTGAGCTGGGGCGCGAAGATCGTGGACTACCTCTGGCACATCACGTTGCCGGTGACGGCCAGCGTACTGGGCGCCTTTGCCGTGACCACCATGCTGACCAAGAACGCCTTCCTCGAGGAGATCCGTAAGCAATACGTGCTGACCGCCCGCGCCAAGGGCCTGGGCGAGAACCGTGTGCTGTGGACGCACGTGTTCCGCAATGCGCTGATCCCCATCGTCACCGGTTTCCCGGCGGCTTTCATCGGTGCCTTTTTTGCGGGGTCCCTGCTGATCGAGACCTTGTTCTCGCTCGACGGCCTGGGCCTGCTGTCCTATGAATCGGTGATGCGGCGCGACTATCCCGTCGTGCTGGGCACGCTTTACCTGTTCACGCTGATCGGCCTGGTGACCAAGCTGATCTCCGACCTCTGCTACGTGTGGGTCGATCCGAGAGTGAAGTTCGACTGATGGCTGGCGTTTCCCTTTCCCCCTCGCGTCGCGCCTGGCTGCGTTTCCGGCGCAATCGCCTGGGCTATTGGAGCCTGCTGATCTTCTGCACGCTTTTCGTGCTCAGCCTGGGCGCCGAACTCATCTCCAACGACAAGCCGCTCGTGGCGCGCCATCATGGGCAGTGGTACTTTCCGATTGTGAGCAACGTTCCGGAGACGGTCTTCGGAGGCGACTTCGCGACGCCGACCGACTACCTGGACCCTTTTATCCAGCAGCAGTTCGCTCAGCCCGGCAACTTCGCGCTGTACCCGCCCAACCCCTACCACCACAGCACCATCAACTACTTCGCGAAGGAGCCCAACCCTTCAGGCCCCTCCCGTGACAATTGGCTGGGCACCGACGACCGCGGGCGCGACGTCGTGGCGCGCCTGGTCTATGGTTTCCGCATCTCGGTGCTGTTCGCGCTGGCGCTGACCTTCATCGGTGTGCTGCTGGGGGTGCTCACCGGTGCCGTGCAGGGCTACTTCGGCGGCAAGATCGACCTGGGGTTCCAGCGTTTCATCGAGATCTGGGGCTCCATGCCCGAGCTCTACCTGCTGATCATCTTCTCGGCCATGTTCGACCCCAGCGTGGCGTTGCTGCTGATCCTGCTGAGCCTGTTCGGCTGGATGGGCCTGTCGGATTACGTGCGGGCCGAGTTCCTGCGCAACCGCCAGCTCGACTACGTGCGCGCGGCGCGCGCCATGGGCCTGTCCAACGGACAGATCATCTGGCGCCACATCCTGCCCAACAGCCTGACCCCGGTGGTGACCTTCCTGCCTTTCCGCATGAGCGCGGCCATCCTGGCGCTGACCTCGCTGGATTTCCTGGGTCTGGGCGTGCCGCCCGGCACCCCCTCGCTGGGCGAACTGCTGGCCCAAGGCAAGAACAATATCGACGCCTGGTGGATTTCGCTGTCCACCTTCGGCGTGCTGGTCGTGACCCTGCTGCTGCTGACCTTCATGGGCGATGCGCTGCGCGACGCGCTGGACCCCAGGAAGGCTGAAAGATGAGCGGGCTCCTGTTGGCGGTGAAGGATTTGCGCGTCGCCTTTGGTGGCAAGGACGTCGTGCGTGGCCTCGATTTCCAGATCGCCCCGGGCGAGAAAGTGGCCCTGGTGGGCGAGTCCGGCTCGGGCAAGACCGTCACGGCCCTGAGCTTGCTGCGCCTGCTGCCCGAGGCCGCCGTCAGCGGGACTGCCGGCTTCGCCGGCAGCGATGGCCAGGCCGACCTGCTGTCCCTGTCCGAGCGCGCGTTGCGCGGCATCCGCGGCCGCGACATTGCCATGATCTTCCAGGAGCCCATGACGGCCCTGAACCCGCTGTTCACCATCGGCGACCAGATTGTCGAAGTGCTGCAGCTCAAGCTGGGCCTGGCCCGCGCGCCGGCGCTGGCGCGTGCCATCCAGTTGCTGGCCGACACCGGCATTGCCCAGCCCGAAGAGCGCATCAAGGCTTTTCCGCACCAGTTGAGCGGCGGCCAGCGCCAGCGCGCCATGATCGCCATGGCCCTGGCCTGCCAGCCCAGATTGCTGCTGGCTGATGAGCCGACCACGGCGCTGGACGTGGCCCTGCGTGGCCAGATCCTGGACCTGCTGGACGGCCTGCAGAAGAAACATGGCATGGCCGTGCTGATGATCACCCACGACCTGAACCTGGTGCGGCGTTTTGCCAGCCGGGTGGTCGTGATGGAAAACGGTTGCATCGTCGAGCAGGGGCCGGTGGCCCAGGTGTTTGCGCGGCCGCAACACCCCTATACCCGCAGTCTGATCGACAGCCGACCGGTGCGCGACGTACAGGAGCTGCCCCAGCAGGCCGGCGCGCCGGCGCTGCTGCAGGCCCGGGGCCTGCGCGTGGCTTACCCCGTGCCGCTGCCCGGCCTGCGCGGCTGGTTCCGCCGCGGCGAGTTCGTGGCGGTGCAGGGCGCAGACTTCAGCATTCCGCCCGGCCACACCCTGGGGGTGATCGGCGAATCGGGTTCGGGCAAGTCCACCCTCGCGCTGGCTGCCCTCGGCCTGCTGCCCTTCACAGGGGAACTGCAGGTGGATGGCCAGGCCTGGAGCCGCGACCAGGCGCGCAACAAGGCGCTGCGCCGCGTGGTTCAGGTGGTGTTCCAGGACCCGTTTTCCTCTCTCTCGCCACGCCTGACGGTGGAAGAGATCGTGGGCGAGGGCTTGACGATCCATGCGCCTGAGCTATCAAAAGAGGAGCGCCTGGCCAGGATACAGCGGGCGCTGGAGGAGGTGGGCCTGACAGAAGCCCAGTTCCCCGGCCTGCTTCAGCGTTACCCCCATGAGTTTTCCGGTGGGCAGCGCCAGCGCCTGGCCATTGCCCGGGCGCTGATTGTCGAGCCCCGCCTCATCGTGCTGGACGAACCCACCAGCGCCCTGGACGTGACCATCCAGAAACAGGTGCTGCAGCTGCTGCAGCGCCTGCAGCGCGAGCGGGCCCTGAGCTACCTGCTCATCACCCACGACGTGGACGTGATCCGGGCCATGGCGCACGAGGTGCTGGTCATGAAAGGCGGGGAAATCGTCGAGTCCGGCCCGGTGGCAGCCCTGCTGGAGGCGCCGGCCCATCCCTACACCCGGACCCTGGTGCAGGCGGCCGCCTGAAAACCGCGGCGTTCGACAAGACCCGCGGTTTCAACAAAATCGGCCCACATGGGCTGGAATTTCCTTGAAAATCAAGGCTCTAGTCCCGATTTTCGAGTACAATTCGGCAATTCTCGACCAAACGGGCGGATTACCAACCGCCCTTTTTTTATGGTCGAACGCTTTTTGATGGCCAGGGAAGGGCAACGTTGACACTGCAGCAGATCGTCGAACAAACCGTGACCGGATTCGGTTACGACCTGGTGGAGATCGACCGCTCCGCCGGGGGCTTGCTGCGCGTGACAATCGACCTGCCCTGGGATCCGCAACTCGGTGAGCGTTTCATCAACGTCGAGGACTGCGAGAAGGTCACGCGCCAGTTGCAGTATGCGCTGGAAGTTGACGGCATCGAGTACAAGCGGCTCGAGGTGTCCTCGCCGGGCATCGATCGCCCGCTGCGACATGAAAAGGATTTCGAGCGTTTTGTGGGCCAGGTGGTCGACATCACGCTCAAGGCGCCGATGGGTGCGGCTGCGGCCGGCCAGGTCAGCGCCAACCGCAAGAAATTCCGCGGCACGCTCGAACGCGTGAGCGCTGCCGACGGCAGCACGGGCTGGCAGATCGTCTGGAGCGACGCGCCAGTGCCCAAGCCGGGACAGAAGGTGAGCAAGAAGCGTGAACCGGCGCCAATGCAGGCGCTGGGGTTCACGCTGGACGAATTGCGCGAGGCGCGTCTGGCGCCGATCGTGAGTTTCAAGGGTCGCAGCGATAAGCACGCTGGGGCCACGGGTCTTTGAGGGTATTGGAGGTTAGAGGCATGAATCGCGAACTGTTGATGCTGGTGGAAGCCATTTCCCGCGAAAAGAACGTCGAGCGCGACGTGGTCTTTGGCGCGGTGGAGTCCGCCCTGGCGCAAGCCACCAAGAAGCTGTATGAAGGCGACGTGGACATCCGCGTGGCGATCGACCGCGACAGCGGCGTCTACGAGACGTTCCGCCGCTGGCACGTGGTCCCCGACGAGGCCGGCCTGCAGCTGCCCGACCAGGAAATCCTGCTGTTCGAAGCCAAGGAACAGATCCCCGACATCGAGGTCGACGAGTACATCGAGGAATCTGTCGAGTCGGTGCCGATCGGCCGCATCGGCGCGATGGCCGCCAAGCAGGTGATCCTGCAGAAGATCCGTGACGCCGAGCGCGAGATGCTGCTCAACGACTTCATGTCGCGCGGCGAGAAGATCTTCGTGGGCACCGTCAAGCGCATGGACAAGGGCGACATCATCGTCGAGTCCGGTCGGGTCGAAGGGCGTCTGCGCCGCGGCGAGATGATCCCCAAGGAAAACCTGCGCACCGGCGACCGCGTGCGCGCCATGATCATGGATGTGGACCTGACGCTGCGTGGCGCCCCCATCATCCTGTCGCGCTCGGCCCCCGAGTTCATGATCGAGCTGTTCCGCCAGGAAGTGCCCGAGATCGAACAGGGTCTGCTGGAGATCAAGTCCTGCGCCCGTGATGCCGGCTCGCGCGCCAAGATCGCCGTGCTCTCGCACGACAAGCGCGTCGACCCCATCGGTACCTGCGTCGGCGTGCGCGGCACCCGCGTCAATGCCGTGACCAACGAACTCGCTGGCGAGCGCGTGGACATCGTGCTGTGGAGCGAGGACCCGGCCCAGTTCGTGATCGGCGCGCTGGCCCCGGCCAATGTGCAGTCCATCGTGGTGGACGAAGAGAAACACGCCATGGACGTGGTGGTCGACGAAGAAAACCTCGCCATCGCCATCGGCCGCGGCGGCCAGAACGTGCGCCTGGCATCCGACCTGACCGGCTGGAAGATCAACATCATGGACGCGGCCGAATCGGCCGAGAAGCAGGCCACCGAAACCGGTTCGCTGCGCTCTTTGTTCATGGCCAAGCTCGACGTGGACGAGGAGATCGCCGACATCCTGATCGCCGAGGGCTTCACCAGCCTGGAAGAAGTGGCCTATGTGCCGCTGCAGGAGATGCTGGAGATCGAGTCCTTCGATGAGGACACCGTCAACGAGTTGCGCGCCCGTGCCAAGGATGCCCTGCTGACGATGGAGATCGCGCGCGAGGAGAGCGTCGAGGAGGTGTCGCAGGACCTGCGCGACCTCGAAGGCCTCAAGCCCGAGCTGATCGCCAAGCTGGCCGACGGCGGCGTGCATACGCTGGATGACCTGGCCGACCTTGCGGTCGACGAGCTCACCGAGATCACCGGCCAGTCCGAGGACGAAGCCAAAGCCCTGATCATGAAGGCGCGCGAACATTGGTTTACCAATGAAGCCGCTGCTCAAGAGTCATCGTCATGAAAAAATAAGTTCAGTCAAGGCTGGCCATTGCCCTCCGGGCTGGTCATGCCCTAGCTAAAGGCCCCATCACAAATGTCCAGTACGACCGTCGCCGAGTTTGCAACCGAACTCAAGAAGTCAACCGATACCCTGCTTGAGCAGCTCAAGGCCGCAGGCGTGGCCAAGTCCTCCGCCGCCGACACCCTGACCGATGCCGACAAGCAGCGCTTGCTGGGTTTCCTGCAGGCTAGCCATGGCACCGCCACGGCTGAGCGCAAGAAGATCACCCTGACCAAGAAGTCGACCACCGAAATCAAGCAAGCCGACGCCAGTGGCAAGGCCCGCACCATCCAGGTGGAAGTCCGCAAGAAGCGCACCTTCATCCGCCGCGATGATGGCAGTGATGTGGCCGAGGGCGGCGCAGCCGAGCCGGTTGAGGAAGCGCCGGTGGTTAGTCCTGCGGCCCCTGCGGTCGACAATGCAGAACTCTTGCGCCGCGAGGAAGAGGCCCGCCGGCAGGCCGAACTGATTCGCCGCCAGGAAGAAGATCTGGCCGAGAAGCGTCGCCAGCGCGAGGAAAGCGAAAAGCGCGAGCGTGAAGCCGAGGAGCGTGCGGCCAGCTACGCAGCGACCGAGGACGAGAAAAAGGTCCAGGCATCGACCAGCAAGGCTGAAGCCACGGCCGAGGCCGCGGACGCTGCTGCAGCGCGTGCTGCGGCGCAGGCCGAGCTGCGCGAAAAGGCGGCCGCCGAATCCAAGGCCCGTGCCGACGAAGAGGCTGCGCGTGCACTGGACTTGAACGATCGCCGCCGCAAGGCCGAGGCGGAAGCTGCGGCCATCCGTTCCATGATGGCGACGCCGGCCAAGAAGGCCCCGCCGCCACCGCCGCCGCCCAAGAAGGAAGAGCCGAAGACGGCCATGAAGGGCACCCTGCACAAGCCGGCAGCCGGCAGCACGGTTGCCAAGCCGGCCAAACCGGCGGGTTCCGGTGCCGCTGCGCCCGCTGGCGCCGGCAAGGAAGTCAAGTCGGCCAAGCTATCGAGCAGCTGGGCCGGCGATCCGGCCAAGAAGAAGGCCATCCCCACCCGTGGCGATACCAGTGGCGGCGTCGGCCGCAGCAGCTGGCGTGGCGGCCCGCGCGGCAAGCGTGGTCACGACCGTGATGACCAGCATACCCAGGCCGCACCGGTCGAGGCCCGCGTCATCGAGGTGCACGTGCCCGAGACCATCACGGTGGCCGAACTGGCGCACAAGATGGCCGTGAAGGCCTCCGAGGTGATCAAGCACCTGATGAAGCTGGGCCAGATGGTCACCATCAACCAGCCGCTGGACCAGGACACGGCCATGATCGTGGTCGAGGAAATGGGACACAAGGCCATCGTGGCCGCCCTGGACGACCCGGAAGCCTTCACCGACGAGGAAGTGTCGGAGCAGCACGGCGAATCGCTGCCGCGCGCCCCGGTCGTGACCGTCATGGGCCACGTCGACCACGGCAAGACCTCGCTGCTGGACTACATCCGCCGCGCCAAGGTGGCCGCGGGCGAAGCAGGCGGCATCACGCAGCACATCGGCGCCTACCACGTGGAAACGCCGCGCGGCATGATCTCCTTCCTGGACACCCCGGGTCACGAGGCCTTCACGGCCATGCGTGCCCGTGGCGCCCAGGCGACCGACATCGTGATCCTCGTGGTGGCTGCCGACGACGGTGTCATGCCGCAGACCAAGGAAGCCATCAAGCACGCCAAGGCGGCAGGGGTTCCCATCGTCGTGGCCATCAACAAGATCGACAAGCCCGATGCCAACCCGGACCGCGTGAAGCAGGAACTGGTGGTGGAAGAGGTGGTGCCTGAAGAATTCGGTGGCGACTCGCCCTTTGTGCCGGTGTCGGCCAAGACCGGCCAGGGCATCGATGCGCTGCTGGAGCAGGTGCTCTTGCAGGCCGAGGTGCTGGAACTCAAGGCCCCGATCGACGCCATGGCCAAGGGCCTGGTCATCGAAGCCAAGCTGGACAAGGGCCGCGGCCCGGTGGCGACCGTGCTGGTGCAGACCGGCACGCTCAAGACCGGCGACGTGGTGCTGGCCGGCCAGACCTATGGCCGCGTGCGCGCCATGCTGGACGAAAACGGCAAGCCGATCAAGTCGGCCGGGCCGTCCATTCCGGTGGAAATCCAGGGCCTGACCGAAGTACCGCAAGCGGGCGACGAGTTCATGGTGCTGTCCGACGAGCGCCGTGCGCGCGAGATCGCGACCTACCGTGCCGGCAAGTTCCGCAACACCAAGCTGGCCAAGCAGCAGGCCGCCAAGCTGGAGAACATGTTCACCGACATCTCCGCCGGCGAAGTCAAGATGCTGCCCATCATCGTCAAGGCCGACGTGCAGGGTTCGCAGGAAGCGCTGGCCGCCTCGCTGCTCAAGCTCTCGACCGAAGAGGTCAAGGTGCAGCTGGTCTACGCCGCCGTGGGCGGGATCAGCGAGTCCGACGTCAACCTCGCGATTGCCTCCAAGGCCATCATCATCGGCTTCAACACGCGGGCCGATGCCGGCGCGCGCAAGCTGGCCGAAGGCAACGACGTGGAGATCCGCTACTACAACATCATCTACGACGCCGTCGATGAGTTGAAGGCGGCCATGTCGGGCATGCTGGCGCCGGAGAAGCGCGAAGAAGTCATCGGCATGGCCGAGATCCGTACCGTGTTCGTGGCCTCCAAGATCGGCACGGTCGCTGGCTGCATGGTTACCGCCGGCTTCGTCACACGCAGCGCGCATTTCCGCCTGCTGCGCGACAACGTGGTCATCTACACCGGCGAGCTGGACTCCCTCAAGCGCATGAAGGACGATGTGCGCGAGGTCAAGGAAGGCTTCGAGTGCGGTATCAAGCTCAAGAACTACAACGACATCAAGGAAGGTGATCAGCTCGAATTCTTCGAGGTCAAAGAGATCGCCCGTACGCTGTAAACCATGCCGGCCAAGAAGTCATCCACTCCGAACCGCGGCTTCAAGGTCGCCGATCAGATCCAGCGCGATCTGACGGAGTTGATCGCGCGCGAGTTGAAAGACCCGCGCGTGGGCATGGTGACGCTGCAAAGCGTGGAGGTCACGCCCGACTACGCGCACGCCAAGGTGTATTTCAGCGTGCTGGTAGGTGACCCGCAGGAAACGCAGGACGCGCTGAACCAGGCCGCAGGTTTCCTGCGCAACGGCCTGTTCAAGCGCCTGCACATCCACACCGTGCCGACCCTGCATTTCCTCTTCGACCGAACCACCGAGCGGGCTGCCGACATGAATGCGCTGATCGCGCAGGCTGTCGCATCGCGTTCCAAAGACGAGGGATAAGCATGCAAGCGCCACGCACCAGGGTGCAACGGCGCCCTGTGCATGGGGTGCTCTTGCTGGACAAACCGCTCGGAATTTCGAGCAACAATGCTTTGCAGAAAGCCAAATGGCTTCTGCGCGCGGAAAAAGCCGGCCACACCGGCACGCTCGATCCGCTGGCCACCGGGGTGCTGCCCATCTGCTTTGGCGCCGCCACCAAGTTCAGCCAGCTGCACCTGGATGCCGACAAGACCTACGAGACCACGGTGCGACTGGGCGTGCGCACCAGCACGGCCGATGCCGAGGGGGAGGTCATCGAGACCCGTCCGGTCAACTGTACCCTGGGCCGGGTGGTCGAGGTGCTTGACCAGTTCATGGGCCCGATCCGTCAGATACCGCCCATGCACAGCGCCCTCAAGAAGGACGGCAAGGCCCTGTACGAATATGCCCGCGAGGGCGAGACCGTGGAGCGCGAACCGCGTGACGTGCTGATCCACGAACTGGAACTGCTGGACGTCCAGTTGCAGGGCGACGAGCCATTCCTTCGCCTGCGCGTGAAGTGCAGCAAGGGCACCTATATCCGCACACTGGGTGAAGACATCGGCGAGGCCCTGGGCTGCGGCGGCCACCTGGTGGCGCTGCGTCGCATCGCGACCGGTTCTTTTGACCAGACCCAGTGCGTGACCCTGGAAGGACTGGAGCGCATGGACGAGGCCGAACGTCCCGTCCAGCTCAAGCCGGTTGATGCGCTGCTGGACGGTCATGCCGCCGTCACGCTCGACAAAGAAAATGCCGGTCGTTTCCTCAGCGGCCTGCGCCGTCGCGGTAGCTGGCCGGATAACGACCAGATCGCCGTCTATGGCGATCAACCTCATGCCTTGCTGGGCACCGCCCACGTCAAGGCGGGGGAACTCATACCCGGGCGCCTGTTGAGCCCGATCGAAATCCAACAAATCCTGGAAAGCCAACCATGAGCCATAAACAGATCCGCAACATCGCCATCATCGCCCACGTCGACCACGGCAAGACCACCATGGTGGACCAGCTGTTGCGCCAGTCCGGCACCTTCGCCGAACACGAGAAGGTGGTCGACACCGTGATGGACAACAACGCCATCGAAAAAGAACGCGGCATCACCATCCTGGCCAAGAACTGCGCCGTGACCTGGGAAGGCACGCACATCAACATCGTCGACACCCCCGGCCACGCCGACTTTGGCGGTGAAGTGGAACGCGCCCTGTCCATGGTAGACGGCGTGGTGCTGCTGATCGACGCGCAGGAAGGCCCGATGCCGCAGACGCGCTTCGTGACCAAGAAGGCGCTGGCCCTGGGTCTCAAGCCCATCGTGGTCGTGAACAAGGTCGACAAGCCCGGCGCCAATCCGGACAAGGTCGTCAACGCGGCCTTCGACCTGTTCGACAAGCTGGGTGCCAACGACGAGCAGCTCGACTTCCCCGTGGTCTACGCCTCCGGCATCAATGGCTGGTCCTCGCTGGAAGAGGGCGCACCGGGCGAGCAGTGGGGGCCCGACATGTCGGCCCTGTTCAATACCATCCTGAAACATGTGCCGTCCCAGAAGGGTGACCCGGCCGCGCCGCTGCAGCTGCAGATTTCCGCGCTGGACTTCTCGACCTTCGTGGGCCGCATCGGCGTGGGCCGCATCAGCCAGGGCACGATCAAGCCTGCCATGGACGTGGTGGTGATGGAAGGGCCGGACGGCAAGGCCGTCAAGGGCCGCATCAACCAGGTGCTCACCTTCCAGGGCCTGGAGCGCGTTCAGGCCACGGAAGCCGGCCCGGGCGAGATCGTGCTGATCAACGGCATCGATGAAATCGGCATCGGCGTGACCATCACCGATCCGGCCAATCCTGCACCGCTGCCTATGCTCAAGGTCGATGAGCCGACCCTGACCATGAACTTCTGCGTCAACACCAGCCCGCTGGCCGGCCGTGAAGGCAAGTTCGTGACCAGCCGCCAGATCTGGGACCGCCTGCAGAAGGAACTGCAGCACAACGTGGCCCTGCGCGTGAAGGAAACCGACGAAGAGGGCATCTTTGAAGTGATGGGGCGCGGCGAACTGCACCTGACCATCCTGCTCGAAAACATGCGCCGCGAAGGGTACGAGCTGGCCGTGTCCAAGCCGCGTGTGATGTTCAAGGACATCAACGGCGAGAAGTGCGAGCCGATCGAGCTGGTGACGGCCGACATCGAAGAGCAGCACCAGGGTGGTGTGATGCAGGCCCTGGGCGAGCGCAAGGGCGAGCTGGTGAACATGGAGCCGGACGGCCGCGGTCGCGTGCGTCTGGAATACCGCATTCCGGCCCGTGGCCTGATCGGTTTCTCCAATGAGTTCCTGAACCTGACCCGCGGTTCCGGCCTGATCTCCAACATCTTCGACGGCTACGAGCCGCACAAGGGTGATATCGGCGGGCGCAAGAACGGCGTGCTGATCTCCATGGACGCCGGTGAAATCTTCACCTATGCCCTGGGCAAGCTGGATGACCGCGGCCGCATGTTCGTCAAGGCCAACGACCCGGTGTACGAGGGCATGATCGTCGGCATCCACAACCGCGACAACGACCTGGTGGTGAACGCCACCCGTACCAAGCAGCTGACCAACTTCCGCGTCAGCGGCAAGGAAGACGCGATCAAGATCACGCCCCCGATCGATTGCACGCTGGAATACGGAGTGGAGTTCATCGAGGACGACGAGCTGGTCGAGATCACGCCCAAGTCGATCCGACTGCGCAAGCGTCACCTGACCGAGAACGAACGCAAGCGCGCCGGGAAGTCGAGTTAAGCCTCTGGGTCGACCTGCGGTCGCCTTCTCCCAGGGGGACAACGCCAGCGGCCCGGCAAAGCCGGTTCCGCGGCGTTCCCCGACGGTGGGGTGAGCGCGCCGTAGATCCTTTCGCTCCGGTAGACGAAAGACATGAAGCTGACGCACCAGCGTGCCGTGTGGGTGATGGTGGCGGTGACCCTCATGTGGTCCATCGCCGGCGTCGTCACGCGGCAGCTGGAGGCCGCGCGCAGCTTTGAAGTCACCTTCTGGCGCAGTTTCTTCACGGCACTCTCGCTGCTCGTGATCCTGCCGATGTGGCGCGGTCCGCACGCTGTCTGGCGTCAGCTGCGCAGCGCGCCGGCGGCACTCTGGTGGTCCGGCCTGTGCTGGAGCGCCATGTTCACCTCCTTCATGCTGGCACTGACCATGACCAGCGTGGCCGGGGTGTTGGTCATCTCCTCGCTCAACCCCCTGTTCACCGCGCTGCTGGCCTGGCTCTTCCTGCGCCAGCGCATCGCCTGGTTCACCTGGGCGGCCATCACGCTGGCTGGCGCCGGCATGGCCTGGATGTTTGGCGGGCAGCTGGGCAGCGACAGTGGCCTGGGCCTGTTCGTCGCGCTGTTTGTGCCGTTGAGCGCAGCCATCAACTGGATCGTTGTGCAGCACGCCCATGCCAAAGGCGAGAATGTGGACCTGGTGCCATCGGTGCTGGTCGGCGGCATCCTGTCGGCTCTGGTCACCTTGCCGCTGGCGCTGCCCCTGCAAGCCACCGCGCACGACATCGGCCTGCTGGCCGTCCTGGGCCTGGTCCAGTTGGCCATCCCGTGCACGCTGCTGGTGATCTGCGCGCGTGTGCTCAAGGCGCCCGAAATTTCCCTGCTGGCGCAGCTGGAAATCATTTTTGGCATCCTGCTGGTCTGGCTCGGAGCCGGTGAGCGGCCAGCTGCCACCGTGCTGCAGGGCGGGGCCTTGGTGCTGTTCGCCCTGGTCGCCAATGAGTTGATGGCCTGGAAGAAAAAACAATGACATACCCCATTGCCTACACCTGCCCCGAGGTGCAAACCGAAGTTCGCGGCCATCTCGGCTGCATCACCTTGAACCGCCCACGCGCGCTCAACGCCTTGTCCCTGCCCATGATCCGGGCCCTGGCCGCGGTGCTGCTGGCCTGGCGCGACGAGCCGCAAGTGCAGGCGGTGGCGATACGCGGCATGGGCAAGGAGGGCGCTTTTGGTGCTTTCTGCGCCGGTGGCGACATCCGCTTCTTCCACCAGGCCGTGCTGCGTGGTGACGCTGAGCTGGAAGACTTTTTCACCGAGGAATACGCGCTCAACCACCTGATCCACCACTATCCCAAGCCCTACATCGCCTTCATGGACGGTGTGGTCATGGGCGGCGGCATGGGAATTTCGCAGGGGGCGAAGCTACGCATCGTCACGCCCAGGACCAAGATGGCCATGCCCGAGACCAATATCGGCCTGTTCCCCGATGTCGGCGGTGGCTGGTTCCTGGCACGTTGCCCGCGCCATGGTGGTGAGTGGCTGGCCCTGACCAGTGAGGTCATTGGTGCTGGCGACGCGCTGGCGCTGCAACTGGCCGATGCCTGCTTCGATGCGGGGCGCCTCGGCGCGGCCTGGGATGCGCTGGCCGGTTTGGCGAGTTTCGACGCGGCCAGCCTGCAGGCCTGGCAACAAGGCTATGGCGCCGCAGCGCCGGCCGCTGAGCTGCCGTTGGACACCATCACCCGCTGCTTCGGGCAACCCGACGTACGGCATATCGTGCAGGCGCTGGAAAAGGAAAGCGGCGAGTGGGCAGCCGGCACGGTCAAGGCCCTGCGCACGCATTCACCGCTGATGCTGGAGGTCACCCTGCAGCAGATCCGCCGCGGGGCCGACATGAACCTGGCCGACGAGTTGCGCATGGAACGCGACATGGTGCGCCACTGCTTCAACTCGCGCCATCTGGATCGCTACATGACAGCGACCGACACCATGGAAGGCATCCGTGCCCTGGTGATCGACAAGGACCGTGCGCCGAAATGGAGCCCGTCGCGCCTGGAGGAAGTCACGCCCGCCATGGTGGACGGCTTCTTCGCCTCGCCCTGGCCGGCGCACGCGCACCCCCTGCGCGAACTGGCCTGATTCAGAGCCTGTTCACGGTCTCGCAGGGGTCGCGTTGGGGTGCAATCGGGATGAGTTGGCCGCCAAGATCACGCCGCATGGGCTCATGCCCATGCAAGGGATTTGGTGGACAAATCGCTCGATTTCACCCCAACCCGCAGGGCAAACGCCTCGCCGGGCATGGAGCCCGGCTTCGTTTTGCGCCTTGCATCCCATCCCGGCAAGGTGCTTGCGCGGCCCCTGCGAGACCGTGAACAGGCTCTCAGAGCTGGTGGTAGACCGCCTGCGCCAACTGCAGCAATTGCGGGCGCGTCAGCGTTCCCGAGAGCGCGTAGGAAAAACCTTCATCCACCCAGTAGAAACCGGGCACGGGTCCTTCGGCGCTGTAGCGGAATTCCGTGCTGGCACCGGGGGCACCCACGCTGGCGGGCGTGCTGCCCAGATAAAGCGTCACGCGCTCGCCGCGCGCGTTCTGGTACATGAACTGGGCGCGGGCGCCTTCGTCGCCTGGCAACAGGCGGCCGCCGACCAGCTCGTATCCCTGCTCGTTCAGCCGGGGCAGCTTGAGCGGACGGCCCAGGCGTTTGGACAACCACTGCACCAGGTGTTCTTCCTGCGCTGAACTCACCTCGACCGGATGGCGGACTTCAGGCACATAGACCGCATGCGCCAGCGCCGCCTGATGCACGAACTCGCGTGCCGGCTGCTGGCGGGCCAGCAACCCGGCCGCTGAACCCTGCTGCTGCCCGTGCGTGAACCAGCCCAGGCCAAACGCCAGGGCCACGCTGGCAGCCAGCCCCCCCCAGCGCCACCACTGCTGCACCTGCTGGCGGGCGTACTGCGCCTGGCCAGCGGCGGCCAGCAAGGACGCGGGGACCGGCTCGGCCAGCACGTCCTCATGCAGGCAACGCAAGGCGTCGCGCTGGCGCTGCCAGGCTTGCAGCGTGGCGCTGGCCTGCGGATCCAGCGCCAAGCGGCGTTGAATGTCGGCCCGCTCGTCGGCATCAAGCCGGCCGTCGAGCAGGGCGTGCAGTTCGGCTTCGGGGACGGGGTGGGCGGGACGCTTATCCATGGCGGTATTCAGTTTTCATTTCAGGCGCCGCAGGGGTGGCGCCTCGGATTCGGTGGCCGCTAGGCCGCGGGCCGGTGGGGTTGCCGATGCGTCCATCAGTTCCTGCAGCCGGCTGCGCGCCCGCGACAGGCGCGACATCACGGTGCCCACCGGCACACCCGTGATCTTCGCGACTTCGGCATAGGACAGGTCTTCCAGGGTGACCAGCAGCAACACCACGCGCTGTTCGTCGGGCAGGCGCAGCAGGCAGCGTTGCAGGTCGATGGCGCTGTCCGTGGAGGACGCGGGCGCCGCGGGTTCCTGGTCCAGCTCAGCGAGATCCAGCGGATGGGCCAGGTCACCCTGGCGCACGCGGTGACGGACCTGGCTCACATACAGGTTGTGCATGATCGTGAACAGCCAGGCTCGCAGATCCGAGCCGACCAGCCACAGCCGCCACTTGGTACAGGCGCGCTCCAGCGTGTCCTGCACCAGGTCGTCACAGGCCCAGGCATCCCCGGTCAGCGCGCGGGCGTAGCGGCGCAAGGCGGGGATGTGCGTGATCAGGGGTTGACGGTTCATCGATGAACGAACTTTATACCGCGCACCGCCCGATCGGGCTCAGGGGCGGGCCAGTTGCCAGACCTTGTTGAAGCCGTCGCCGGTACGGTCACCCGGTTTCATGTCCTTGGCCCAGAAGTACAGGGGCTTGCCCTTGAAGGCCCACTGCTTCTTGCCGTCGTCGCGGGTGATGACGCTGTAGTGACCGCTGGCCTGGTCCATGTCGCCAGCCATCAGGGGCGGCCAGTTGGTGGCGCAGGGGCCGTTGCAGACGGACTTGCCGCTGCCGGCGGTATCACGGTCGAAGGTGTAGAGCGTCATGCCGTTGGGGCCCGTCAGCACGCCATCGGCCACCTTGGCCGGGCCGGCGGCCATCGAAGCACAGCCGGCCAGCAGGGCCGAACTCAGGGTGAGAGAAAGAAAGGCGCGCTTGGCGCGGGATGCGGTCAAAGTCATGGTCATCTCCGTCGGGTTGCGGCACAAAAGCGTGCACAACGGGATGAACGCCTGCGCCCCCCGGTTTATTCCATGCGCCTGAAAATAAATCAGCGACTGCGGCTTTTCATGGCCCGCTCCACCTCGCGCTTGCCTTCGCGGTCCTTGATGGTGTCGCGCTTGTCGTGTTCTGCTTTGCCCTTGGCCAGGCCGATCTCGCACTTGATCTTGTTGTTTTTCCAGTGCAGGTTCAGCGGTACCAGGGTGTAGCCTTTCTGCTCGACCTTGCCGATCAGGCGACGGATCTCATCCTTCTTGAGCAGCAGCTTCTTGGTGCGAACGGCATCCGGTCGTACGTGGGTGGAGGCGGTCTTGAGCGCATTGATCTGGCAGCCGATGATGTACATCTCGCCATCGCGGATCACCACGTAACCGTCGGTCAGCTGCACCTTGCCTTCACGCACGGCCTTGACCTCCCAGCCCTCCAGCACCATGCCGGCCTCAAAGCGTTCCTCGATGAAATAATTGAAGACGGCCTTCTTGTTGTCGGCAATGCGGGCGGGCGTTTCGGGTTTTTTGGCCATGGGGTCTCAAATGGGGGCGGGCAGCAAACTTACAATTCAGTTTGGGCCTGCGGGTCCAGCATTCTATGAAAACCGTCCACAAGTCCGTTCTGATCTGGTACAGCCCACAGGAAATGTACGCGCTGGTCGTCGGCGTGGCCGACTATCCGGAGTTCCTGCCCTGGTGCGATCACGCTCGCATCATCGAGGCCCATGAGGGCGGCGCGACGGCCGAGGTCGGCATTGCATTCAGCGGCATCCATCAGAGCTTCACCACGCGCAATACCCATGTGCCGGGCAGCGAAGTGCGGATGGAACTCGTCAAGGGACCTTTTTCGCAGCTTGAAGGCCGGTGGAATTTCCTGCCGGTGGGGGAGGGCGATCAGCGCGCCTGCAAGGTCGAGCTGACCTTGAACTACGGGTTTTCCAATGCACTGCTGGGCAGGCTGGTTGGCCCGGTGTTCGACAAGATTGCCGCCAGTCTGGTCGATGCCTTCGTCAAGCGCGCCGAGAAGGTCTATGGTGTCTGAGATGGACATCGAGATCGTAGTCGCCTATGCGCCGCTTGCGCGCCAGGTGTGCGAGATCGCGTTGCGCCTGCCGGCGGGTGCGACCGTGGCTCAGGCGCTGGAGGCCAGCGGACTGGGGGTGCTTTACCCGGAACTCGATCTGGCGCAAGTGGCGGTGGGTGTCTGGGGACGCAAGGCGGCTCGCAGCCAGGTCTTGCGCAGCCAGGACCGGGTGGAGCTCTACCGCGCCCTGAGGGTCGACCCGAAAGTAGCTCGGCGCGAACGTTTCACCACCCAGGGCAAGGGCCGCACCGGTCTCTTCGCCAAGAAGCGCGCCGGCGCCAAGTCCGGCTACTGATTACTTGCAGTTCTCGTTGATGATGCCCTGCAGGCGTTCGCCTTCAGCGGCGCGGGCGGCTTCGTCCATGAACTCGCGTTCGCCTTTTTCGTTCGTGCGCGCCATGCGTGCGCCGGAATCCAGCCCGGATTTGGCTTGCTGGGCCCGGCTGCAGGTGTCGGCCATGGCTCGGTTGTTGCGCTCTTCATCGGCCTTGCGCTTGGCGGCTTCGGCATCCTCGGCCTGTTTCTTCTTTTCCTGCAGGGATTTGTCCACGCCAGCAGCGGGGGCCGCCGCTGCTGGCGTCGCAGGGGCCGCCACGGACGCAGTGGCGCCGCGGCTACCTGGGCGCTTGAGGATGTTTTTCTCCGGAATATCGGACGGTGGCGCCCGGTCGCTGAAGACCTTGCGGCCGTCCTTGTCCATCCATTGCCATTGGGCGCTGGCCGTGAGCGCATAGAGGCACAGGGCCAAGCAGATCAGGGGGCGGATCGGTTTCATGACAGCAGTGTAGCGCCGTCGGGCTGCTTTTTTTGATCCCAGGGGCGTGCGCTGTGGCGCCCACGCAGCGGGCTGCGGGGGAAACCGGCCGCAAGGCGGGTACAATTCTTTTTTTGGAGCTTAGACATGCGCCTTCTAGGTAAAGCGCTCACCTTCGACGATGTGTTGTTGGTGCCGGCGTATTCCCAGGTCCTGCCCAAGGACACCTCTCTCGCGACCCGTTTCTCCCGCAATATTTCCCTGAACCTGCCCCTGGTCTCTGCGGCCATGGACACGGTGACCGAAGCCCGGCTGGCGATTGCCATCGCCCAGGAAGGCGGCATCGGCATCGTCCACAAGAACCTCAGCGTGGCTGAACAGGCTGCCCAGGTGGCCAAGGTCAAGCGTTACGAGTCCGGCGTGCTGCGTGACCCGGTCGTCATCAACCCCGAGACCACGGTGCGCGAGGTGATGAAGCTTTCCGACGAACTGGGGGTGTCCGGCTTCCCGGTGGTCGTCGCCGGCAAGGTGGTCGGCATCGTGACGGGGCGCGACCTGCGCTTCGAGACCCGCTACGAGCTGCCGGTGCGCGAGATCATGACCCCGCGCGAGCGCCTGGTCACTGTGCCCGACGGCACCACCCCGGCTGAGGCCAAGGCCCTGCTGAACAAGCACAAGCTGGAACGCCTGCTGGTCGTCAACGACGCCTTCGAGCTCAAGGGCCTGATCACCGTCAAGGACATCACCAAGCAGCTCAACTTTCCGAACGCCGCGCGTGATGCCGCCGGCCGCCTGCGTGTAGGTGCGGCGGTGGGTGTGGGCGAGGGCACCGAAGCCCGCGTCGAGGCGCTGGTGAAGGCCGGCGTCGACGCCATCGTGGTGGACACGGCCCACGGCCACAGCAAGGGCGTGATCGACCGCGTGCGCTGGGTCAAGCAGACCTATCCTCAGGTAGACGTGATCGGCGGCAACATTGCCACCGGCGCGGCTGCGCTGGCCCTGGTGGAAGCCGGTGCCGACGCCGTGAAGGTGGGCATCGGCCCGGGCTCCATCTGCACCACCCGCATCGTGGCGGGTGTGGGCGTGCCCCAGATCATGGCCATCGACAACGTGGCCACAGCGCTCAAGGGCACCGGCGTGCCGCTGATCGCCGACGGCGGCATCCGCTACAGCGGTGACAT
Source organism: Hylemonella sp. GW821-FHT12C09 (assembly GCF_058807395.1). NCBI lineage: Bacteria > Pseudomonadati > Pseudomonadota > Betaproteobacteria > Burkholderiales > Comamonadaceae > Hylemonella > Hylemonella sp. GW821-FHT12C09. Next base: position 22,028 of record NZ_JBXAQQ010000009.1, on the reverse strand, counting down.
CGCCAAGGCCATCGCGGCCGGCGCCGGCACCGTCATGATGGGCGGCATGTTCGCCGGCACCGAAGAGGCGCCGGGTGAGATCGTGCTGTTCCAGGGCCGCAGCTACAAGAGTTACCGTGGCATGGGCTCCATCGGCGCCATGCAGCAGGGCAGCGCCGACCGCTATTTCCAGGAATCGACCGCCGGCAACCCGCAGGCCGACAAGCTGGTGCCCGAGGGCATCGAAGGCCGCGTGCCCTACAAGGGCTCGGTGGTCGCCATCATCTTCCAGATGGCCGGCGGCCTGCGCGCCAGTATGGGGTATTGCGGTTGCGCCACCGTCGAAGACATGCGCAACAAGGCCGAGTTCGTGGAAATCACCTCGGCCGGTATCCGCGAGAGCCACGTGCACGACGTTCAGATCACCAAAGAAGCGCCCAACTACCGCGCTGACTGAGAAAACCGCAGCCCAGGCCCGAACCCCATCCACGGCGTTCGGGCCTTTGCCTTTCACATGGACCGCACCGTTTCTGTACAGCCATGCAACACCAGAAGATCCTCATCCTCGATTTCGGCTCCCAGGTCACGCAGCTGATCGCGCGCCGCGTGCGCGAAGCTCATGTGTACTGCGAGGTCCATCCCTGTGATGTCACGGATGACTGGGTTCGGCAGTTCGCCGCCGATGGCCAGCTCAAGGGGGTGATCCTCTCGGGCAGCCACGCCAGCGTCTACGAGGAAACGACCGACAAGGCGCCCCAGGCCGTGTTCGAACTGGGTGTGCCGGTGCTGGGGATCTGCTACGGCATGCAGACCATGGCTCAGCAGCTTGGCGGCAAGGTGGAAAGCGGCCACCAGCGCGAGTTCGGCTACGCCGAGGTGCGCGCGCATGGCCACACCGCCTTGCTCAAGGACATCGCCGACTTCACGACGCCCGAAGGTCACGGCATGCTCAAGGTCTGGATGAGCCACGGCGACAAGGTCACGGCCTTCCCGCCCGGCTTCAAGCTCATGGCGTCCACGCCCAGCTGCCCCATCGCCGGCATGGCCGACGAGCAGCGCCGCTTCTACGCCGTGCAGTTCCACCCGGAAGTCACGCACACCGTGCAGGGCCGCGCCATGCTGGAGCGCTTCGTGCTGGAGATCTGCGCCACCCGCGCCGACTGGGTCATGCGTGACCACGTCAAGGAGGCGGTGGAGGCCATCCGCCAGCAGGTCGGTGACGAGGAGGTCATCCTGGGCCTGTCCGGTGGCGTCGACTCCTCCGTGGCAGCGGCGTTGATACACCGTGCCATCGGCGACCAGCTGACCTGCGTGTTTGTCGACCACGGCCTGTTGCGTCTGAACGAGGGTGACATGGTCATGGACATGTTCGCCGGCAAGCTGCACGCCAAAGTGATCCGGGTGGACGCCAGCGTGTTGTTCCTGGGCAAGCTGGCTGGCGTGAGCGAACCCGAGCAAAAGCGCAAGATCATCGGCGGCCTCTTCGTGGACGTTTTCAAGGCGGAGGCGGCGAAGCTCAAGGGCGAGGGCGCCAAGGGTGCCAAGTGGCTGGCCCAGGGCACCATCTATCCCGACGTCATCGAGTCGGGTGGCGCCAAGAGCAAGAAGGCCGTCACCATCAAGAGCCACCATAACGTAGGCGGTCTGCCCGAGCAGCTCGGCCTGAAGCTGCTGGAGCCGCTGCGCGACCTGTTCAAGGACGAGGTGCGCGAACTTGGCGTGGCCCTGGGCCTGCCGCACGACATGGTCTACCGCCACCCCTTCCCGGGCCCGGGCCTGGGGGTGCGCATCCTGGGGGAGGTGAAAAAGGATTACGCCGACCTGCTGCGCCGGGCTGATGCCATCTTCATCGAGGAGTTGCGCTCCACCATCGACCCCCATTCCGGCAAGACCTGGTACGAGCTGACCAGCCAGGCTTTCACGGTCTTCCTGCCGGTCAAGAGCGTGGGCGTGATGGGCGACGGCCGTACCTACGACTACGTGGTCGCCCTGCGTGCCGTACAGACCAGCGACTTCATGACGGCCGACTGGGCCGAACTGCCCTACGCCCTGCTCAAGAAGGTCTCGAGCCGCATCATCAACGAGGTGCGTGGCATCAACCGCGTCACCTACGACGTCAGCTCCAAGCCGCCGGCCACCATCGAGTGGGAGTGATCTCCCGCGGACCTGCGCAGTGAACCGGCCCTAGCCAGTCCAGTACTCCGGTTGCGGCACGAGCAGCGAGGGCGACAGTGAGCCGCTCGAAGGCTGCCGTTCGCGAACCCTGGCGAATTCCACGCGCTCGCGTGCCTGCGCCGCCTGCGAATAGGCCTGTGTCAGCTGGCCCGCCGCATCCAGCAGCGCCGGGTCTTGTATCGCCGTGTTGGCCTTGCCGCGGATCTGTACCATGTGCCAGGCGCCGTCATGGCCGCGCTGCAGTTCGATGGTTGCGGCGCGCCGGCCGTTGTGGCGCAAGGAGAAAACCCGGGTGGCGCCGCTGGCGCAGGCGTTGGCATAGGTGCCGATGCAGTGGCGCTGCTCCAGGCCTTCCTCAGCCAGCAAAAAACCTGAATCGAGTTCCACGGCAAGGAATGGGCCCGTGGCATACAGCGGAAGCAGGGCTGGCCAGCGTACATCCTTGTCGGGATCGACCGTGATCAACAGCGCCCGGTGCCACTCGTCCGAGCGGCGGCACAGCGAGCGCCAGGTCACCCCCTTGAGCACCGCCGTGTGGGCGTAGACGAAATCGGACACGTCCTGTGCTTCATGGGCCAGATTGGCTTCTTCTTCCATGGACAGCCGGGCCCGCATGATGGCGCGCAGGAAGATACGCGCATTGTCTTCGCGCAGCGGGCCAGGACGCCCGCGCGTACGATCGAGTATGCGTTCAACGCCCCGCAAGGCCGGTTGGCAGCGCTCGATCCGCAGCGGTTCGCTTTGCAGGGCGCTCGCCAACAGGTTGATGAAATGGGTGAAAGATCCCAGGATGCGGGCCGAAGGCGGGAAGAACTGCAGCACGAAGCGCAGCACGGCGTTGTCCTGCTTGATCAGGAAACGCCAACCTTGCGTGCTCATGCCGGCGGCCAGAAAGCGCGAGCGCACCGTGTCGAAAAAGCCTGGCCCCAAGGCCAGTTTCAGCCCGGAGGCCGCGCTCAGACCCAGGTCGAGCAGGGGAAGGCCGCCGTCATCCGGCGCGTAGGGCAAGGCCGGCAGATGCGCCGCCACGTGGGCAACCTGCCCGAGATTCGCGTCTGGCCCGTAAATGGCCTGCGCCATCGCCAGCACGGGCGGGGCCAGCGCTTCGCGCAACAGCGCTCCGCAGTGGGGATCGTCCAGCCGCAGCTCGCCGACCTGTCTGAGCTTGGCCCTGAGGGGGCCGCGCTCCAGCAACAGCCGGGCACGGCCGTGGGCCAGCTTGAGCCTGGACTGCCACGGCCCCGGCCCGGGAAAAGGCGCTGACACGGCATCGTGCAGCGGCAGGACCGGATCGATGCCATCCGAATAGGAGTGCTGGTGCAGCAAGCCATGCAGGGCCGAGAGATCGTGCGAGGTCAGCTGGCGTGCATGGGCCAGGGGCAGGGTGCAGTAGGCGGGTTGGGTGTCGGCCATGTCGCTCCATTGGAAGCGCGCGTGGCGGTTGACAAAGATCTGCAGCGTGCCGGTGTCGAGGTCGATCAGAAAACCCCAGGAGACGTCACCGCAACTCTGGATGGCTGCCGCCGGCATGAAAGGAAAACCGGCATGCCAGCCCTCCAGTTCGGGCAAGGCATCAAAGGTCTCCGCCCAGGTGTGAAACGGGCAGCTTTCTCCGAAATGGTCCTCGAAGAACGCCTGTATCACGGCCTGGTCGGTTTCCCCCGGAAAGGGGCCGTGTTCCGGCCCGACCAGCTTCAGCGTACGCGCGTAGGTGTCCAGACGGGCGTCGCTGACGCGATGCAGGTAGGCCAGCAATTCGGTGAGCACGCTTTCACAGCTGCGCTCGCCGTGCAGTCGGTGCAGCTTTTTCTCGCCGCCTATCCTGAATCCCACCAGCGCGCCGCTCATGCCTGTGCCTGTCGTACCTTGAACCTGTCTCCGTGCGTTCGACGGTAGCAGAAATCCGGTCGCTTGGGCCGGGCGGGCCATGCCGAGGCATGGCCCGGCACGCGGGTGCTCTTTGTCGGCATGCTGCCTCACGTCATCCGCCGCGTTGCCTTCGTTTATGCCTCGGCGCACCCATGATGTCGGGGAGCTGGGATCCGGGCTTCTTGCTATTAATTGACAATAATGATAAATTCGAAAATATCAAATAAACCGCCGCAGAGACGGCTCCAGTCTCAAGAGATTTCAAGAGATTCCCATGGAAAAAATCGTAGAAGAGCGTAGAAAACTGCTGGCCGCGCTGGGCTTGTCCTGTCTGGTTCCTGCATGGAGTCACGCCACTGAAGCCCAGGGGGCGGTGACGCTCGGGCTGACAGCGGAGTTTGGTGTGCAGGGCAGCCACACGGCGCAGTCCATCGAAAAGGGCATCCTGCTGGCCATTGACGAGATCAATGCCCGCGGCGGCGTGCTCGGCGGTCGTCCCTTGGCACTGGAGACCCGCGATGACCGCGGCGTGCCGGCGCGCGGTGTCGACAATTTCAAGGATTTCGCTACACGCCCCGAGGTGGTCGCTGTCTTTTGCGGCCGCTTTTCTCCGGTGGCACTGGAGATCGCGCCCCTGGCCCGCCAGTTGCGCCTGCCGCTGCTGGACCCCTGGGCAGCGGCGGATGACATCACCAAGTTCGAAGGCCAGGAGCCCAATTACGCCTTTCGCCTGTCGTTGACCGACAGCTGGGCGATCGAGACCATGCTGGAGCATGCGCAGGGCCGAGGCTACAGGCATGTTGCGCTGTTCCTGCCCAACACCGCCTGGGGGCGCAGCAGCGAGGCGGCCTTGCTGGACCATGCCAGGCGCAAACCCGGGATGCGCCATGAAGTCTTTTGGTACAACTGGGGCGACACTGATTTCAGTGATCGTCTGATGCAGGCGCGGGCCAAGGGGGCCCAGGCTCTATTGACCGTCACCAACGAATTCGAAGGTCTGCCCATCCTCAAGCAGATGGCGGCCTTGCCCGCCGCACAGCGCATGCCCATCATCTCGCACTGGGGGCTGCTGGGCGGGGACTTTGCCAACACGGCCAGCGCCTATCTGGACCAGGTCGACTTCTCCGTGGTCCACACCTTCAGCTTCAGCGACAAGCAGGGTGCCAGGGCGCAATCTGTCGCCGCCAGTTTGCGCCGCCGCTTCGGCCTGGCGCCCCATGAGTTGAGGGCCCAGGTCGGCTTTGCGCATGCCTATGACCTCACGCATCTGCTGGCCAAGGCCATCCAGCGCGCCGGCAGCACCGACCGCCCTGCGATTCGCCATGCCCTGGAGCGGCTGGACGCGCACGACGGGCTGGTCACGCGTTACAGCCGGCCCTTCACGCCCAGCCGCCATGAAGCCCTGGAGCGGCGGCTGGTTCGCATTGCCCGCTACGACAAGGATGGCAACCTGAGATCGATCACCGGCAAGCCTTGAGCATGGACCGCCTCCAGTCGTTGCAGCGGATGCTGCTGGCCCGGTTCCTGCAGCTTGATCTGCGTGGGAAGATCACCCTGGCGCTGCTGTCCGGCGCACTGGCCCTGGGCGCATTGACCACCCTCACGTCCTACCTGATGTTTCGTGAGCAGCTCAGCAGCCATACAGAAGCCTTGCTGGATTCCTACGCGCGGCAGGAGCAGCGCGAGGTCGAGCTGCGACTGGGGGGCTTGCTGACCCAGGCCGAATCGCTGGCCACCAACGCCGTCACGGCCAACGCCCTGGCCGACTCGCGTGGGCGCGAGACCTATCTCGATCCGCTGCTGCGCAGCCAGAAACTCGGGGTCGTGATGGCAGACATCACAGTGGTCGACTATCGCGGCCGGCCGGTCGCCAGCACCCAGGCCACTGGTGTACCCGATGTCAGCCAGGACGAGAGCTTTCTCGCCATGATGTCGCGGGGGGAGAACATCCTGCGCGTGGACGCACCCGGCGAGCCGACGGCGCGCCTGCTGCTGGCCATGCCCATACGTTACCGGCTCACCAACAACGTCGAGGGCGGGGTGATCCTGCGCCTCCCGCTGGCTTCGCTGCTGAGTGGGCAATCGACAAATGTGCTGCGCATCGATGATGTCGACGGCCGGCGCCTGGTCGGCGAAGCCGCGCCGGCCGGTGCGTTCGAGCGTGCCCGGTCGCTGCAACTGCCCGCGCCGATGGAAAAAATGACCTGGCAGGTGGTGCTGGCTAGGGACCGGGGCGCCGTGTTCCGGGCACTGGACACGCTTTTGCTGGTCTTTCTCGGCCTCGGGGTCTTCGTGGTCCTGGTGGTTGTGCTGTTTGCGCATGCGGGCGCACGGTTCATCGCCCGGCCGCTGGGCGAGTTGGCCGCCGCGGCCGAGGGCATTGCCGCTTCCGGGCGACCGGTGGCCTGGCTGCCGGTACGCAGCAGCGACGAATTCGGACGTCTTTCCGCCGCCTTCAACACCATGGTGGACAGGCTGCGAGGTTCCTACGCCGAGCTGGAGCTGCGTGTGGAGGAGCGTACGCGGGAGCTGGAGCAAAGCCGGCGCGAGGCGGAGAGGGCGGGGCAGCTGCTGCGCGAAGCCGTCCACAGCATCGCCGTGGGTTTCACGATCTACGATCCCGACGATCGCCTGGTCATGTGCAACGAGGCCTACCTGAACATCTACTCGGCCAGCCGGGCCTGCATCGTGCCCGGCGCGAGCTTCGAGGAGATCGTGCGCCACGGGGCCGGCTGCGGACTTTTTGTCGACGCCACCGGGCGCATTGATGACTGGGTGGCCGAACGGATGACGCAGCATCGGCAGGCCCAGGGGGTCGCCATTGAGCAGCGGCTGGATGACGGGCGCTGGCTCCTGCTGATAGAGCACCGCACGCCGAGCGGTTTTGTCGTAGGCAATGTCATCGACATCACCGAGCAGCATGCCGCAGAGGCCCGCATCCGTGACCGCACCGAGCAACTCAATGCCATCTTCGCCCTCAGCCCGGACGCCTTCGTCTCCTTCGATGCGCAGCGCCGGGTGAAATACGTCAGCCCGGCCTTCAGGCGCATGACTGGCCTGGACGAAAACGGTGTGGTTGGCCTGGACGAGGAGGCCTTTTCCGGGCGACTGGCGGCCGAGTGCAGCACGCAGGCGCCCTTTGCCGGAGTTGCTGCCCTGCGCACGGCCCAGGCCCAGCCGGTCAAGCCCGGGATGGGCAGCCGCCCCCGGCAGCTGATCGAAGTCATGGCAGCAGGACGGCGCATGCTGGAAGTCGGCGTGCGCCTGTCCGACGCCGAGACGGTGTCCCAGATCCTGTACCTGCGGGACGTGACCCACGAGACCGAAGTCGACCGCATGAAGAGCGAATTCCTGTCGACCGCCGCGCACGAGCTGCGCACGCCCATGGCCAGCATCTTCGGCTTCTCCGAGCTGCTGATGTCCGGCCGCCTGGCCGAGGTCAAGAAACAGGAAAGCGTCAGCGCCATCTACCGGCAGTCCAAGCTGATGATTTCCATCGTCAACGAACTGCTGGATCTGGCCCGCATCGACGCGCGCGGCGGCAAGGATTTCGACTTCCAGCCGCTGGACCTGGACGAACTGCTGGCCGAGACCCTCTCCAACTTCAAGGCGCCCGAAGGACGCGCGGGGCCGCTCCTGCGGCCGGGACGGGATATCCCGAAGGTCAAGGCTGATCGCCTCAAGCTCATGCAGGCTGTCGGCAATGTCCTCTCCAATGCCTACAAGTATTCGCCTGATGGGGGGGAGGTGTCCATGACGGTGGTCAACGCGCCCGCCTCCGATGGTTTGGCTCCGCGCGTAGGCATTCGGGTACAGGATCAGGGCATCGGCATGCTGCCCGAGCAGCTGGCCCGCGTGAGCGAGCGTTTCTACCGGGCAGACGCCTCAGGCAGGATTCCCGGCACCGGCCTGGGCATGAGCATCGTCAAGGAGATCATCGAGCTGCACGAAGGCGAGATGGCCTTGAGCAGCGAGCCGGGCCGGGGCACCACCGTCACCCTGTGGCTGAACGCTGCCTAGGCTACCGCCAGTGGACGGGAGGTAAGCGCTGGGAGGGCGGCTAAACTTGCCGAACCATGTACCTCCCGCCCCAGTTCAAGACGGAAGACAGCGAACATGCGCTGGCGCTCATGCGGGCACATCCTTTCGCCAGCCTCATCAGCCCCGATGAAGCGGGCCTGCCTTATGTGACCCACCTGCCGCTGCACGTGCAGGAGGAGGGCGCCGAGCTCGTGCTGCTGGGCCATGTGGCCAGACCGAACCCGCACTGGCGCCATTTGCAGGCCCGGCCGCAGGCCGTGGTGACGTTCCTGGGCCCTCACGCCTATATGTCTCCCAGTGTCTACCCGGATCTTGCGCGGGTGCCGACCTGGAATTACCTGGCCGTGCATTGCGCCGTACAGGCCACCCTCGTCGAGAGTGTCGAGGCCAAGGACGCGCTGCTAAAGAAGCTCATCGGTGACCATGAACCGGCCTACGCTGCGCAGTGGCGCAGCCTGGGGCAGGACTATGCGCACAAGATGCTGGCCGGCATCGTGGCCTTCGAGCTGCGGGTGACGACGCTGCAGTGCAAACTCAAACTCAACCAGCACCGTCCCGAAGCGCACGCCGCGATGAAAACCGCCTACGCCAAGGGCAACGCAAACGAACGCGAACTGGCGGCCTGGATGGAGCGCCTGGGGCTGCATGGCAACTGAAGCCGACTTCATGGGCCAGGCCCTGGCGCTGGCGCGCCAGGCCGCCGACGCCGGCGAGGTGCCGGTGGGCGCCGTGCTCGTGCACCGGGGCGTCGTGATCGCGACCGGTCACAACGCGCCCATCGGCAACCACGACCCCACGGCGCATGCCGAGATCCGGGCCTTGCGCGATGCCGCATCCCGGCTTGGCAACTACCGGCTGGAGGACTGCGAGCTCTACGTCACGCTGGAGCCTTGCCCCATGTGTGCCGGGGCCCTGCTGCACGCGCGGCTCAAACGCGTGGTGTTCGGCGCACCCGATCCCAAGACCGGCGCGGCCGGCTCGGTACTCGACCTGTTCGCCAACAAGCAGCTCAACCACCACACGCAGGTGCGGGGCGGGGTGCTGGCCACCGAATGCGGCTTGCTCTTGCAGGCTTTCTTCCAGCGTAAGCGCCAGGACCATCGGCGCGTCAGCCAACCGGTGCGCGAAGATGCGTTGCGCACCCCGGAGGAGCGATTTGCCGACCTGCCCGGCTATCCCTGGCCGGCGCATTACCTCAGCGATTTGCCGGCCCTGGCCGGGCTGCGCCTGCATTACCTCGATGAAGGTCCACGTGATGCCCCGCTCACCTGGCTGTGCCTGCATGGCAATCCGAGCTGGAGCTATCTCTACCGCAAGATGCTTCCTGTTTTTCTGGCCGCCGGCCATCGGGTGGTGGCACCGGACCTGATCGGCTTCGGTCGCAGCGACAAGCCCAAGAAGGAGTCTGCCCACAGCTTCAGCTGGCACCGCCAGGTGCTGCTGGAGTTCGTTGAACAACTCGATCTGAAGAACATCGTGCTCGTGGTGCAGGACTGGGGCGGGCTGCTGGGCCTGACCCTGCCTATGGCCGCGCCACAGCGCTATGACGGCCTGCTGGTCATGAACACCATGCTGGCCACCGGAGACCAGCCCCTGTCAGCGGGCTTCCTGGCCTGGCGCGAGATGTGCGCCAAAAAGCCGGACTACGACGTCGGTCGTCTGTTGGCGCGCGGTAACCCACAACTCAGTGATGCGGAGTATGCAGCCTACAACGCGCCCTTTCCCGACCGTGGGCACCGTGCGGCCCTGCGCGCGTTTCCGCCCATGGTGCCCGAAACCGAAGACGCCGACGGCGCAGCGATTTCACGCCAGGCCCGCGCCTTCTGGCAGAACGACTGGCAAGGCCGCAGCCTGATGGCCGTCGGCATGCAGGACCCGGTGCTGGGCTGGCCGGTCATGCAGAAACTGCAGCAGGCGATACGCGGCTGCCCCGAGCCGATACGCGTGGAGCGGGGCGGGCATTTCGTCCAGGAGCAAGGCGAGGCCATCGCACAGGCTGCGCTGCCTCATTTCCCGCCCCGATAATCAGCGCTTCATGAAGAAACACATCTATATCTTTTCCCCCTCCGGCGCAGTGCGAGACAAAGCCGCTTTCCGGCGCGGCATCAAACGCCTGCAGGCTCTGGGTCACGAGGTAGAAATCGACGTAGCCGCCCTCGCCAGCCACCAGCGCTTTGCCGGTGATGACGCCACACGGCTGGCTGCCATCGAGCGAGCAGCCGCCAGCGGTGCGAACGTGGCGATGATTTCGCGTGGAGGCTACGGCCTGACCCGCATCCTTCCAGGAATTCACTACAAGCGCGTAGCCAAGGCGATTGAAAACGGCACGCAGTTCGTCGGCCTGAGCGACTTCACGGCCTTCCAGCTGGCCGTCCTGGCCCGCTCAGGTTCGGTGACGTGGGCCGGTCCCTCGCTGTGCGAAGGCTTCGGGGTGAGTGACCGGGCGGACGTGGCCGACGGGCATGGTGTCGGTGGGCAAGGCGGGCCGGACGACATCATGGAGGCCTGTTTCGACGACATGATCCAGGGGCAGGGGGAGGGCGCCGGCTGGCGTCAGGCCAAGGAGCGTGAATCCGATCTGGCCCAGGTCAGTGCTTTTCACGCCCGGCGTCTGGGTGACGCGGCCAACTTCAAGGTGGATGACGGTGTGCTGTGGGGCGGCAATCTGGCCGTGCTGTGCTCCTTGCTGGGAACCCCTTTTTTTCCGGCCGTGAAGGACGGCATCCTGTTTCTGGAAGACGTGGCCGAGCACCCCTACCGTATCGAGCGCATGCTGACCCAGCTCCTGCATGCGGGTGTCCTGGCGCAGCAGAAAGCCATCGTCCTGGGGCAGTTCACCGGCTACAAGCTGGTTCCACACGACAAGGGGTTCAAGCTGCAGTCCGTGGTCAACTGGCTGCGCAGTCAGCTCAAGGTGCCGGTCTTGAGCAACCTGCCCTTTGGGCACGTGCCGACCAAGGTGTTGTTACCCGTTGGCCAGGCCTGCGATCTGGTGGTGCAGGGACGCGACGTACTGCTGCTGTGGGGCCATGCCCACGCAGATTGAGCCCGATTGACCGGGCTTTCGGTTCAGCGGCCCAGTGCGCCTGGACGCGAAATCATGCCCCGGGGCAGCAAGCCCTCGAACATGCCGGTGATCAGGCGGATTTTCTGGCTGGCCACGCCTTCACCCTGCAGGGAGGAAATGGCCACCATGATGTCGGCCCTGAGGTACCACAGGCCGTGCAGATCCGGCGCGAAAAGCACGCGCCGTTCAATATGGGGGTAGCTGCTGCAACCCTCGTCACCCAGAGAGTCGAGCATCGCCTGGCGGATGTCCTCGATGCGGACCGTGGCGTGAGCATCCTCCGCCAGGGGGCGACCCAGCAGTCCTTGCATGCTGCTGATGAATTGGCTGGCCAGTTTGTTCATATGCTCTTGTATGTATTTGTCGACAGACTCAACGACTTCCGCAGGGTAATTTCACCGCAGATTTCCCACAATCGATTTATGCGCTGAATGTCATCGTAAAACAACATACAAATCAATAATTTACCCAAGATACATCAAGCAACACCGCAGGACTGTATGCTTGTCCAGCCACTTGGACTGAGGGTTGAGCCGCGGTATCCAAGCGTTCGGGGATGCCCTAAACTGTCTACAGAAGAAATCAATCAAGTTCGCGCATGGGTGTCAACACCACCGTCGTTTTCACTGATCTGACCGGCAGCACCTCCGTTTTCGAGTCACTAGGCAATATCAGGGCCACCCGAGCAGTCACGCAGTTGACGCGCTGGATTTGTGAAATGCTGCAGTCGCAGGGCGGGCAGGTCATCAAGACACTGGGCGACGGCGTTCTGACCGTGTTCCAGGACGCCACCGTGGCGGTCAATGCCGTCGTGGATCTTCAGCGCCAGCACCAGATGAACCTCCTGCAGCAGCCCCTGGCCGAGCACCTGCCGATACGCGTAGGGGTGGCCACCGGCGAGGTCGAAATCGTGAACGGCGATTGCTACGGTGATGCCGTGAACATCGCCTCCAGGCTCAGCGACCTGGCAGGCCCCCATGAAATCTGGGTGGAAAGCCCCGATCTGGACTATTCCAGCCGGGCCAACGGCATACGCTACCGGCCACTGGGTCCCATCAGCGTGCGTGGCCGTGTCGAGCCCTGCAATGTCTACCAGGTGGAGTGGCACGAGGACCAGTCCACCGACTTCATCACCATGCAGGGGGACATCGACCCCATGAGCAAGGCCGCCAAGGCCGACGCCCTGGGGCAGGAAGTCCATCTCAGCTGGGGCGACCAGAAGCGCGTCTTTCGGGCCTTTGAGTTGCCCGCGCACATCGGGCGCATCCGCCATTGCGAATTTGTCGTCGCCGACCCGCGTGTGTCACGCACGCACGCGCGGCTTGAATGGCGCCACGGTCGCATCATGCTCATCGACATGAGCAGCTACGGCACCTGGATACGGTTTGTGGGAGCTCGATCAGAACTGCTGTTGCGCAGGGAAGAGTGCGTCTTGCACGGACGAGGCCAGATTGCTCTGGGGGCGTCGTTCACAGATGCCAGTGCACCCATGCTGAACTTTGAGGTGACCTGAAGCTGGTTTCTTGTCTGTGTTTATTTATTAACATAATATACATCGTATAAAGTATAAAAAACCACCTCAAACAGGAATCAGATAAATAATCTAATTTAAATTCAATGATATTTTTAATCTTTCTAAAGTGAATTATGAGATGTGGTTTGCATCGAAACTTCCCTGCGAATGGACGGGACCTTGCCCAAACGATCGACTGCCATGACGAAACCGGACGGGACCGCGCGGACACAGATATCGAGATCCCTGGGTTCGAAGTCACCGGCCGGCACCGCCAGAAATTTCGCGGCCGGCCTGGAGCGTCTGATGCGTTCCACCACATCCGCCGCCCGTAGCTGGTCCAGACCAAGGATCTGGTCCCGGATGTATTCGGCACAGGCCAGATCGTCGTCATCCTGGGCATGCGACGCGATCACATTGACGGTCCGCAGGCCATTCCTGACCAAGAGTTGGCGTATGTGCCTGGCCGTATTCACGGCATTGGAATAGCCGGTGACGAAGACATGGCGGGCTTCTAGAGCCGCCAAGGTGGCCTTGACCCCGTTGGTGGTCTTCTGGACCAGACGGCGGCCCTCCAACTCGGCCTGGGCCACGCAGTACGGCGAGTTGTCGAGGTCGAAGCCGGGGATGCCGAGCCCCCTGATTTCTCCCGCCAGCAGCAAGTCGGGATCGCGCGCCTTCAGGGCCATGGCCTCCTCGACGGTATTGACCAGCAGGATCTCCCGAACTCCGCGCAGGAAGGCGACATGCGCCACCGTGAACGCGCGAATGACATCAATGACGATATTGATGTCGGCGTCGGGATAGGGCTGATCACTCCCTTGCAGGATCCGGATCTCAGGTACCGGGCCGCTCATGCCACCACGCTCGGTGCATCGGTCCTTCGCGTCAAGACACTACCCGTTATTACTTGAGCCGCACCATACCGGGGATCAAAGTGGCCGGCTGAGGCCATGTGTTCTTCCCTGCGGCTTCGAGTTTGCGGCGCCGCTCCACGCCCGTGCTGAACCGGCTCTGTCTGGCCTCGGGCTCGACAAAGCGCCCGTCCGGACCGTCGTAAAGGGAAAAGGTGTCAGACCGGATGCCCAGACGCAAGGTCTCCAGGCCGATCACGTCGCCAAAAGCGATATTGCCCACATTGACATTCGGGCCGAGCGCAGCGATCAGTTTGGTCTGCAAGGCCTTGGTCGGCGCCTCCCAGATGGCATCGGAAGAACTGAACTGGGCATTGGTGATGCTCTCCACCAGGTCGGAGCGCAGGCGGCCCTGGGCATCGCAGATGCCGCTCTTGCCCGATTCCCGTGCTTCCAGGATGACCCTTTTCGCTCCGGCAGCCAGATCGGCATGGATTTCGGCGATCCATTGGGAGATCGGCATGTTGTCGGCCTCGTCGATGTCCTTCTTTCCAACCTCGCTCAGGACGTAGAAGGGGTCGTGCCGGGATACGGGTCAAAATGATACTTAAGCCAGAAACGACTTAAGAACTCACTTCTTATGCGATTTGTTCGCATCTACAGCGCTGTCAGTCCCGCGCCGCCAGTTCCTCAAGCGGCTCAATGCGCTGAATCCAAGTTTCGAGCCGCGCAATCGCTTCGCGCATTTGTCCAGTGATCTCCGATGCCAGTTCCGGCAAGGTCTCATCCGCCGCCCCAGCAAAACCAGCGTCGTTGATAACGGTGTGCGCCATGCCATGTAGACGCAGCATCCGGTCACGCCACCCTTCCTCGCCGATCACATCGCCCAACAGTTCGGCGAGCTCATCGACCACTCGCAGCAAGGTCGTCGTGTCGTAGCTGTCGCGCAACTTCTCCAAGGCTACCCGATCCAGGCAACCATAGACGGTATTGATGAATGGCTGTGAGTCACTCATTTTTTGCCTCGTTTTCCTTTTGTGGGCGTGGTGTTGTCCTTCATCTTATCGCTGGCGGCGCGCGCCTGTTTGGCGGCCTGTCTGAACTGCGACTCGCGCAGCCACGGCTCGGGCGGCTTCTTCAAGTCCAGATGGAAGCTACCAAAGCGCTTGGTGGTGCTTGTTCCGTAGGGACTCAGGAAGACCTCGTCAGCTTCGTCCACCTCCACGCCCTCGGCGCGCAGATCCTCGATCACCCGCATCATGTCGACAGTGTTCTGCAGGATCACCGCCGAGGCCACCAGGTCGATGTAGCGCAGGCGCTTTTGCTGCTCGACCGGATCGTTCTCGGTGATCACGTCGCCGCCGAAGTTCAGCCACTTGGTGAACGCATGATATGACTCGATCTTGTTGGTCTCGCCCGTCACCTCCTGACGCATCTCCTTGCTGTTGATCCAGCGCAGCAGGTACACGGTGCGCAACACCCGGCCCAACTCACGCGCCGCCGCGAACAACCGGTTGTGACGGCTCTCATTGCTCAGCTTGCGCAGCAGCATGGGCGAGGCAATCCGTCCGGCCTGGATCGAGATCGCAATCTGCATCAGGTCCTTCCAGTGATCGAGGATCAACCGCCAGTTCACCACGTCGGTGAAGATTCGGTCGATGTGCTTGTAGTGTGAGCCCTTGTCCGGCCGGTAGAACTTGAGGTCCTTCCAGTTGCGAATGCGCGGCATCAACTGAATGCCCAACAGATGCGTGAACGCGAACACCGTCTCGGACTGCCCATGCGTGTCGGAATACACCGTGTCGGCCTCGACGGACAGCCCGGCTTTGTGCAGGCCCTCGATCACGTAGATCGCCTCCAGCACACCGGGCGGGATGAAGTGATGGAACACCGCGATATAGTTGTCGGCCACATGCCGGTAGGCCACCGCTCCCATTTTCTTGTAACGAAAATGCATGCCCACCAGCAGGTTCTGGTCGTAGAAATCGTACTGCGTGCCGTCCGCCGCGACCTTGGTGCCATCACCCCACTTCTTGGGCAACTGCAGCCGCAGGTACAGCTCCGTCATGTCCCGGTGCGCGGCGTCCAACTGCTCCAGGCCCATGTGGTGCCGGTTGGCATACGACAGCTGGTGAGGCGACACCTGGTTGGCCAGATGCCGCGCCGCCTGGTTGACGCCCAGGCCTGTACCCAGGGAGAAGGTGGTGAGCAGGTAACGCGCACGCGCGTTGCGCAGCCGTGCGTCGTCGCCCGACAGCGGCCCGAAATGTCGCGTGAAATCGGTCCAGTGGTTGATGTTGAGCAGGATGTCCAGCAGGTTGCGCGGCGCGACTCGGTTGCCGATCGTGGTGTGCAGCGCAACGGCCGACGCCGGGATTTCCTTGGCCGTCGTGCGCTTGACGGTTGGTTCGCCGCCGGGGCTGATGGTCACGTCAGCCGCGTGATGCGGAAATTCTCGATCAACCTCCGCCGCGGTGTCGGTTAACAGGCGCTTCAGCGAGTCGCAGAATCCTTGTGCCGTGGCAGCAATACCGGCGCGCTCGCAGTACACGGAGAGCCGCTTCTGGCATTCATCCCATGGCAGCAACTGCTTGCGGTCATCGGCGAAGGCTTCAGAGCCATCGATGCTGACGTCCCCGCTGCGCAGATCACTGCTCAGGTGGCTGAAAACACAGACTTCCAGGTGGCGCCGGTTGGTCGGATGGCCATGACCGTGAGAGCGGCGCACCTGCTTGTGCCACCGCTGCGATGCGAATGACAGATTGACTTCGTCGGCCACCCACTCCGCCTTGCGGTTCTCGTTGGCCAGTACGATCTCAAGAGCGTCGATCAGGTGGCGGTCCTGCGTGGTGGCCTCGAAGCGCAAGGCGCGCGCCATTCGGAACATCGCTGCACGCCAACTGCTGAACGGTTTCCACAGCAGCGGCAGATGATTCTTGCCGCTCCACACGCGGATCGCCTCGCAGTCAGCACGCAGTTGTTCCAGACTGCCGTGAGGGGCAAGCAGTTCGCGCACGCGCCGGCCGGTCTCGGCGTCGTCCAGGTCCTGCGCCAGCAACTCGAGCACATCGTCGAGTTTGGCGACCAGTTCCTCGCTGAGTTCGCGTTGGCGCGCCTGGATGGCCTGAAGTTCGTCGCGCGCGCTGTTGTGGCAGGCGCCGATGCGGCGAATGAACATTTCGGCGATGTCATCGCGGGCGCGCACGCGCATCTGCCGCATCAGAGCCAGCGTCAGCGTGTGGCGCTTGGGCGGCGACAGATCCTTCATTTCGCCGGCGTCCATCACGGCCGCCATTTCGGAGAGGTGCTTCAGGCGGGTGGCCGGAACGCCTTCCAACAGCGCATCACTGTCAGGAAGCGAGTCCAGCCAGCGCAGTTGCTCCAGCAGTTGATCGAGATGCTGGCGTGACGCCTTCTTGGCCGAGCGCTTCAGATCGTTGTACCGGGTTTGTCGCTCGGGCAGTTTGCTGGCCAGCAGTTCGTCGAGCCAGCGGCGCTGGACGACCGTCAGGCGCTGCCAAACCCCGGTGTAAAGCGCCTGCTCGGCGGCTTCGTGCTCTTTCTCGGCAATCTTGACGAGGGCGCCGAACATCGGTAATTCGTAGTCCAGCCGTACTAATTCGGCAATCAGGATGTTGATGATGTCGATGCGCGTGTTGACGATCTGGCTAACCTCGCGCGCGATCCGCACCGCGTCGTTTCGCGCACGGGGACCGGTGAAGGGCTGCACGCCCAGCAGCTTGCGCACGGCCTCGTGATGGCGATACAGCGAACGGTGGGCCGACGGATAGGTGATTTCCTGCTGCGGTGGCAACCCCATGCAGGCCGAGATGTGTTCGATCACCTCGGGAGGGATCTGGTCAATGGAGCAGAAGTAGTGCAGATACTGGAAGCACTTGAGCTGCACCATCAAGGCCAGACGCCGGTCGGCCTGGCGGGCGAAGCCGTTGACCCAGTTCAGCTCCTCCGGGGCAGGGCTGAACAGGCGTTGCAGATCCTGAGCCGTCAGCAGTCTCTGAAAGCGTGGGTAGGCGGTACGCTCGATGCTGGCCATTCACGCCTTGGCCCGAGCCGCCTTGCAAGCTAACTGAGCCTGCAGCGACTCCAGGAAGTCATCTTTGTTGGTGAATGTAAAAATCTGCACCTCACCACCCGGACGTTCCGTCCGCACCTTCACCGCCGGCAGCGACAGCATGGAGCCGGAACTGCGGCGGCACCCGCTTCTTCAAAGATCTCCAGCCGGACGACACCGTGGCCTGTGTCGATGTGCCGAACCTAGCCATGGTGATCATGGGAGTGTTGAAGTACCTCATGGGCTACACCCTGACGGTCAAGCGATACGCGTTGGCCAACTACTGTCCGCACAATTTGAGCGAGTTCTACATGACTGCACGCAACAAACTCAGAAACGCTCAAAACCGTCCTTCTATCATTATTGCTGGATGCAGGCCACGCTGTGTTGATGTCATGGATTATGGAAAACTCAACAGTATCCGGGTGTCGGGGCCGCACTGCGCAACTGTGCGCAGTGCGGCCCCGACACCGTTTTCTATGCTCCGTCAGTCGAGACGGACTTTAGCGACGTCGGCTACATGCTTCCACTTGACGAGTTCCGCTCGCAGGAAAGTGTTGAAGGCCTCCGGCGTACCGCCGACAATCTCAGCGCCTTGCGCCCTCAGCTTCACTTTAACATCGGGCATCTGCAGGGCTTTGTTGGTTTCCGCATTGATTTTGGCAATGACCTCCGCAGGGGTGCCGGTGGGTACCATCAGCCCGCCCCAGGACACAGCTTCATAGCCGCTGATGCCGAGTGCCTCGTTCACCGTCGGGACGTCAGGCAACGATGCGATCCGCTTTGGGCTAGTGACGGCCAGCGCCCGGAGTTTCCCGCTCTTGATATGCGGCACGCCGGCGAGCGCCGTGGGCAGCGCAATTGTGAGCTGGCCTCCCATCACGTCGATGATCGCTGGTGCGTCGCCCTTGTACGGCACGTGCAGCATCTTGGCCCCGGTCGTCATGGCGAGCAGTTCACCGGCAAGATGGCTGCCCGCCCCGTTGCCGGCGGAGCCGAAGGTAATTTGCCCGGGCTTTTCCTTGGCCAGGGCAATCAGCTGCGCCAGACTTTTCACCGGCGAATCAGCCGCGGTCACGATCACCAGCGGAACGATCGTGGTGAGAATGACGGGTGCGAAATCCTTCACCGTGTCGTAGGGCAGCTTGGCGTAAACCGCCGGGTTGATGGCATTCGGCCCGAGATTGGCCATCAGGATGGTGTAGCCATCGGCCGGGGATTTGGCCGCGGCTTCGTTGGCAATGATGCCGTTGGCTCCCGGCCGATTCTCAATGACGACCGTCGTGCCCCAAGCCTGGCTCATCTTCATGCCAAGGAGCCTGGCGGTGACGTCCGAAGCACCACCAGGCGGATAGGGAAGAACTATACGCACGGGCTGCGTGGGCCAGTCTTTGGCCATGGCGGCTTGACTGCCGAACAGGGCGCCGAAGAACATGAGCGCCGTGGCAATCCGGCAAAGGTATCGGGTCATGGTCATTGAGAGTCTCCTAGTGATAATTCGTAACTATGGTTGGCAACCTCGATCTTGTTTCGTTTCAAATCACTCCTTTCCTCTTCGAGTGGGAAATTCTTTCTGCGGACCAACCCAGTTCTTTGGCCAGTATTTCGTCGGTGTGCTCGCCCAGCGCTGGGGGGGCACGTCGATAGTGGATGCTGGATCTAGAAAACTTGATGGGATTGGCTATTTGCGGGGCCGTGACGCCGCTTGAATGAGGCAGCGAAAAAACCATGCCGCGGGCCAGCACGTGCTCGTCCGCCAGCGCTTCGGGAATGGACTGGATCGGACCGCACGGCACCCCCGCGCGTTCGAGTTGATCCAGCCAGTGCCTCTTGCATGCACGGGCGAACAATTCGGACAAGGCGGGAATAAGCGTTGCGCGGTTCTGCAGCCGCTGGGCATTGGTGGCGTACCGTTCGTCATCGGCCAGGCCTTCAGCGCCGAGCGTGCGGCACAGCGCGCCAAATTGGCGGTCATTCCCGACAGCAACGATCAGTTCTCCATCGCTGGCGGCAAAGGACTGGTAGGGGGCGAGATTGGGATGCGCGTTGCCCCACCGCTTCGGTGGCTTTCCCGATACGAGGTAGTTGGACGCCTGGTTGGCGAGCCAGGCGACCTGGGTGTCGAGCAGGCTCATGTCGATGTACTGGCCCTTGCCGCTGCGGGTTCGCTCGAACAACGCACTGACGATGGCGACCGATGCGTACATGCCGGTCATCAGATCGGAGATCGGCACGCCGCATTTCTGGGCACCGCCGCCGGGCTGGTCGTCACTCTGTCCGGTGATGCTCATCAGCCCGCCCATGGCCTGGATCACGAAATCGTAGCCCGCTCGGCTGCTGTAGGGCCCGGTTTGGCCGAAACCGGTGATCGAGCAGTAAACCAGGCCCGGATTGATCTCGCAGAGAGCGGCGTAATCCAGGCCATAGCGCCTCATGTCGCCGAGCTTATAGTTCTCCACGAACACATCGACTGTCTTTACCAATTCGCGCAGAATGCCCTGGCCTTCCGGCGTACTGATATCCACGGTCATCGATCGCTTGCCCCGATTGGCAGAGAGAAAATAGGCGGATTCGGCCGTTGCCGAACCATCCTCGCGTGCCAGAAAGGGAGGCCCCCACCCTCTGGTATCGTCTCCGCCTACAGGTCGCTCGACTTTGATCACATCGGCTCCCAAATCGGAAAGTAGCTGCGTGCTCCACGGGCCCGCGAGGATTCGGCTGAGATCAAGTACCTTGATGCCGGATAAGGGTCCTGCCATGATGTGCCTTCTTTGTGTAGCCAATCAGCTCGGATCGAACAGGACGCCCGGGTTCAGGATCTGCTTCGGATCGAAGACTGTCTTGGCAGCCTTCATCGCGGCGCAGAACAGTTCTGGCCGCTCCTTGTCATACCAGGGTCGATGGTCCCGTCCGAGCGCGTGGTGGTGGGTGACTGTGCCACCCGCATCGACCATGGCCTGCTCGCCGATGCGCTTGATCGCCATGTATTGCTCGGGAATGCGTGACTTGTCGCCATAAGCAAACCAAGTGAAGTACGGCGCCGGGCCGTCCGGATACAGGTGGGTGAAGCGGCAGGTGACCGACCCCTTGCGCCCCGTCACTTCTCGGATGGCGCGATGGGTTTCGGCCTTGACATGGTCGCGCAATGCGGCAAATTTGTCCCACGTGACGGCGGTCTCCATCGTTTCGCGCATCACACCACGTGCGATTGCGTATTCACGCAGAAAGGGTCCACGCAGGAATTTGTTGCGCCAGTTGGCCGTGTCGGAGTCCGATCCCGCCGCCTTGTCGTTCAGCGTTTGGGCGTCCCACTCGCCGGAGCATTCGGCGCAGATTTCTAATGCGCGGTTCATCCAGACGTCGACCGGGTGGTCAGCCGATTCAAAGCCGAGCACCAGAATGTCGTAGCTTCCGTCGCTGGATCCGGTGTAGGCCGCCTCTTCCCGTTCAATCAGGCGGGCATTGGAGGGATTCAATCCCGACTGCGAGAGCAAGCGGGTCGCTTCGACCGCATTTTCATAAACGCTGAAGCGCACTGTCGTCATCTTGCGGAAGACCGGCCGGCGATGGAGCCTGACCCAGGCTTCGGTGATGATGCCCAAGGCTCCCTCGGAGCCGAGAAACAGTCGATCGGGATTGGGGCCGGAGCCTGACACCGGGAAACGGCGCGATTCGATGTTGCCCGAGGGCGTGACCACCTTGAGGCTTTGCACATGGTCGTCGATCTGCGTATAGGCCGTCGCGAAGTGGCCTGCGGCGCGGGTGGCAATCCACCCGCCGAGTGATGAGAACTCCCACGCCTGCAAGAAGAAGCGCATGGTCAGTCCAGTGGGCTTGAGCTGCTTTTCCAGGCTAGGGCCGAGAACACCGGCCTGAATTCGCGCTGACTGCGACTTGGCATCCACTTCCAGTACCTTGTCGAAATGCTTCAGGTCGATGGTGACGACGCCTCGGTATCGGTCGTACTCAGGTGGATTGACGCCGCCGACAACGCTTGTTCCGCCGCCGTAGGGGATGGCAGCTAAGTTGTGCCGGCAGCACCAGTCGTACAGGTCAACGATGTCTTCTTCGGTCCTGGGGTAGGCGATGACGTCGGGCGGGTTGCGAAACTCCTTGCGCAATGCCCGCGCCACGTCGACGGTGCCCGCCCCATAGGTGTGGTACAGGCGATCGTATTTGTCGGTCGTGCAGATTGTCGCGAGGGACGCCGGTGGCTGGATGCGCGGCGCGCGAAGGTCGATGTCTTCCTCCTTCGGGAATGGCACTGCCTCGAAGTGGTCAATGCCAAGCAACTGGCTCCATGCGGATTCGAACTCGGCGGTTTCCGCCGGCGAAACCGTGTCTCCTTCGTAACCCCAACCATAGAATTTTCGGCGGCGCTCTTGCATTGTGAGTCTCCTGGTTTTGTAGCGAATTACATTGCAACGTCTGCAGATGTAGGCGTATTTGACGGCGAAT
>NZ_JBXAQQ010000008.1:0-179151 GCF_058807395.1 Hylemonella sp. GW821-FHT12C09 | reverse complement strand
TTGATGACTTCCAATTGACCGACTCTGGTGTTTCCTATGTCCCCGAACACCCGTTTCCCATGTCTCCGGTCTATACACAGAGGGAAAGCGAAACGGATGCTGCTGCATCATTTTCCGGGCACGCGCAAGCTCCGGCCGCAGTTGGTCCAGCATGTGCTGGCGCAACTCGGAGTTGGACGCCTCCTCTGCCATGTCCGATGCGAGAAGCAGGCGGGTGTAATAGCTGTATTGGGTACCTTCCAGTGCGACGTTCAACCTCCTTTCGCGGAGGGTCTCCAGCAGGCGGCGCTCCAGACCCGCCTCCAACGCTTCGCGTTGAAATGCCGCATACAAAAAGTGGGCCGTATGAAAGCTATCGCTACGAGACTTTCCCAGGCAGTAGCCCAATACGAGGGCGACGACCAATCCGACACCTGACAGAAGAATTTTGATCACTCGAGCCATGGGAGTTCACCTGATTCGCTATTGCCGTGGCTCATTCTAGGAATCACCGACAAACCGGTCTATCCCAAAAAAAGAGTCATGCCGGTAAACAGCAAACCCCGCCGCAGCGGGGTTTGTCGTTGGAGCAGAAAAGCCCTCAGCCCATGTGCAAGCCACCATTGACCGAGAAGTCCGCCCCGGTCGAATACCCGCTCTCCTCGCTTGCGATCCAGGCAATGATGGAGGCGATCTCGCCGGGCTCGCCCAGGCGTTTGACGGGGATGGTGCCGACGATCTTGTCCAGCACGTCCTGTCGGATGGACTTGACCATGTCGGTGCCGATGTAACCCGGGCTCACGGTGTTGACCGTCACGCCCTTGCTGGCCATTTCCTGCGCCAGCGCCATGGTGAAGCCGTGCATGCCGGCCTTGGCGGCCGAGTAGTTGGTCTGGCCGGCCTGGCCCTTCTCGCCGTTCACCGAGCTGATGTTGATGATGCGGCCCCAGCCGCGTTCCACCATATCGCCCACCACCTGCTTGGTGACGTTGAACATGGAGTTGAGGTTGGTCTCGATGACGGCGTCCCAGTCCTCGCGGGTCATCTTGAGGAACATGCGGTCGCGCGTGATGCCGGCGTTGTTGACCAGCACGTCGATGGGGCCGTGCTCGGCCTTGGCCTTGCTGAAGGCTTCGACGGTGGAGTCCCACAGGCCGACGTTGCCGACCGAGGCGTAGAAGGTGTAGCCCAGGGCCTTCTGCTCGCCCAGCCATTTGTCGAAGTCGCGCGTGGGGCCGCAGCCGGCGATGACTGTGAAGCCCTCCTTGTGCAGGCGCTGGCAGATGGCGGTGCCGATGCCCCCCATGCCGCCGGTGACGTAGGCTACTTTCTTGCTCATGATGCTCTCCTCGTTGAACTCGCTACCAATCTAATCCCTGTCTTGCGCCTGTAGCCCTAGGCAAAACCCGCGTGTTTCTCTCACGCCTCAACCGCGCGCGGAACTCAACGCTCGATGGTCAGCGCCACGCCCATGCCGCCGCCGATGCACAGGCTGGCAATGCCCTTCCTGGCATTGCGACGCTGCATCTCGTGCAGCAGCGTGACCAGGATGCGGCAGCCCGATGCACCAATCGGGTGACCGATGGCAATCGCCCCGCCGTTGACGTTGACCTTGCTGGTGTCCCAGCCCATTTCCTTGTTGACGGCACAGGCCTGGGCGGCAAAGGCTTCGTTGATCTCCAGCAGGTCCAGGTCGGCGGCCCTCCAGCCGGCGCGCTGCAGCGCCTTGGTCGACGCCGGCACCGGGCCCATGCCCATGGTGGCCGGGTCCAGGCCGCTGGTGGCGTAGCTGGCGATGCGGCCCAGGGGCTTGAGCCCCAGCGCGGCGGCCTTCTTCGCCGTCATGACCATCACGGCGGCGGCGCCGTCGTTGATGCCCGAGGCATTGCCCGCCGTCACGCCGCCGGCCTTGTCGAAGGCCGGGCGCAGGCCGGCCAGGGCCTCGGCATTGGTCTTGCGGTTGATGAATTCGTCGGCATCGAAGGCCAGCGGGTCGCCCTTCTTCTGCGGCAACAACACGGGCACGATCTCGTCCTTGAAGCGGCCGGCGTCCTGCGCGGCGGCGGCCTTCTGCTGACTGGCCAGGGCCAGCGCGTCCTGCATCTCGCGCGTGATGCCGTACTGTTTGGCCACGTTCTCGGCGGTGATGCCCATGTGGTACTGGTTGTAGACGTCCCACAGGCCGTCGACGATCATGGTGTCGATGAGCTTCCAGTCGCCCATGCGCTGGCCGTCGCGCGAGCCCGGCAGCACATGGGGCGCAGCGCTCATGTTCTCCTGACCGCCAGCGATGACGATCTCGCTGTCGCCGGTGGCCACGGCCTGGGCGGCCAGCATCACGGCCTTGAGGCCGGAGCCGCAGACGGCGTTGATGGTGAGCGCGGGGATTTCCTTGGGCAGGCCGCTTTTCATGAGGGCCTGGCGCGCCGGGTTCTGGCCGGCGCCGGCCGCGAGCACCTGGCCCATGATGACTTCACCCACCAGGGCAGCGTCCACCTTGCTGCGTGCCAGCAGCTCCTTGATGACGATGGCGCCGAGCTCGGTGGCCGGGGTCTTGGCCAGCCCGCCGCCGAACTTGCCGACCGCGGTACGCGTCGCGGCAACGATGACGATGTCTTCCATGGTGTATCTCCTGTCCTGTTGACTATGCTTTCTGCTTCACGTAGCGGCCGGGCGCCGCCTCGATGACCTTGTACTTGCTGCCCTTGCCGTATTTCTTGGGTGCAGCCATCTGCTTGCCCGCGTGCGTCTTGAGCCAGGCGGCCCAGTCGGTCCACCAGCTGCCGGCGTTTTCGTCGGCGCCTTCGAACCAGGCATCGAAGGTCTTCGGCAGCTTGCCGTCGGCGCGGATCCAGTGGCTGCGTTTCTTTTTCTCGGGCGGGTTGATCACGCCGGCGATATGGCCGGAGGCGCCCATGACAAAACGCTTCTTGCCCGGCAGCACCTGGGTGCTGGCGTAGGCGCCGGGGATGGGCACGATGTGGTCTTCGCGCGAGCCGTAGATGTAGACGGGCATGTTCACCTTGCGCAGGTCCACCGGCTCGCCGCAGACGGTGAGCTTGCCGGGCTTGACCAGGTTGTTTTCCAGGTAGGTGTTGCGCAGGTACCAGGCGTAGAAAGGCCCGGGCAGGTTGGTGCTGTCGCTGTTCCAGTAGAGCAGGTCGAAAGGTGGCGGCGTTTCGCCCTTGAGGTAGTTGCCCACCACGTAGTTCCAGACCAGATCGTTGGGACGCAGGAAGCTGAAGGTGGAGCCCAGGTCGCGCCCGGCCATCAGGCCGCCCTGCCCCATCTGCTGCTCGCGCAGGCGTACCGAGTTCTCGTCGATGAAGACGTCCAGGATGCCGGTGTCGCTGAAGTCGAGGAAGGTGGTGAGCAGCGTGAGGCTGTGCACGGGGTTCTCGCCACGCGCCGCCAGCACCGCCAGCGCCGTGCCCAGGATGGTGCCGCCCACGCAGAAACCCAGGGCGTTGATCTGCTCGGCGCCGCTGATCTCCTGCACCACGTGGATGGCCTGGATGGCCGCGTCCTCGATGTAGTCGTCCCAGGTCTTGTGGCCCAGGGATGCGTCGGGGTTGCGCCAGCTCACCACGAAGGTGCGGTGGCCCTGGGCCACGGCGTAGCGGATCAGCGAGTTCTCGGGCTGCAGGTCCAGGATGTAGTACTTGTTGATGCAGGGCGGCACCAGCAGGAAGGGCCGCTCATAGACCTTCTCGGTGAGTGGTTTGTATTCGATCAGCTGGAAGAGTTCGTTTTCGTAGACCACCGCGCCTTCGCTGGTGGCCACGTTCTTGCCGACCTCGAAGCGGCTTTCGTCGGTCATGCTCACATGGCCCTGGCCGAGGTCGTGCAGCATGTTCTGCAAGCCCCGGGCAATGCTCTCGCCCTTGGTCTCGATGGCCTTCTTCTGGGCCTCGGCATTGAAGGCCAGGTAGTTGCTGGGCGCACTGGCGGCCACCCACTGCTCCACGCCGAAGCGGATGCGCGCGCGCGTCTTGGCGTCGGCCTGCACTGCATCGGCCATCTCCATGAGCAGGCGTGCATTGAGCAGGTAGGTGGAGGCCGTCATGGCCGCCAACGGGTTCTCACCCCAGGCCGGCGCGGCGAAACGCCGGTCGCTGGTCACCGTTGCGCCGGCGCCCTGCTGCATGAGTTGCGCCAGGTCCTGCACGTACTGTTGCTGCAGGGCCTGCAGCTTGTCGGGCGGGATGGTCACCGGATGATCCATCGCCGGGAGTGCGGCGGGGCCCTGGCCGGGATGCGCACCCTGGAAGGACTGGAAGAGCTTGAGCCAGCTGTCAGCGTAGGCCTGCTGGAACTGCTGCGCCGCTTGCGCCCAAAATTCGGGGGTATCCTGTGTCACGCTGGGTCCTTCGTGCTGGAAATACGCTTCCGTAGCCAGTATGTCAGGCTTGTGCCTACAGATTCCTGACACCGACCAATTTACTCATGTTCTTGATCCTGATCGCCATCGGCTGGCTTTACGTTGCGCTGATGATGGCCGTGGCCGAAGCCACCAGTCCCATCGGTAGCGTGCTGGGCGCGCTCTTCACCTTCCTGCTGTACGGCGTGGGGCCGGTGGCGCTGCTGCTCTACATCCTGGGCACGCCGGCGCGCAAAAAGCTGCGCAAGCAGCGTGAAGCCGAGGAACTGCTGGCCTGGCAGCAGGCGCAGGATGCGCAGGCGGGTTCAGCCCCGCCAGATGCAGGCAGCCAGGCGGCCGCTGACGCGGTCGCGCCGGTGCGAAAAGAACCGTGAGGGATGCGTGACGGTGCACCACGATGGTGAGCTGTCGTTGCCATAGACCTGCGTGATGCCCAGCGCCGCCAGGCGCAGCCTGGCCAGGGCCGGCAGATCGGCCAGCCATTTGCCGGCGGCCGCGGCGGGACGAAAGCAGCCGGCGGCTCGCGGCGACCCGACCTCGAACGCCGCCTTCACTTCGGGCCCGACCTCGAAGGCCTGCGGCCCGATGCAGGGACCGAGCCAGACCATGAGGTCGCACGCGCTGACCTGCAGGGCGGCGTACAGGGTTTCGACCACACCCACCCCGCCCTCACCGGCCAGGCCACGCCAGCCGGCGTGGGCAGCGGCCACGACACTGCCGCGGGCATCGGTGAACAGCAGGGGCAGGCAGTCCGCCACCATGATGGTGCAGGCCACGCCTGGCTCACGCGTGAGGCAGGCATCGGCCTCGGTGCCCTGGGGCGTGTGCACATCCAGCGCCACCACGCTGCGGCCATGGACCTGCTGCAGGAAGACCGGGCGCGCGCCCAGGGCCTGGGCCAGCACGGCCCGGTTGGCGCCCACGGCCAGCGGGTCGTCGCCCACGTGGTCACCGAGGTTCAGGCTGTCATAGGGCGGCAGGGAACGGCCGCCGACGCGGGTGGTGCAGACGGCGCGCACCGTGGCCGGTGCGGGCCACTTGGGGACAAGCCAGTCGGGATGCACGGTGAGGCCCGGCCTGCGTTCAGGGTTCGTTGTCGGGGCAGCTGGACGGCTGCGCCTGCTGGAACGCCGGCAGCGCCATGCAGGCCGCAAAGGCGCTGATGGTCAGCGGCAGGCCGTCGAGGTTCACCTCGAAGCGCTGGCCGTTGAAGATCTGCGGCACCAGGCAGCAATCGGCCAGGCCGGGGGTGTCGCCCCAGCAGTAGACCGAGGGCGGCAGGCCCGCCTGCTGGCGCAGGGCGGCCAGGGTGCTCAGCTGGCGCTCGAAGCTCTCCAGCCCTTCGCGCACCCAGTGGCGGTACCAGGTGTTCTTGGCGTCCTCGCTGACCTTGAGCTCGCGCACCAGGTACTTGAGCACGCGCAGGTTGTTGAGCGGATGGATCTCGCAGGCGATGGACTGGGCCAGGGCGCGCACCCTGGCACGGCCGGCTGCGTCGGCGGGCAGCAGCGGCGGCTGGGGATGGGTCTCGTCCAGGTACTCGATGATGGCCATGGACTGTGAAAAAAGCGCGCCGTCGTCGTCGAGCAGGGGCACCAGGCGATCGGCCGAGACCTCGGCGTAAGCCGGCAGCTTGTGGTCGCCGCGCGCCAGGTGCACGGGGATGTAGTCGTAGCTCAGGCCCTTGAGCGCCAGCGCGATGCGCACGCGGAAGGAGGCCGAGGAGCGGAAGTAGTTGTGGAGCTTCATGCCGGCGAGGATAAACCGGAAACGGGCGGCCCGGCTTGAGGGACAATCCTCAGCAAACAAGCCCCCCGCACAAGGAGACCACAGCCATGATTCTCGAAATCGCCGACATCCGCATCCACGCCGACCAGCAGACCGCCTTTGACGAGGCCATCCAGCGCGGCCTGGCCACGGTCATCAGCCAGGCCCGCGGTTACCGCGGCTTCAAGGTGAACAAGGGCGTCGAGCACCCGGACCGCTACATCCTCATGATCTTCTGGGAGACGCTGGAAGACCACACCGTGCACTTCCGCCAGTCCCCGGCCTTTGCCGACTGGCGCGCCATCGTGGGCCCCTTCTTCGCGGCACCGCCGCAGGTGGAGCACTTCACGCTTCTCGCCAAATCAGACTAAGCCGCCCTGACTGACCCCGATTTCATTCGAGAAACGCCGTGGAACCGGCTTCGCCGGGCCACTGGCGTTGCCCCCTGCAAGGGGGGTGGCGTAGCGCGCGTAGAGCGCGGAGCCTGGGGGTGATGGTTATTCCTTGGCGTGGCCGGCCACGAGCTTGGTCAGCAGGCGCATGATCTGCTCACGCTCGGTGGCATTGAGCGGCCCCAGGATGCGGGTCTGCACGCGCGCCACGGCGCGTTTCATCTGCTGCACGGTCGCCTCGCCTTCGGGCGTGATCCACAGCAGCTTGCGGCGGCGGTCGTTCTGGTCGGCCTCGCGCCGCACCCAGCCCTTGGCCTCCAGACGACCGATCACCGAGCCCGAGGTGGCGGGATCGAAAGCCACGCGTGCCGCCAGCGTGACCTGGTCCGCCCCCGGGGTGTCCATGAGCGCATTGAGCAGGGCGAACTGCACGGGCGTGACGTCGTAGCTGGCCGTCTCCTCCATGAAGGCGGCCACCGAAACCTGGTGAGCCCGGCGGATCAGGTGGCCCGGGGCGTGGGGAAAGTCGTAACTCTTGCTCATGGGGTTCGTCATCCTGCTGGTCGGCAAGTGTATTCGCCCGGCGCGGGGGCTCGGCCGCCCCCGGGAAAACCCGCGCGACACCCCACGTCACTGGTATGTATGCTTATTAAATGACAATCGGCTTCACCGTCAGGAACCGGCCATGAACGCCCCCCACCCTTCCGCCACCGCCCGTCAGTCGCTCTACCGCGACATGTCACCACTGAACCTGAGCCCGTTGTGGGAGGTGCTGCACGCGCTGGTGCCGCCACAGCCGGCCTCGCCCTGCGTGCCGGCCCACTGGAAATACGCGCAGCTCCGCCCCTATCTGCAACGCGCCGGCGAAGTCATCACCGCCGAGGAGGCCGTACGCCGCGTGCTGATCCTGGAAAACCCGGCGCTGCGCGGCCAGTCAGCGGTGACGCAGTCGCTCTACGCCGGGTTGCAGCTGATCCTGCCGGGTGAGGTCGCACCCAGCCACCGCCACACGCAGAGTGCGCTGCGTTTCATCGTGGAGGGCACGGGCGCCTACACGGCCGTGGACGGTGAGCGCACCACCATGCACCCGGGCGACTTCATCATCACGCCCAGCTGGACCTGGCACGACCATGGCAATGAGGTGGACGAGCCGGTCGTCTGGCTCGACGGCCTGGACATCCCCATGATCCGCTTCTTCGATGCCGGTTTCGCGGAAAACGGCGCGACCCACTCGCAGCCGGTCACGCGGCCCGAAGGCGCCAGCTTCGCGCGCTACGGCCACAACATGGCGCCGGTGCGCGGCACCACGCCTTTCGGTGCCACCTCGCCCCTCTTCAGCTACCCCTATGAGCGCAGCCGCGAGGCGCTGCACCAGCTCGAACGCAGCGCCCCGATCGACGCCAGTGAGGGCTACAAGCTGCGCTACATCAACCCGCAAACCGGCGGCACCCCCATGCCCACCCTGCAGCCCTTCCTGCAGCGCCTGCCTGCGGGCTTCGAGGGCCAGGGCTGGCGCCAGACCGATGGCGCGGTGTACAGCGTGGTGGAAGGTACGGGTACTGCGTACATCGAGGGCCCCGGCGGCCCGGTACGATTCGATTTCGAAGCCCGCGACCATTTTGTCGTGCCCTCCTGGCAGGCGCTGCGCCTGCAGTCGACGACCGGTTGCGTGCTCTTCAGTTTTTCAGACCGCCCGGTGCAGGAAGCCCTGGGCATCCACAAGGAAGAAAGGCTCGCATGAGTTTCGTCATCACCGCCCCGGCCCAGGTCTCCGTGCCCGTGGTCGGCAGCAAGGACCGTTTCCCCGTCGGGCGCATCTACTGCGTCGGCCGCAACTACGTGGCCCACGCCCAGGAGATGGGGTTCACCGGCCGCGAGCCGCCCTTCTTTTTCATCAAGCCGGCCGATAACTGCCTGGTCATCGAACCCGGCCAGAGCCCTGATCTGCACTACCCGAGCCTGACCAAGGACTTCCACCATGAGATCGAGCTGGTGGCCTGCATCGGCACCGGCGGCAAGAACATCAAGGCCGCCGACGCGAAGAAGCACATCTGGGGTTACGCCGTGGGCCTGGACATGACCCGGCGCGACCTGCAGGGCGAACAGAAGAAGCTGGGCCGTCCCTGGTGCATCGGCAAGACCTTCGACGAGGCCTGTCCCATCGGCGCCATCACGCCGGCCGCGCAAGCCGGCGACATCGAGAAGGCCGAGATCTGGGTGCAGGTCAATGGCCAGGACCGCCAGCGCAGCGACGTCTCCAAGCTGATCTGGAACATCGGCGAGATCATCGAGCACGTCAGTGCAGCCTGGGAACTGCGCCCCGGCGACCTGATCTATACCGGCACGCCCGAAGGCGTGGCCGCCGTGGTGCCGGGTGACGTGATGGAAGGCGGCGTGGCAGGGTTGACCCCTATCCGCCTCAAGGTGGTCTGAGCCGGGCGCGCCCCTACAATCGCGGCCCATGATCTACAAGATGTTGGGAACACTGGCCAGGGCCTGCGCCATCCTGGCCGGTGTGCTGCTGACGGTCATCACGCTGATGACCTGTCTGAGCGTGTTGGGGCGCAACACCACCGGCACCACGCTGGTCGGTGATTTCGAGCTCACGGGTGTGGCCGCCGGGGCGGCCATCGCCCTCTTCCTGCCCTGGTGCCAGCTGCGCCGTGGCAACATCATCGTGGACTTCTTCACGGCCAGCGCCAGCGAGCGCTCCACCGCCACGCTGGACCGCATCGGCGCCTTCGTGCTGGGCCTGTGCATGGCCCTGCTGGCCTGGCGCACCGTGCTCGGCGGCCTGAGCGCCTGGAGCACGCAGTCGGCCACCATGATGCTGGGCTTTCCCGAGTGGATCGTCTACACGCTGATGGTGCCGCCCCTGATCCTCACGGCCCTCATCGGCCTGAGCCAGGGCCTGCTCGGCTTTGAACCGGAGGCCCAGGCATGAGCCGCCGGGCCGCTCCCAAGGCGAATACCGCAGCGCTTGGCGCGAAAGTTGTGCGATGACCCCCGTGACCCTGACGCTGATGATCTTCGGCATCATGCTGCTGCTGATGGCGGTGCGCATCCCGATCGCAATTGCCATGTTCGTGGCCGGGGCTATCGGCTACGTGACCCAGGCCGGCTGGCTGCCGCTGTCCAGCTTCCTCAACACCCAGGCCTTCGCGCGCTTTGCCAGCTACGACCTGTCGGTGATCCCGCTGTTCA
The DNA here is from genome assembly GCF_058807395.1 of Hylemonella sp. GW821-FHT12C09. Lineage (NCBI taxonomy): Bacteria > Pseudomonadati > Pseudomonadota > Betaproteobacteria > Burkholderiales > Comamonadaceae > Hylemonella > Hylemonella sp. GW821-FHT12C09. The sequence goes on along the minus strand of NZ_JBXAQQ010000008.1, from coordinate 169,428 downwards.
TCCTGATGGGGCATTTCGCCACCCAGGGCGGCATTTCCAAGGCCCTGTTCGGTTTTGCCAGCGCCGTGATGTCGCGCCTCAAGGGCGGCCTGGCCATGGCGGCCGTCATGGCCAGCGCGGCCTTCGGCGCCATCTGCGGCTCCTCGGTGGCCACGGCGGCCACCATCACCTCGGTGGCCCTGCCCGAGATGAAGCGCCATGGTTATTCCGGGCGCCTGTCCACCGGCACGCTGGCCGCGGGCGGCACGCTGGGCATCCTGATCCCACCCTCCGTCCCGCTGGTGATCTACGCCATCCTGACCGAGCAGAACATCGCCAAGCTCTTCGCCGCGGCCATGGTGCCCGGCCTCATCGCCATGGTCGGCTACATGATCGCCATCGCGGTCTACGTACGCCTGGTGCCGGGCCAGGCACCTGAGAAGGATGCGGTGGCGCAGAAGATCACGCGGCAGTCGCTCAAGGGTGTCATTCCCATCGCGCTGATCTTCCTGATCGTCTTTGGCGGCATCTACGGCGGCATCTTCACGCCCACCGAGGGTGCAGCCGTCGGTGCGGCCGCCACTTTCGTGATGGCCCTGGCCTTGCGCGAACTGACGCTCAAGAAGCTGGCGCACTGCTTCTACGCGACGGCCGAAAGCTCGGCCATGATCTTCATGATCTTCATCGGGGCCGACCTGATGAACTCCGCGCTCACGCTCACGCAGGTGCCGGCCCAGCTGGCCAGCCTGGTCAGCGGCTGGGGCCTGCCGCCGATGATGGTGGTCAGCGCCATCCTGCTGCTCTACGTGGTGCTGGGCGCGGTCATGGACGAACTGTCCATGATCCTGCTGACCATCCCGATCTTCTTCCCCATGGTCATGGGCCTGGACTTCGGCATGCCCGCTGAATCGGTGGCGATCTGGTTCGGCATCATGGTGCTGATGACGGTGGGCTTCGGCCTGCTGGCGCCGCCCGTGGGACTGAACGTCTACGTGGTCAACGGCATGGCCAAGGACGTGCCCATCAGCGAGAGCTACCGCGGCGTGATGCCCTTCCTGATCAGTGACGTGCTGCGCACCCTGCTGCTGCTGTTCTTCCCGGCCGTCTCGCTGTGGCTCGTGAAGTACGTGGGCTAGCAGCGCGCCGGCACGGCCGCCCGCGCGCTCATTGAGGGAAAGCCCCAGCACGTGCCGAAGTGAATTTCGGCTAAGGTGCAGCCTGAACCCCCAAGAGGAGACAGACCATGATCCAGCGCCGTACCCTGCTCAAATCCACCGCTGCCGCCGCAGCGCTCGGCGTCCCGACGCTGGGCCTGGCCCAGCAGAGCGTGACCCTCAAGTTCCACACCTTCATGGCGCCCATGTCGGCCGTCTGGCTGACCATGCACAAGCCCTGGATGGACAAGGTCGAGAAGGATTCGGGTGGCCGCATCAAGTTCGAGGCCTACCCCGCCATGCAGCTGGGTGGCACGCCGGTGCAGCTCTATGACCAGGCGCGTGACGGCGTGGTCGACGTGGTCTGGACCCTGCCGGGCAACACCGCCGGGCGCTTCCCGCGCATCGAAGTGTTCGAACTGCCCTTCATGCTCAACAACGCCGAGGCCACCTCCAAGGCCTATTGGGAATACGTGCAGACCGTCGCGGTCGACGAGTTCAAGGACACGCACCCCATCGCCCTGCACGTGCACGGCCCCGGCATGTTCCACACCAAGGCCAGGCAGATCAAGACCCCCGATGACCTCAAGGGCCTGAAGATGCGCGGCCCGACCCGTCAGGTCACCAAGCTGCTGCAGTCCGTGGGCGCTACGCCCGTGGGCATGCCGCTGCCGCAGATTCCCGACGCCCTGTCCAAGGGCACCATCGATGGCTGCGTGATCCCCTGGGAAGTGGTGCCGGCCGTCAAGGTGCACGAACTGACCAAGTTCCACACCGAGTTTCCCGCCGGCCATCCTGGCCTGTACACCACGACCTTCGTGATGACCATGAACAAGGCCAAGTACGAGTCGCTGGCACCGGACCTCAAGAAGGTCATCGACAACAACTCCGGCCTGGCCACCTCGGGCTGGCTGGGCAGGCAGCAGCAGCAGAGCGATATTCCCGGTCGCAAGACCACGGTCGAGCGCGGCAACACCATCTACACCTTGAGCAATGCCGAGGCCCAGGAGTTCGTGAAGCGCTCCAGTGAAGTGGACAACGAGTGGGTGGCCGACATGAACAAGCGTGGCTTCGACGGCAAGAAACTGCTGCAAAGCGCCAAGGATCTGATCGCCAAACACGGCAAGGCCTGAGGAACCAGCGCACACATGAAAAAGCGCCCGATGGGCGCTTTTTTTACGGCTGGCTAGTAGTGGGCACCGTTGATGAACCGCACGATACCCTCGGCCACCTCGGCCTCCTGCTCCAGGAAGCCATGCGGCGAACGCCCTTCGCAGGCCTCCACCGCCGACAGGCCGGCGCGGCCCGGCCCGCCGTCCACCCGCACGAGCTGTTCGCGCACGCCCTCGGTACGCGCCATGATGCGCTCGTTCAGCGTGGCCGGGGAACGCAGGCATTTGTCCTGCGCATGGCCGATCACGAGCACGGGCATGCGGATGGATTCCAGCGGCAGGTCGAACACGGTCTGCGCCACCCAGGGCTTGCTGCCCTTGGGATTACCCGAGGTGACCGGAGAGGTCAGTACCAGGCCATCGGGCGCCGCCGGGCCGCTCAGGCGGCTCGCAGCGTTGGCCGCCGAGATTGCGCCGCGGCTGGTACCGACCAGCCAGACACGCGCCTGGGTGCGCCGGCGCACGTCGGCAATGATCCGCCCCAGGTCCAGGGCATGCGTGGACGAAGCCCGGAATCCCGCCAGGCCGTCCTCGCCGGTATGGTCCGAGCGCGCATCCACCAGCGCCGTGGCAAAACCAGCGGCCTGGAACAGCGGCAGCGAGCGCACCAGCGAATTGCCCTGGAGGGCCTGCGGGCAGGCCCGTTCGTCGAGCCGGAGATGGCCGCCCCCACCCGGCAGCAGCACCAGTGCCACCCGACTGCCCCGGGCCGGACTCGCGGGATGCGCGAACGCGTAGCGCGTGCGGGTTCCGTCGTGGGTGTCCATCGTCACGAGGTCGCCGCAAGGCCCGGCCTGCGCCACCGCCATGGTCAGGAACACCAGGCTGGCAAGCACCGACGCACTGCGCAGATTCCGTTCGTGTTGCATGGGACGCTCCTCTGTGGGGGGAGGACAAGCACCAAAAAGAAACTCAGAAGTTCGGACGCACCAGCCGCACCGTGAGCATGGAACGCTTGGTGACGTCACCCCGCGCCTCACCCGAGCCCAGGTGGACCGCCCAGCCCTGCTGCACGCCGAGCTGGTCGGTGTTGCCGCCCGCGCGGCCCTGGCGGATATTGTCGTAGTCGTAGGGGTTGATCCGCACGGCATTGATGCTGGCCGTGATGGACCAGTGCCAGTCCTGGGGAGCCGCCGGGAACAGTGCAGCCTCCGGCCCTGCAGGCTTGCCGACCTTGCCGGCCAGACGACGCAGTTCGGGTACGCGCGGCAGCCGCCAGGCCACGCCCTCGGCCTTGGCCCGTGCCGCGGCCAGCGCCGTGGCCTCGCCATGGGTCATCAGGCGCGCCGCACCCGTGCAGGTCTTCCCGTTCCAGGCCATGCCCTCCACGCAGCGGGGCCAGGCCAGCTTGCTGCGGACATCGACCACATAGGCGCCATCCTCCGACAGGCTCAGCTCCGGGGACGCGGGCGCATCCGCGGCAGCGGCCAGCGTGCCGAAACCGGCAAGGAACAGGCCGGGGAGCAGGCAGCGATTCATGGTCTGGGCCCCCGGGCTATTTCACGAGCTTGAGGACATCCGCAAAAGCCGGATGTTCAGCCGAGCGCAGCCACTCGAAGGCCACCATCTCGGTCGTCACGAGTTCGACACCGGCGCCGGCTAGGCGGTCAAAGGCGGCATCGCGGTTGCGCTCGCTGCGCGAACCGCAGGCGTCCGTCACGACCCAGACCTCGAACTCGTCGTCCAGCAGATCCAGCGCCGTCTGCAGCAGGCAGACATGCGCCTCGCAGCCGGCCATCACGATGGTGTTGCGCCCATCGGCCGGCTGGGCCGGCTTCTGCAGGTGCTTGGGCAGGCTGCGCGCGTTGCCTTGCGGCGCACGCGCCGGCGGACGCAGCAGTTCGGCCAGGCCGTCGGCCACGGCGCTGAAGCTCATCTTGGTTAAGGTCTTGCCGCCGGCCTGGGCGATCAGGGCCTGCAGCGCGGGCACGGTGGGGCCCAGGCCTGCGGGGTTCTCTTCGGTGGCAAAAACCGGCACCTGGAGCAGGCGCGCCATCTGCGCCAGCCGACTGGCGTTGGCCAGCACGGCCGGGCCCTCGTGGAGGGCGGGCATCAGCTTGCCCTGGTAGTCGACCAGCAGCAACTGGGAATCTTCGAGTTCGAGCAGCATCTGGTCTCCTTCAGGCGATGCGGACCACCACACGGCCGCGTACCTGGCCGGCCATGAGTTGCTGGGCCTTGGCGATGGCCTGGTCCAGCGGTACTTCCTCGACCATGCGCTCCAGCAGGGTCACGTCGAGGTCGCGCGCCAGGCGGTCCCAGGCGCGCTGGCGCTTCGGCAAAGAGGCCATGACCGAGTCGATGCCGGCCAGCGTGACCCCGCGCAGGATGAAGGGCATCACCGTGGTGGGCAGGTCCATGCCCTGGGCCAGGCCGCAGGCGGCCACCACACCACCGTAGCGGGTCTGCGCCAGCGCATTGGCCAGGGTGTGCGAACCCACGGCGTCCACCACCGCGGCCCAGCGCTCCTTCTGGAAGGGCTTGCCGGGCTGGGCCAGTTCTTCGCGGTCGATGATGGCGCTGGCGCCCAGCGCCTTGAGATAGTCAGCCTCGGCGGCCTTGCCGGTGGCCGCGACCACCTGGTAACCGAGCTTGCCCAGCAGGGCGATGGCGACGCTGCCCACGCCGCCGGTGGCACCGGTCACCAGCACCTCGCCGGCGCCGGGTTGCACGCCGTGGTCTTCCAGCGCCAGCACGCAGAGCATGGCGGTGTAACCGGCGGTGCCGATGGCCATGGCCAGTCTTGGCGTAAAGGCGGCCGGCAGCTTGACCAGCCAGTCGCCCTTGAGGCGCGCTTTTTCGGCCAGGCAACCCCAATGCGTCTCGCCCACGCCCCAGCCGTTGTGCACAAAAGCGTCGCCCGCCTTCCAGGCCGGGTGGCTGGATTCGAGCACGGTGCCAGCGCCATCGATACCGGCCACCATGGGCCAGCTGCGCACCACCGGCCCCTTGTTGCACAGGGCCAGGCCGTCCTTGTAGTTGAGCGTGGAGTACTGCAGGGCCACGGTCACGTCGCCGGCCGGCAGCCGGGCTTCGTCGATCTGCTGCAGGGAGGCCGTGAATCCGTTGGCATTGTCCAACACGAGCGCTTTGAACATGAAGGCATCTCTCAATGAATTTTTATTTAAAATCAATCACTTAAGCTGTTTTCCATGAAAAAGCTTTAATTGACATCTGCACTGGCAACGTCCTATGCTAACCGCATGCGTACCGCTTGTATCGCCCTGCTGCTGAGTCTGCTCGCCTGTGCACGTGCCGGCGCCAGCGGTGCGGGCGACGATGAACTGGACCGCTTCCTCAACGCACGCGGCCTGGTGGAGGCCCCGGCACGTGGCGTCTCGGCGCCGGCACCCGCTGGCGCTGCGCCGGTACCTACCGAGCCGGCCGGCACGAGCGATCCCGCCGGTTCGAACCAGCCGATGGACCGCATGTCCGAACTGGTGGTGGCGGCCATGGGCGCGCTGGGCGTGCCTTACCGCCGCGGCGGCAACACCTACGACTCGGGTTTCGACTGCAGCGGTTTCGTGCGGGCCGTGGTCGAACAGACGCTGGGCCTGATGCTGCCGCGCAATGCGGCGCAACAGGCGGCCGCCACGCATCAGATCGAGCGCACCGAGCTCCAGCCGGGCGACCTGGTCTTCTTCAACACCCTGCGCCGCACTTACAGCCATGTGGGCATCTATGTCGGCGACCACAAGTTCATCCACTCCCCCAAACCGGGTGCGGCCGTGCGCATCGAGGACATGCGCGTGAACTACTGGGACCGGCGCTTTGACGGCGCCCGTCGTGTCCTGGGCCAGTCCTCCGCTCGCGCGCCCTTTCAGGCCGCAACGACGTCGACGCCGGTCTCTACCAGCTACTGAGTCCGGGCCACCCTGCGCCGGCCGGACGCACATACCTCCGGGGGAATCCGGCACAATGCTTAGCCCCTGCCAACCCCCGAGAGGAATTCCCATGTTCTATACCGTTGACACCGCCAAATCCTTCGAACAGGCCGCCGCCGATCTGGACGCTGCCGTCAAGCGCCATGGCTTCGGCGTGCTCCACGTGCACGATATCGGCAACACCCTGCGCAGCAAGGGCCTGAGCTTCACCGAGAACTGCCGCGTCTTCGAGGTCTGCAACCCGGCCCAGGCCGCCAAGGTGCTGGCTGCCGACATGCAGATGAACATGGCCCTGCCCTGCCGCATTTCGGTCTACACTGAAAAAGGCAAGACCCGGATCGGCATGATCAAGCCGACCGACATGCTGGCCATGCTCTCCGAGGACCCGGCCCTGGGCCAGGTGGCCCGGGAAGTCGACGAGAAAACCACCCTGATGATCAACGAGGCGAAATGATGCGACCTGCCCTGCACCGACTCCTGCGCCAGACCGCGGCCCTGCTGCTGGCCGGCACCAGCCTCTGGGCCCTGGCCCAGGATGCCAACCAGCCGACCTACGCTGGCGCCGAGCCGCTGGGCGCGGCCATGGAGAACTGGGCCTATCCCTACCCGGTGCAGATGTTGCAGTTCGAGGTGGAGGGCCGGCCGTTGCGCATGGCCTATATGGACGTCAAACCGCAGAACCCCAACGGCCAGACCATCGTCCTCCTGCACGGCAAGAACTTCGGCTCGGACTACTGGCTCCCCACGCTCAAGGCCATGTCGACCTACGGCTTTCGCGTCATCGCCCCGGACCAGATCGGCTTTGGCAAGTCGTCCAAGCCCGAGATGCGCTACTCCTTCGGCATGCTGGCCGAGAACACCGCACGCCTGCTGGACCATCTCAAGCTCAACCGGGTCACGGTCATTGCCAACAGCATGGGCGGCATGCTGGGTGTGCATTTTGCGCGCCGTTACCCGGAGCGCGTGATCGCCCTGGTGCTGGAGAACCCGCTGGGCCTCGAAGACTACGTGGCCAGCATTCCGCCCCAGCAGACGCCCAACCTCGTGAAGCTGGAGATGGCGCAGACGCCGGCGAGCTACCGCAACTTCGTCAAGGGCTACTTCCCGGTCTGGAAACCCGAGTTCGAGCGTTTCGTGGAGCAGTTCGCACGCGTGCAGCTCAGCGGCGACTACCCGCACTTCGCCCTCGTCTCGGCCCTGACCTACCAGATGATCTACGACGGGCCGATCTACAACGAGCTGCCCCAGCTCAAGGTGCCGACCCTGCTGGTCATCGGCCAGAACGACCGCACGGTCTTCGGCCGCCGCTTCGCGCCGCCCGAGGTGGTCAAGCCCATGGGCAACTTCCCCCTGATGGGACGTAATGCACAGCAGCGCATCCCGGGCGCCGTGCTCAAGGAATTCAACGGCGTGGGCCACGTGCCGCATCTGGAACAGCCGGAGCGGTTCCACGCGGTGGTCATGGACTTCATCTACGGCAAAAAATAAACCCTGAGGGCTGACGCCCTTCAGGGTTGTTCGCAGCGTGCGACGGCGGCCTATTTGTCGGCCGGCTTCTCCGCGCTGCCCTTCTTGTTGACCTTGTTCTGGATCCAGGTGTCGGCAGGCTTGAACACCTTCTCGTTGACGGTACCGAAGGCTTTGCCCACCCCCTTGTCGGCAGCGGAGGCACCTTTGTGGATGCCCTCCTCGGCCACCTCGCCGGTTTTCTTGGTCACACGCGCGGCCTTGTCGACGAAGCGCTCTTCCTCGGCATGCACCGCCGGCCAGGCCAGTACAAGCAGCAGGCCACAACACCATCCCAGTTTTTTCATCACGATCTCACTCCAGTATCAAGAGGCCAGGTCAACAGGGACCCTGTTGCGAAATCTAGCATCATTGGACCCGCACGCCGAGCCATGACCATTGGAGCGGTCGGGACTACTTTGGTTCCTCGTCATGGCCGGGCGACAGGTCGATCTCCACCGATTGCCCGCGATCGATCGCACCACCGGCCTGCGACGGCGCACTGCGTGCCATCGGCACGCCCTCCAGCAGGGCAAAGACAGCACCACCTGGCCGCGCGTTGTCCGCCGCCGCATCGGACGACAGAGTGCCCGTGACTGATGAGCGATCAGGCACCACACGGTTGTTGCCGGCGTTGTCCGCCAGGGTCTGGCCGACCTCCGGCCGACCATTGACGGTGAAGACCCCGTCACCGGCGTTGCTGACGTTGCTGAAATTGCCGCTGACGCTGCCCCCCGGCGCATCGAGCGTGAGACTGGACGCCGAGCCGGACAGATTGGCCTGGCCCTCGGAACGCACCGTGGCCGTCTGGGTATTCAGCGTCAGCTGAACCGCACCGCCCGAGTCGACCACCGCCGCCGGTGCGCTGACGGAGCCGACCACGGAGTCACCGCTCAGGGTGGCCGTCTGTGTGGCCACCACGGCCACATTCGCGCTGCCTTGTGCCGTCACGGCCACGTCCGCCCCCGAAATCGTGCCCGTGATGTTGTTGCCGGCCACCGATGCATCACCGCCGGCGCTGACATTCACCGAAACATCGCCGCTGCTCTGCACGGCCACATTGCCCAGGCTGATGGTGCTGCCCGTCACGTCACCGCTGGTGGTGAGCGTGTTGTTGCCCGCCGCATCCAGGGCGCGCAGGGTATGGTTGCTGAGCGCCACCAGGCCCAGGGCGTTGATCTGGTAGCGCTGGACCCACAGGGTGTCGCTCAGGCTGTAACGGTTGGCGCTGACGTCGAACTGTTCCAGCGGGCTGTTCTGCGAACCACCGCTGCGCATGCTCACGTTGCCGCGGTTGCTGCCAGAACCCGCAGCCAGGGTCAGACTGTAGGCCCCGCCAGCGGCATTGCTGATGTGGCCGTCTAGCTGGATGTCGGCGCCGGTCGTGGCCAGCCGGGTGTCGGCCAGCAGCTGGACCGGCGCCTGGAAACGGATGCCGCCGGCCCCCTGGGCCGTCACCTGGCCGCCGATGCCGGAGTCGGCCGCACCGGCCTGAACGTCCAGTGCCTGGACGGTGGCATCGGCAAAGCTCAGGTTGCGCCGGCTGCCGAGGCTCACGGTTTCGCTGTAGCTGCCGGCCCCGATCGTGATCCGGGCGCCGGTGCCGGACGCGCTGATTGCACTGGCAATCGACATGGCCTGCGTGCCACCGCCGGCCAGCTGACCAAGGCCAACCTCGAAGTCCTGCGTCCGGGCTGCGCCATCCCAGCCCTGGATGATGCTGGACGACGCGCCGGGCAGATTGACGGCGAAATCGTAGGCCTTTTGTTGCGTGGCCTGCAGCCAGGTGTACTGGCTGCTGCCGGCGCTGGTCGTGTTGCGCACCGCATAGCCGAAACCGGCAATGCCCAAGGTGCCGAAATCATGCAGCGCCGACTCGTCCTGCAGGTAGACCGGGTTGACTTCATGGAACTGGTTGTTGCCTTCGATGCTGATGTTGTTGACCTGCTGGTTGTAGCTGCGGTTGGCCTGGTACAGCGCCACCCCACCCCACGCGTTGTTCAGCGTGGTGCTGTAGCGCACCGTCACGTTGGCGCTGTCGGTGATCTGCAGGCCGGCCCCCTGGCTGCTGCCAGCGTCGTTGCCGACCGGCGCGCCGTTGAGGGTGACATGGTCGATGAGGGCACCGTCGACACCGTTGAGGTCGAGCTCGGCCTTGCCCGCGCCACGGCTGCTCACGTTCACGATGGTGAAATTGCGCAGGCGTGCATCCGGCGTGCCCGAGGGCGATACCTTGATGCCGTAGGCCGAGGCATAAAAGGCCGAGGGCCCGTAAAACGTGAAGTCGCGCAGGGTGACGTCATCGGCGCTGACGGACATGCCGTAGGGCGTGGTGAGCCCGCGCGCATCGATGGTTGTCGCTGTCTCACCGGCACCGATCAGCGTCAGCGGCTTGCCGACACTCAGCGTCGAGGCCTGCGTGTAGCTGCCCGCGGCCACCTTGACCGTGCCGCCGCTGACCACCGCGTCGATACCGCCCTGGACCGTGTTGATCGGTGTGAGCCGGCTGCCCTGGTTGCCGGCTGCCCCGCTGCCTGCGACCTGCACCTGCGTGCGGTTGGAGGTGGTGTAAGCCTGGTCCTGCACCGTCCAGCCGTTGTTGGCGCCGCTCAGGGCCAGCAGGCTTTGCTGCCAGCCCAGGGTGGGGGCGGCCGCGATGGGTGTGCTGTTGCTGACGATCGTGCCGCCCACGATGTGGCCGTTGAGGTGCAGGTTCAGGCCCCACTCATTGCCTATCGTCCCCTGGCTGTTGCCGCTGATGGCGATGCCGCTGGCGTCGGTGTACTGCACCGAGATGCCGCTCTTGGTGTTCTCGATGCGGTTGCTGCTGACGCTGCCCGTGCTGTTGCGGCCATGGATCAGGATACCGGTGCGCAGATCGTGCAGATTGTTGTTGCGAATCGCAAAGCCTGTGATGCCGTCGGCCACCACGATGCCGCGGCTGATGTTGGGCCGCGAGCTGGCGTAGTAATCGTAGTAGGGCTGGTTCACCGGCCCGACGATCTCCAGGTTTTCCACCGTCAGGTTGGCGGCGCTGAGGGTGATGCCGTTGACATCGGCAACATCGGGCACCAGCAGCCTGGCGCCGGTCTCGCCCTGCAAGCTCAGGTTCGCCCTGTTCAGCGCCACTTGCTCGGTATGGTCGCCGGCCTTGAGGACCACCGTCGCCCCGGCACCGGGCGTTCCCGTCTTGGCGATGTTGATCGCGTCGCGCACGCGCGCACCTGGACTGACCTCGATGCGGTTCGAGCTGCCGCTGACCGTGGGCGCATCCAGCGCAGACTTGAGCAGCACCACGTCGCCGTTGACCACCAGGGTGCTGCTGGCCTGCTGCACCCCCTCCAGGTTGATGACACCGGACAGAAGGGTGGCAGCGTCGCCGGTGGTCATCAGCAGCTGCGCCCCGACCAGGCTGGCGCCGGCGTTGTTGGACACGCTGGTACCGATCGCGCCAGTTGGCAGGGCGAACTCAAAGAGGCCCCCGTTGAGGGTCACCGTCGCCCGATCCGTCCCGGACAGGGCGATGCGCCCCCCGGTGGCCGTGATGCTGCCGTGGTTCACCACCGAGGGAGCCACCAGGGCCACCAGGCCCGCGTTGCCGGCGGTGATGCTGCCCTCGTTGCGCACACTGCCGGTGGCGCCGGTGATGGTGATGGCGCCGCTGTTGACATCGTCCATGAAGGGGCTGACGCTGACCGTTCCCGTGGACGCGATCAGGGAGCCGACATTGATCGTCGCACCGTTGCCGAACAGCACGCCGTTCGGGTTCATCAGCAGCACCATGCCATTGGCCGACAAGGTGCCGTAGATCTCGGACATACCGGCGCTGGCCGACACCCGGTTCAGCACGGCCGCGGTGGCGCTGGGTTGCACGAATTCGACCGTTTTCCCTGCGCTGATATTGAAGGATGTCCAATCGATGATCGCCCGGTTGCCGGTCTGGGTCAGGGTGAGCTTGTTGCCCGTCAGGTCACTGGCCACACTGCCTGCCGCCACCGTCCCGCCCATGGGCAGGCCCGCGATGGCCGGGTTGATGTCGGCCCGGCTCAGCGTGCAAAAGCACCAGGCCACGGCCAGCGGCAGGGTCTTGAGGGTCAGGCCCGCAGGCATGCCACGCGTGCGCCGTCCGTGGGCAGGGGAGTGAATTTTTTGACGCGTCATGGTGAACCTTTCAGGAGTTGGTTCGCAAGCACGGTCCCTAGGCCAGAGCTGGATCAGGCTAAAACTGGATCAGCAGTGAGGCCAGCAGGCGCACGGCCTTGCCGTCGTCCGGGAGACTGGCGACCGGTTTGGTCAGGGGCCAGGCCGCTTCAAACTGGGCCGTCGCCGGCCCGGCCATGAAAAGACGGGTGCCGAAGCCGGCGGACGCCAGGCTCTGGCTGACCGGGGTACTGGCAGACGGGTTGCCGACCTTGGAAACCTCGCCGATGTCGTAGAAGCTGAACAGGTGATAGGACTGCAGCCCGCTGCCACCGACCGGCACGGCGTAGCGAGGCTCCAGCCGGAAGGCCAGCCCGCGATCCCCCACCAGTTCCGCGGCCTCGTAGGCGCGGCCATAACGGCGCCCGCCCAGGGCGAACTGCTCGGAGGACAGCAGTGGCGTGTCCGCGGTCCACTGCCCGGCCAGTCCGGTGGTGAGGCCCCAGCGCCCCCCCAGCGGCTGGTAGCGCGCATAGTCGAAGGTCAGCTTGCTGAAATGGCCATCGGCGCCGACGCGGCTCTTGAGCACATCGCCGCCCTGCGTCCCGCCCAGACCCCGGCTGAAGTCGACGTCGAGGTTGTTCTGCCCGTCGAGCAGGTCCAGCCGGCGCCAGGTCAGCCCGGTGCGCAAGGCGCGTATCTTGTCGTCGCTCACGCGCGCGCCCAGGATCTCGCTGCGGATATCGGCCTGGTCGTAGGTCACGCGCGCCAACAGGCTGTGGTTGCGGGTGCGCAGCCAGGGGGAACTCAAGGTCAGCGCAAACGCGTCCGAGTAGCCACGGACATCGAAGGCACGCAGGGTGTCGCCCGGCTGGGTGCGTGCCTGCGAGGCCGACAGCCCCAGCGCCAGCCCCTCCCCATTCAGCACCTGGCTATAGGAGAGCTGGGCAAAGGACATCTGCGTATTGCCGGTACCCGCGCCAATGAAACGCCACTGGTCGTTGACCCCGAGCAACTGGTTGCCGGTGACGCCCACCGTGGCCTGGTTGGGGCCCAGGTAGCGGGTGCCGTAGTTGTCGATCGAGGCAAAACCTTCCACGTCCTTCACACTGGCGATCAGGGTCAGGTCGGCGGCACCCACCGTCTGCGATGGCGACAGCACGCTGCGCAGCTGCACGCCGGGAAAGTCATTGGCGATCAGCAGGTAGCGCTCCAGCACCTGGGCCGACAGCGGCCGGGAGGCCTGGATCTTCGCCGCGATCTCCTCCAGCTGCGGACGCACGCGCGGGTCTCCTTCGATCCGCACGCTGGCCACATACCCCTCGATTGCGCGCAGGGTAAGCGTGCCCTCGGCCAGCGACTGCGGCGGCACGATCACCACCGAAAGAAAGTAACCGTCGTTGCGATACTGCACCGTCAGCGCCTGCGCGAGCGCAAAGATGTCGCTGCCGCTGATTTCCCGACCGATGTAGGGCCGGGTGTGCGCCTGCCACTGCGCGTCGCTGTAGACGGTGCCGCCCTCGACCCGGATGGCACGCAGCGTCACGCGCAAGGCCTTGACGGCCTCCGGCAAGACGGTTTCAGCTGCCCCCCTGAGTTCAGGCAAGCGGGCATCCGCCGAAGCAGACGGCGGGGCTTCGAAGCGTTCGCGAAGCCGGCCCGGCTCGGCCGTCGCCGGCGGAACCACCGTCTGGGCCTGCACGCCCCAGGCTGACAGGAGCAGTGCCGCTGTCAGCATCCCATCCAAGGCTCTCATCTTCCCCCCTCCAGGTCAAACCTCCGGGAGCGCCCTGTTCCTCATCACTCCCAGCAGCCTGGAAGGCAGGTCATCCGTCCCACGGCCCCATCTGTAACTTGGTGTAACCCAGTGTAATCTTTTGTAACACAAATGCAAGACTTCGATCCCGATGGACCGGAGCGGTCTGAAACAGGCGCGGGCAGACAAAAAAACGGGCGCCCTGGAGGCGCCCGTTGTGTGGAAGGCCGAAAAGGCTCAACGCCGCGCCGGGGGCACGTCGGTGCAACTGCCGTGCGCCACCTCGGCGGCCATGCCGATGCTCTCACCCAGCGTGGGATGCGGGTGGATGGTCTTGCCGATGTCCACGGCGTCGGCCCCCATTTCGATGGCCAGCGCGATCTCGCCGATCATGTCGCCCGCATGCGTGCCCACGATGCCGCCACCGACGATGCGGTGCGTCTGCTCGTCGAACAGCAGCTTGGTGAAGCCTTCGTCGCGGCCGTTGGCGATGGCGCGGCCCGAGGCCGTCCAGGGGAACAGGCCCTTCTTGACCTTCACGCCCTGGGCCTTGGCCTGTTCCTCGGTCAGGCCCACCCAGGCCACTTCCGGATCGGTGTAGGCCACGCTGGGAATCACGCGGGCGTTGAAGGCGGCAGCAGCCAGCTCCTTGTTGCCCAGCAGTTCACCGGCAATGACTTCGGCCGCCACGTGGGCTTCGTGCACCGCCTTGTGCGCCAGCATGGGCTGGCCCACGATGTCGCCGATGGCGAAAATGTGCGGCACATTGGTACGCATCTGGATGTCTACCGGGATGAATCCGCGGTCGCTCACGGACACGCCGGCCTTCTCGGCGACGATCTTCTTGCCGTTGGGACTGCGGCCCACGGCCTGCAGCACCAGGTCGTAGGTCTGCGGCGCCGGCGCGCCCTCGCCTTCGAACGTGACCTCGATGCCCTGGGGCGTGGCCTTGGCGCCCACGGTCCTGGTCTTGAGCATGATGTTGTCGAAACGCGGTGCGTTCATCTTCTGCCAGACCTTGACCAGGTCGCGGTCGGCGCCCTGCATCAGGCCGTCCATCATCTCCACCACGTCCAGGCGCGCGCCCAGGGTGCTGTAGACCGTGCCCATTTCCAGGCCGATGATGCCGCCGCCCAGGATCAGCATGCGCTTGGGCACGTCTTTGAGCGCCAGGGCGCCGGTGCTGTCCACCACACGCGGATCGTCAGGCATGAAGGGCAGGCGAACAGCCTGCGAACCGGCCGCGATGATGGCCGTCTTGAAGGCCACGACCTGTTTCTTGCCCGTCTTGTCCTGCGCCGCGCCGCTGGTCTCTTCCACTTCCACGTGGTTGGGGCCGACGAAGGCACCATAACCACGCACGATGGTGACCTTGCGCATCTTGGCCATGGCAGCCAGGCCGCCGGTGAGCTTGCCGATGACCTTCTCTTTGTGGCCGCGCAGCTTGTCGATGTTCACCACCGGCTTGCCGAAGTCCACCCCCAGGTCACCCAGGTGGCTGACCTCGTCCATCACGGCGGCCACGTGCAGCAGCGCCTTGGAGGGAATACAGCCCACGTTGAGACAGACGCCGCCCAGGGCAGCGTAGCGCTCGACCAGCACGACCTTGAGGCCCAGGTCGGCCGCGCGGAAAGCGGCCGAATAACCGCCAGGGCCAGCGCCCAGGACCAGCAGATCGCACTCGATGTCGGCGCTGCCGCCGAAGCTGGCCGCGACCGGCGCGGGTGCAGCGGATGAGGGGCTTTTCGAGCCCTCCCCCGTGACGGGGGAGGGTTGGGGTGGGGGTGAGCCAGCTTGCCCCGAAGGGGAACTCGTGTCGCTGCTTTCAAGCAGCAACACGAGAGACCCTTCTTTGACTTTGTCGCCGATCTTGACCTTGAGCTCCTTGACCACCCCGCCCTGGCTGGCCGGGATCTCCATGGAGGCCTTGTCGGACTCCACAGTGATCAGGCTCTGCTCGGCCTTGATGGTGTCGCCGGGTTGGACCAGCAACTCGATGACCGCAACCGACTCGAAGTCGCCGATGTCCGGAACCTTGATTTCTATGAGTGCCATCGGTTTTCCTTACAGCATGACGCGGCGGAAATCGCCGAGCACCTGGGCCAGGTAGGCGTTGAAACGTGCGCCCGCCGCACCATCGATCACACGATGGTCGTACGACAGGGACAGCGGCAGGACCAGGCGCGGCTGGAAGGCCTGGCCATCCCAGACCGGCTTCATGGCACTCTTGGACAGGCCCAGGATGGCCACTTCCGGCGCGTTGATCAGTGGCGTGAAGTAGGTGGTGCCGATACCACCGAGCGAGGAGATCGAGAAAGTACCGCCCTGCATGTCGGCCGCGCTCAGCTTGCCGTCGCGCGCCTTCTTGGAGAGTTCGGCCATCTCGGCGGAGATCTCCACCAGGCCCTTCTGGTCGGCATTCTTGAGCACGGGTACCACCAGGCCATTGGGCGTATCGGCCGCGAAGCCGATGTTCCAGTAGTTCTTCAGGACCAGCTGATCGCCATCGAGGCTGGCATTGAAGTCGGGAAACTTCTTGAGCGCCGCGACCGCCGCCTTGATGACAAAAGCCAGCATGGTGAACTTGATGCCGGCCTTCTCGTTTTCCTTGTTGAGCTGCACGCGCAGGGCTTCGAGTTCGGTGATGTCGGCGTCCTCGTAGCTGTTGACGTGCGGAATCATCACCCAGTTGCGGTGCAGGTTGGCGCCGCTGATCTTCTTGATGCGCGACAGTTCCTTGCGCTCGGTCGGGCCGAACTTGGCGAAGTCCACCTTGGGCCAGGGCAGCAGGCCCAGGCCGGCGCCATCGCCACCACCAGCAGGCGCCGTGCCCATCGCCTGGGTGCGGGCCGCGCCGCTCATCACGGACTTGGTGAAGTTCTTGATGTCTTCGTCAACGATGCGGCCCTTGGGACCACTGCCTTTGACCTCTTCCAGCGGCACGCCGAGCTCGCGCGCGAACTTGCGCACCGAGGGGCTGGCATGCGGCAGCTGCCCCTTGGGGGCCGAGGGATCGTGCGCCGGCACGGCGACGGAAGCCACGGGTGCGGTGGTTGCCGCAGCCTGGACTACCGGTGCCGGAGCGGCGACCGCGGCGGTTTTGGCCCCCTCCCCCGTGACGGGGGAGGGTTGGGGTGGGGTTGAGCCAGCTTGCCCCGTCGGGGAACTCGTTTCGCTGCTTTCAAGCAGCAAAACGAGTGACCCCATGGCGACCTTGTCGCCGATCTTGACCTTGAGCTCCTTCACCACACCGGCGTGGCTGGAGGGGATCTCCATGGAGGCCTTGTCGGACTCGACGGTGATGAGCGACTGCTCGGCCTTCACCGTGTCGCCGGGCTTGACCAGCAGTTCAATGACAGCGACGGACTCGAAGTCGCCGATATCGGGTACCTTGATTTCTACGATAGCCATGTTCTTGTCTTCCTGTTTGGGAAGCGGGCCCTGAGAGTCAGGCCCACCCGGCTGAGCGCGGGCAGGCCTGAGCCACAGGATCGACCCGCCTTATGCGTAAAGCGGGTTGATCTTGTCGACTTTGATCTTGTACTTGGCGATGGCCTCGGCCACCTTCTCCATCGGCACCGTGCCCTCATCCGCCAGGGACTTGAGCGCGGCCACGACGATGTAATGGCGATTGACCTCGAAGTGCTCGCGCAGCTTGCTGCGGAAGTCGCTGCGGCCGAAGCCGTCGGTGCCCAGCACCTTGTAGGTCCGGCCCTTGGGGATGTAGGGGCGGATCTGCTCGGAGAAGGTCTTGACGTAGTCGGTGGAGGCGATCACCGGCCCGGCATGCGGCTCCAGCTGCTGCGTGACGAAAGGCACGCGCTGCTTGGCCGTCGGGTGCAGCAGGTTCCAGCGTTCGCAGTCCTGGCCGTCGCGGGCCAGTTCGTTGAAGCTCGGGCAGCTCCAGACATTGGCGGCCACGCCCCAGTCCTTCTCCAGCAGCTCCTTGGCGAAGATCGACTCGCGCAGGATGGTGCCCGAACCCAGCAGGTTGACCTGCGGCGCCTTCTTGGCGGCCTTGGCTTCCTGCAGCAGGTACATGCCCTTGATGATCTGCTCTTCCGTGCCGGCCTTCAGGCCCGGCATGGCGTAGTTCTCGTTGAGCAGGGTCAGGTAGAAGAAGACGTTGTCCTGCTTCTCCACCATGCGCTTGAGGCCATGGTGCAGGATGATGCCCACCTCGTGCGCAAAGGTGGGGTCGTAGCTCACGCAGTTGGGGATGGTGCTGGCCAGCACCTGGCTGTGGCCATCTTCATGCTGCAGGCCCTCGCCGTTGAGCGTGGTGCGCCCGGAGGTGCCGCCCAGCAGGAAACCGCGCGCCTGCATGTCGCCGGCCGCCCAGGCCAGGTCACCCACGCGCTGCAGGCCGAACATCGAGTAGTAGATGTAGAAGGGGATCATGATGCGGTTGTTCGTCGAATACGACGTTGCCGCGGCGATCCAGCTGCAGATGCCGCCCGCTTCGTTGATGCCTTCCTGCAGGATCTGGCCCGCCTTGTCTTCCTTGTAGTACATGACCTGGTCCTTGTCGACCGGGGTGTACTTCTGTCCTTCGGGGTTGTAGATGCCGATCTGGCGGAACAGGCCTTCCATGCCGAAGGTGCGTGCCTCGTCCACGAGGATGGGCACCACACGCGGGCCCAGGGCCTGGTCACGCAGCAGCTGCGTGAGGAAACGCACATAGGCCTGGGTGGTGGAGATCTCGCGGCCCTCGGCCGTGGGCTCCAGCACCGACTTGAAGGTCTCCAACGACGGCACGGTGAAGCTCTCGCTCGACACGGTACGACGCTTGGGCAGGTAACCGCCCAGGGCCTTGCGGCGCTCGTGCAGGTACTTCATCTCGGGCGTATCGTCGGCCGGCTTGTAGAACGGGATCTTGGGCAGCTCGCTGTCCGGGATCGGGATGTTGAAACGGTCGCGCATGTAGCGGATGTCGTCGTCGCCGAGCTTCTTGGTCTGGTGCGCGGTGTTCTTGCCCTCGCCGGCCTTGCCCATGCCCCAGCCCTTGACGGTCTTGACCAGCAGCACGGTGGGGCCGCCCTGGGAGTTGTGGGCCTTGTGGAAGGCCGCATAGACCTTCTGCGCGTCGTGACCGCCGCGGCGCAGGCCCCAGACTTCCTGATCGCTCATCTTGGAGACCATCTCCAGCGTACGCGGATCGCGGCCGAAGAAGTTCTTGCGCACGAAGGCACCGTCATTGGCCTTGAAGGCCTGGTAGTCGCCGTCCAGTGTGTCCATCATGATCTTGCGCAGCGCGCCGTCCTTGTCGCGCGCGAGCAGGCCGTCCCACTCCTTGCCCCAGATCAGCTTGATGACGTTCCAGCCGGCGCCGCGGAACTCGCCTTCGAGCTCCTGGATGATCTTGCCGTTGCCGCGCACGGGGCCGTCCAGGCGCTGCAGGTTGCAGTTCACGACGAAGACCAGGTTGTCCAGCTTCTCGCGCGCGGCCAGGCCGATGGCGCCCAGGCTTTCGGGTTCGTCCATCTCGCCGTCACCGCAGAAGACCCAGACCTTGCGCTGGCTGGTGTCGGCCAGGCCGCGAGCGTGCAGGTACTTGAGGAAACGCGCCTGGTAGATCGACATGATGGGCCCCAGGCCCATGGACACGGTGGGAAACTGCCAGAAACCGGGCATCAGCTTGGGGTGCGGGTAGCTGGACAGGCCCTTGCCGTCGACTTCCTGGCGGAAGTTCAGCATCTGCTCTTCGCTGATGCGGCCTTCGAGGAAGGCGCGGGCGTAGATGCCGGGCGAGGAGTGGCCCTGGATGTAGAGCAGATCACCGCCGTGGGTGCCGCCCTCGTCGGTGTTGTCGGCGTGCCAGAAGTGGTTGAAGCCGGCGGCGAACATGTGCGCCAGCGACTGGAAGGAGCTGATGTGGCCACCCAGGTCGCCACCGTCGGCCGGGTCCAGGCGGTTGGCCTTGACCACCATGGCCATGGCATTCCAGCGCATGTAGGCGCGCAGGCGGCCTTCGAGGTCCAGGTTGCCGGGGCTGTGGGCTTCCTGGTCCGGCTCGATGGAGTTCACGTAGCCGGTGGTAGCCGAGAACGGCAGGTCGATGCTGTGCTCGCGCGCATGTTCCAGCAGTTGCTCCAGCAGGAAATGGGCACGTTCCGGGCCCTCCTGCGCAATCACGGCTTCCAGCGCGTGCTTCCATTCAAGGGTTTCCTGGCTGTCGAGATCTTGGGCGTCGATTCCAGACAGGTTCTGGGGCAGGGCTGACATGCTTGGCTCCTCTTGGTTTTAGGCACGGAACCTGTCTGCGGACAAGTTCTTCAGTCAATGTAGAACGATCCGGGAGTTTCTCATAATTCTTTTCCCATTTCAAGGCGTGCTCGCCAATTTCATATTATGGATTTCGCGGGGACCGCCGAAGGCCATACGGAATACACTTGGCACACATGCAAACCCGACTGCGCCGCCTGCTGCCCTACCTGCGCGAACTGCCCGCGCTGGTGCGTCTGCGGCAGTGGTGGCGCAGGCAGTCACCCCACCGCCAGGACCGTTACGCCATGCTGGCGCCGCTGCTGGCCGTGCTGCTGTTCCTGGCCGCCATCGTGGCCGCCTTTGGTTATCTGCGCCTGGAAGAGATGGAGCGGGAGCAGGAAGCGGTTCGCCGGGACGTGGAATACGCCCAGCAGCGCATGCGCCTGCGATTGCTGGAGCGCCAGGAAGAACTGGTGCGCCTCGCCCAGGAAGTCTCCAGCCAGGAACTGGACGCCGAACAGTTCCGCAACCGTGCCAACGTGCTGCTCAACCAGTACCCCGAACTCCAGGGGCTGAGCTGGGTCGACGAACGCCGCCGCCTGCGTGTCGCCCATGGCAATCCCAGTCTGGCGCAAAGCCTGGTGAACGGCCAGGTACGCAGCGGCGTGCTGCCGGAAAAACCCAGCGAGACCGAAAACGCCTTTGCCTTGGCGCGTGAATTGCGCCAGCCCATCTACGTGCAGCGCAGTGCCACGCCGGATGGCACCGCGCTGCTGGAGCTGCACCTGCCCTTGTACAGCCGGACGCGCTTCACCGGCGTTCTGCTGGCCGAGTATTCGCTGGACACGCTCTACCGCTACGGCGTCCCCTCCGAGGTCTCGGCGCGTTATGCCGTCTCCCTGCGTGACTCCCGCGGCGAGGTGCTGGCCGGCAGCAGCGCGCCCAAGCGCAACCGGGCTGGCCAGTGGCTGGGCTGGGCCTCCCATGCGAACGAATATGAAGTGCCGGTCTCGCCTGTAGGCAACGGCCTGGTGCTGCACGCCCAGGCCTATCGCGCTTCGCTGGGGGTGGTGGGCAGCGGCCTGTTCTGGCTGGTGGGCACGCTCAGCGTGATGACGGCCTGGATGCTGATCGCCAACTGGCGCCACACCCGCCGGCGCATGCAAGCCCAGCAGGCCCTGGTGCTGGAAACCAATTTCCGCCGCGCCATGGAGAACTCCATGCCCACCGGCATGCGCGCCCTCGACCTGCAAGGCCACATCACCTACGTCAACGCCGCGTTCTGCCAGATGACGGGCTGGAGCGAGCGTGAACTGGTGGGCTGCACCGCCCCCTTCCCCTACTGGCCCGAGGAAGACCGCGACATGCTGATGGGCCGGCTCGAAGACGAGCTGACCGGCCGCGTGACCCCGGGCGGCTTCCAGGTGCGCGTCAAGCGCAAGGACGGCACCCTGTTCGATGCCCGCATCTACGTCTCGCCGCTCATCGACGCACGCGGCCTGCAGACCGGCTGGATGACCTCGATGACCGACATCACCGAGCCCAACCGCGTGCGCGAGCAGCTCTATGCCTCCTACGAGCGCTTCACCACCGTGCTGGAGGCCTTGGACGCGTCGGTGTCGGTGGCTCCGCTGGGCACCGACGAATTGCTGTTCGCCAACAAGCTCTACCGGCTCTGGTTCCACGAACACAGCAGCGGCCATGTGCTCCTGTCCACCCAGGCCGGCATGCCGGCGCGCGTGAGCAGCGAGGACAGCCACGACAGCGTGGACGGCCTGATGGGCATGCCCACCAGCGCCCTGCCCGATGCCGAGGTCGAAAACGCCGAGGTCTATGTGGAGGAACTCGACAAGTGGCTGGAGGTGCGCACCCGTTACCTGACCTGGGTGGATGGCCGCCTGGCTCAGATGGTGATCGCCACCGACATCACGCCGCGCCGCCTGGCCGAAGCCCAGTCCGCCGCCCAGGCCGAGCGCGCACAGACCGCCAGCCGCCTGATCACCATGGGCGAGATGGCCTCCAGCGTCGCGCACGAGCTCAACCAGCCTCTGACCGCCATCAACAACTACTGCAACGGCATGGTCTCGCGCATCAAGGCGCAGCAGATCTCCGAGGAAGACCTGCTGGGCGCGCTGGAGAAGACGGCCAAACAGGCCCAGCGCGCCGGCCAGATCATCCAGCGCATCCGCGCCTTCGTGAAGCGCAGCGAGCCCAACCGCACGCTGTCGGAAGTCGCCGTCATGGTCAACGAAGCCGTGGAGCTGGCAGAGATCGAACTGCGGCGCTACAACGTGCGACTGAGCTACTTCATGGCCGACCTGCCGCCCGTGCTGGTCGATCCCATCCTGATCGAGCAGGTGCTGGTGAATCTGCTCAAGAACGCTGCCGAGTCCATCGTCCACGCACAACGCCCGCCGCAGCATCGCCGCGTGGAACTGCACGTGCTGCCGGCCACCGTCGAGGGCAGGCCGGTGGTGGAGTTCACCGTGACCGACACCGGCCGCGGCATCGCGCCCGAGGTCATGGCGCGCCTGTACGAGGCCTTCCACACGACCAAGGCCGAAGGCATGGGCATCGGCCTGTCCCTGTGCCGCTCCATCGTCGAGTCGCACCAGGGCCGGATGAAGGCCGAGAACCTCTACAATGGCTCTGCCGTCACGGGCTGCCGTTTCACCTTCTGGTTGCCCGTGGACGGACCAGCGGCTGCGTCGGCCCCCTTACAACTGCAAGCAGAAAAATCTCAGGTTAGAGCATGAGTCTGATTCCGAAAAAAGGCACGGTCTATGTGGTCGACGACGACGAGGCCGTGCGCGATTCTCTGCAATGGCTGCTCGAAGGCAAGGATTACCGGGTGCGCTGCTTCGACTCGGCCGAGTCCTTCCTGAACCGCTACGACCCGCGCGAAGTGGCCTGCCTGATCGTCGACATCCGCATGGAGGGCATGACCGGGCTGGAACTGCAGAACCGCCTGCTTGAAGGCCACTCGCCCCTGCCCATCGTCTTCATCACCGGCCACGGCGACGTGCCCATGGCGGTGGACACCATGAAAAAAGGCGCCATGGATTTCATCCAGAAGCCCTTCAAGGAAGACCAGCTGGTGGCCCTGGTCGAGCGCATGCTCGATCGCGCCCGCGAGACCTTCAGCGTGCACCAGCAGGCCGCCAGCCGTGATGCCCTGCTGGCCAAGCTGACCCTGCGCGAAAGCCAGGTGCTGGAGCGCATCGTCGCCGGCCGCCTGAACAAGCAGATCGCCGACGACCTGGGCATCAGCATCAAGACGGTGGAGGCACATCGCGCCAACATCATGGAAAAGCTCAACGCCAACACCGTGGCCGACCTGCTCAAGATCGCCCTGGGACAAGCCGCCAAAGCCTGACCCGCAGACTACTTCTCCGACGCCCGCCTCGTTCGCTCAGCGGGCGTTTTTACTTGACCGACGGAATAGCACGATGACCCAGACCACCGGCCGCCTGATCGACGGCAACGCCCTCTCCAAGCAACTGCGCGGCGACGTCGCCCAGCGCGCGGCCGCCCTCAAGGCCCGCGGCATCACGCCCGGCCTGGCCGTGATCCTGGTCGGCGAAAACCCGGCCTCCCAGGTCTATGTGCGCAACAAGGTCAAGGCCTGCGAGGACAGCGGATTGCACTCGGTGCTGGAAAAGTACGAGGCCACCATGACCGAAGCCCAGCTGCTGGCGCGCGTGGACGCCCTCAACAAGGACCCAGCCATCCACGGCATCCTGGTGCAGTTGCCCCTGCCCCCCCACATCGACGCGCACAAGGTCATCGAGGCCATCTCCCCGGCCAAGGACGTGGACGGCTTCCACGTGGCCAGCGCCGGCGCCCTGATGGTCGGCCAGCCCGGCTTCTGGCCCTGCACGCCCTACGGCTGCATGAAGATGCTGGAATCGATCCACTACGACCTCAGGGGCAAACATGCCGTGGTCATCGGCCGCTCCAACATCGTGGGCAAACCCATGGCGCTGATGCTGCTGCAGCAGAACGCCACGGTGACGATCTGCCACAGCGCTACCCCGGACCTCAAGGCCATGACCCTGCAGGCCGACGTCATCGTCGCGGCCGTCGGCAAGCGCAATGTGCTGACGGCCGACATGGTCAAGCCCGGTGCCGTGGTGATCGACGTCGGCATGAACCGCAACGACGAAGGCAAGCTCTGCGGCGACGTGGACTTCGAGGGCGTGAAGCAGGTGGCCGGCTGGATCACCCCGGTGCCCGGCGGCGTGGGCCCCATGACCATCACCATGTTGCTGGTCAACACCCTGGAAGCTGCCGAGCGCATGGCGGCGGGCTGATCGGGGACATCAGCAAAAGCTATGGGGACATGGCTTGAATCGAGCCCCGCTGACCGCACAATGCTGGATATGAGCAATCCCCTTCTCGACACCTCGGACCTCCCCCTCTTCGACCGCATCCGCCCGGAGCACGTGGCCCCGGCCATGGATGCGCTGCTGCGAGCCTGCGACGCTGCTCTGCAACGCGTCACCGCCAACGACTTCCCGCCCGACTGGTCCGCCATCGCGCGCGAACTGGACGTGGCCACGGAACAACTGGGCCGGGCCTGGGGTGCGGTCAGCCATCTCAACAGCGTGGCCGACACACCCGAGTTGCGCGCCGCCTACAACGAGGCCCTGCCGCGCGTGACAGAGTTCTGGACCCGCCTGGGCGCCGATGAGCGCCTGTATGCCAAGTACAAGGCCATCGATCCCTCCAGGCTGAATGCGGAACAGCGCCAGGCGCACCAGAACGCCCTGCGCAACTTCGTGCTGGGTGGGGCCGACTTGCGCGGCGCAGCCAAGGAACGTTTTGCCCAGATCCAGGAACGCCAGGCCGAGCTGAGCCAGAAGTTCAGCGAGAACACGCTGGACGCCACCGACGCCTGGTCTTATTACGCAACGCTGAGCGAACTCGAAGGCGTGCCCGCCGATGTGCAGCAGGCTGCGCGCGCGGCTGCCCAGGCCGAAGGCAAGGATGGCCACAAGCTCACGCTCAAGATGCCCTGCTACCTGCCAGTGATGCAGTTTGCGAAGAGCAGCGCGCTGCGCCACAAGCTCTACCGCGCCTACACCACGCGCGCCTCCGACCAGGCCGAGGGCGAAGGAGCCAAGTTCGACAACAGCGCGCTGATCCGCGAAATCCTGGCCTTGCGCCAGGAAGAGGCCCAGTTGCTGGGCTATCTGAACTTCGGCGAGGTCTCGGTCGTGCCCAAGATGGCCGAATCCCCGCAGCAGGTGGTGCGGTTTCTGCGCGACCTGGCGGTCAAGGCCCGCCCCTACGCCGAGCAGGACGTGGCCGACCTGCGCGCCTTTGCACGAGACGATTTGCACATGTCCGATCCCCAGCCCTGGGACTGGTCCTACATCGCCGAACGCCTGAAGGAGGCGCGCTACGCCTTCAGCGAGCAGGAGGTCAAGCAGTACTTCACCGCGCCGCGGGTGCTGGCCGGCCTGTTCAAGATCATCGAGACCCTGTTCGAGGTATCGATCCGGCCTGACACGGCACCGGTCTGGCATCCGGCGGTGGCGTTCTACCGGATCGAACGTGGTGGCCACTTGGTAGGCCAGTTCTACCTGGACCAGCCGGCCCGCCCGGGCAAGCGCGGCGGCGCCTGGATGGACGATGTGCGTTCACGCTGGCTGCGCCCGGACGACGGCCGCCTGCAGATGCCCGTGGCGCACCTGGTCTGCAACTTCGCCGACGGCGTGGGTGGCAAACCGCCGCTGCTCACGCACGACGACGTCATCACCCTCTTCCACGAGTTCGGCCACGGCCTGCACCACCTGCTGACCCAGGTCAACGAGCGCGATGTCTCTGGCATCAGCGGCGTGGAGTGGGACGCGGTGGAACTGCCCAGCCAGTTCATGGAGAACTTCTGCTGGGAGTGGGACGTGCTCAAGCACATGACGGCCCATGTCGAGACGGGCGAGCCGCTGCCGCGCGCCCTCTTTGAGAAGATGGTCGCCGCCAAGAATTTCCAGAGCGGCATGCAGACCCTGCGCCAGATCGAGTTCGCGCTCTTCGACATGTTGCTGCACACCGAACATGACCCGCAACAGGACTTCATGCCCCTGCTGGACCTGGTGCGCACCGAGGTCGCCGTGCTGCAGCCGCCGGCCTGGAGCCGTACGGCCCACACCTTCAGCCACATCTTCGCCGGCGGTTACGCAGCCGGCTACTACAGCTACAAGTGGGCCGAGGTGCTGAGCGCCGACGCCTACGCCGCCTTCGAGGAGAACCCGGGGCCTGAAGGCTTGCCGAATGTGCAAACCGGGCGAAAATACCGCCAGGCCATCCTGGAGGCCGGCGGCAGCCGACCGGCCATCGAGTCCTTCAAGGCCTTCCGCGGGCGTGAGCCCAGCCTGGACGCCCTGTTGCGGCACCAGGGCATGGCCCGCTCCTAGCGCGGCCGTAGATAGGGAATAATGAGACGCATGAAGACCACCTACCGTCCCCACCGCGCCACCCGGCTGGTTGCGGCCGCCGTTCTGGCGCTGCTCCCTGTCCTGGCTTCTGCCCAGGGCATCTACCGCATCGTCGGTCCGGACGGCCGGGTCACCTTTTCCGACAAGCCGCCCACCAGCAGCGAAAAAGCCACGGCCCTGAGCCCGAGCGGCCGCTCAGGCGAGGGCGGCGGCGCCAGTGAACTGCCCTTCGAACTGCGCGAAGTCATGAACCGCTACCCGGTCACGCTGTACAGCGGAAAAAATTGTGAACCCTGCAATGCAGCGCGCAGCCTGCTGAACTCGCGCGGCATTCCCCATACCGAGCGCACCGTCACGACAGCACAAGATGTCGAAGCGCTCCAGCGCTTGGGCATTGAGCCCACGGTGCCCACGGCCACCATCGGCGGCCAGCGCCTCAAGGGTTTTTCCGAGGGGGAATGGAACGACTACCTGGATGTCGCGGGTTATCCCAAGACCTCCCGCTTGCCCTCAGGCTATCGCAATCCGCCGATTGGCCCCCTGGTACCGCTCCCGGAAGCGCCCCCCCCCGCTGCCGCGCGCCCTGCAGCACCACCAGCAGCACCCAGCGCCCCGGCACCCGGGCCGACGCCGGACAATCCGACCGGCATCGTCTTCTGACCAGCAAGGGGCCCCAAGAGGCCCCTTGTGCATTTCAGTACGTCTGCGTCTTCACGCCTGCGGCCGTGCCCAGCAGGCAGACCTGGGCGCGCTGGTGCGCGAACACCCCCACCGTCACCACACCCGGCCACTGGTTGACCTCGGATTCGAAGGCCAGCGGCTCCTTGATCTGCAGGCCGGTCACGTCCAGGATGTGCTGGCCGTTATCGGTCACCAGGGGCGCAGCCCCTTTCATGCGCACCCTGGCCGTGCCACCCAGGGCGGCGAACTGGCGGATCAGGCGCTGGGTGGCCATGGGGATCACCTCCACCGGCAGCGGGAACTTGCCCAGCACGGCCACCTGCTTGGATTCATCGGCGATGCAGACGAAACGACGCGACTGTGCCGCCACGATCTTCTCGCGCGTGAGCGCCGCACCACCGCCCTTGATCATGTAGCCGCGGCCGTCGATCTCATCGGCCCCGTCGATGTAGACCGAGAGTTCACCCACCTCGCCGGCCTCGAACACCGGGATGCCCAGGGCCAGCAGGCGCTCGGTGCTGGCCACCGAACTGGACACGGCACCCTTGATCTGCCCCTTCATCGAGGCCAGCGCATCAATGAACTTGTTGACTGTGGAGCCGGTGCCGACCCCGACGATCTCGCCGGGAACCACGTATTGCAGGGCCGCCTGGCCGACCAGGGTCTTGAGTTCGTCTTGGGTGAGCATGTTGGGGAAAGAAAGGAAGGGTTGATCTGGGAAAATCGGGGAAACACTGGAATTATGCGATGTCCCTGATCCCCTACGCCCTCTCCCGCGCCATGCTGTTCCGCCTTGACCCCGAGACAGCGCACGACCTCACCATCGACATGCTGGCGCGCACGCAGAACACCCCCCTGGCCTGTACCTACAGCGAGCCCCGGGTCGAGGACCCCATCACCCTGGCCGGCCTGCCGTTCCCGAACCGCGTGGGCATGGCCGCCGGCCTGGACAAGAACGCCCGCTGCATCGATGGCCTGGGCGCCATGGGCTTCGGCTTCGTCGAGGTCGGCACCGTGACGCCGCTGGCCCAGCCGGGCAACCCGAAACCCCGCATGTTTCGCCTGCCCGCGGCGAACGCGCTGATCAATCGCATGGGCTTCAACAACGACGGCCTGGACGCCTTCCTGTCCAACGTGCAGCGCGCCACCTTCCGCCGCAAGAGCGGAACGCCCCTGCTGCTGGGCCTGAACATCGGCAAGAACGCCGCCACGCCGATCGAACGTGCCACGGATGACTATCTGATCGGCCTGGCCGGCGTCTACCCGCATGCCGACTACGTCACCATCAACATCTCCAGCCCCAACACCAAGAACCTGCGTGCACTGCAGAGCGACGAGGCGCTGGACGCGCTGCTCGGGGCCATCGCGACCCGGCGCGAACAGCTGGCGCAGCAGCATGGCAGACGGGTACCGGTGTTCGTGAAGATTGCCCCGGACCTGGACGAAGAACGGGTCAAGGTGATTGCCGCCACCTTGCGGCGCCACGACATGGACGGCGTGATCGCCACCAACACCACGCTCAGCCGCGACGCCGTGTCGGGCCTGCCACATGCGCAGGAAGCTGGCGGCCTGTCGGGCGCGCCGGTGCGGGAGGCCAGCAACCGCGTGATCCGCCAGTTGCGCGCCGCGCTGGGCCCGGCTTACCCCATCGTCGGTGTGGGCGGCATCCTGAGCGCCGCCGATGCCGTGAGCAAGATCGAGGCCGGTGCCGACCTGGTACAGATCTACACCGGCCTGATCTACCAGGGCCCGGCGCTGGTGCAGCAGTCTGCGCTGGCGATCAAGGCCTTGCGCCAGACGCCCTGAGACGCGCCTTACGGATTCAGGCCCCAGGCCTGGAACTGCGGCTCTCTTTGCCGGAAGGCGGCGTGAGCAGCGGCTGGTCCCAATAGGGTTCATCTGCAAAGCGCTCGGCGAGGAACTGGACAAAATTGCGCAGGCGCTCCGGCAGGCGACGATCCGGCAGGAACACGGCGTACAGCGTGCTCTGCGGCATCGTGTACTCCGGGAACAGCTGGACCAGGCGTCCGGCCACGATGTGTTCGCTGGCCGCGAAGGACGGCAACACGGCGATGCCCACGCCGGCCACGGCAGCATCGACCAGGCCCTCGGCCACATTCGCACGCAGGTTGCCCGACACATTGACGGTCAGCTCACCTTCGCGTCCGCGGAAACGCCATTCATTGCCCTTGGGCCGGTCATAGACCAGGCAATTGCAGGCCAGCAGGTCGCGCGGGGTGCGTGGGGTGGCGTTCGCAGCCAGGTAGGCTGGCGAGGCCGCCACGATCCAGCGGCAAGGCGCCAGGCGACGCGCCACGAGATTGCTCAGGCGCGGCTCTTCCGCCAGCCGAACCACCAGATCGGCATTGCCGGAGATCAGGTCGGCGAAGCGCTCGGACAAGGTGACATCGATCTGGATGGAACGATTCAGCGCGAGAAATTCGCTCACGGCCGGCAGCAGGTGCAGGCGGCCGAAGGTGATGGCGGTGCTGATGCGGATCAAGCCGTGCGAACCCCGTGAGAGTTCCGCAACATCGCGCACGGCATCGCCGGCATCGGCGACGATGCGCGAGCAGCGCTCGTAGAAGCGTTCGCCCGCCAGGGTCAGGCCCAGCTTGCGGGTGCTGCGATTGAGCAGCTTCACCCCCAGCGACTCCTCGAGTTCCTGGATATGGCGGCTGGCCAGGGCCTTGGAAATGCCGCAACGATCGGCAGCGACCGTGAAGCTGCCGGCATCCACGACAGCCACGAAGGTGGCCAGGGCGTTCAGGTCGCGCATGAAGGAACCCTCGGCATGACGCCCGTAAACAATGAATTCACAAAATCCCGTTCCATAGACGATGGCTTGAAAGTATATTGTCCCGTTGACCCGGCGTGCCCGCGGCACCACCCGGCGCGAGCGCGCTGCCCCTCTCTCGAACTGAAAGACCATCACCGTGATCTGGAGTGAAGAACATTTTGTGACCCGTGAGGGCGTGCAACTCTATGTGTACCGCAAGCGCGCCAAGGCACCCGTTCCCGGCGAGGCGCCGCTGCCGGTGCTGATGCTGGTGCACGGCTCCACCGTCTCGGGTCGCAACACCTACGACCTGCAGGTGCCCGGCGGCAAGGACTACTCGGTGATGGACTACTTTGCCGAACGCGGCTACGACGTCTGGACCCTGGACCACGAAGGCTACGGCCGCTCGGGCTGGTCGGGTCGCGGCAACAGCGACATCAAGACCGGCGCGCTGGACCTGGCCGCCGCCATCCCCTTCATCCTGCAAAAGACCGGTGCGCATAAAGTCAACCTGTTCGGTTCCTCCTCCGGCGCGCTGCGCTCCTGCCTGTACACGGCCGCGCATCCGGACACGGTCGAGCGGTTGGGCCTCTCGGCCCTGGTCTACACCGGTGCCGGCTCTCCCACGCTGGAGCAGCGCCGCAAGAAGCTGCCCGAATACTCGGCCAGCCCGCGCCGCAAGGTGGACCTGGCCTTTTATGAGGGCATGTTCAACCGCGACAAACCCGGCAGCAGCGAGGACATCGTGCCCAAGGCCATCGCCGCGGCGGAACTGCCGCTGGTGAGCGAAGTGCCAACCGGCACCTACGTGGACATGTGCGCCAACCTGCCGGTGGCCACGCCGGAAGCCATTCCCTGCCCGACCCTGGTGATCCGCGGCGAATACGACGGCATCGCGGCCGAGCCCGACCTGCTGGACTTCTTCGCCCGCCTGCCCACCAAGGACAAGGAGTTCGTCGTGCTCTCCGGCATCGCCCACAACCCGATGATGGGCGTGCAACGGTACAAGTTCCATTACGCGCTGGAAGCCTTCCTGCGCCGTCCCGTCTGAATCACAGATCAACCCGAGGAAACAAGACCATGGCAAATGTGCAGTGGACCGGCGGCATCGAGCACTGGACCCGCAAGGGAGAGATCAAGCTCTTTCTCTGGCAGAAACCGGCGTCGTCCAAGGTGCCTTACGCCGGCACCATCCTCTTTGTCCATGGCTCTTCCATGGCCTCGCAGCCGACCTTCGACCTCACGGTCCCCGGCCGGCCGCACTCCTCGGTCATGGACTGGTTCGCCGAGCGCGGCTTCGACACCTGGTGCATGGACAACGAGGGCTATGGCCGTTCCGACAAGCACCGCCCCATCAACTTCGACATCAGCAACGGTGCCGACGACCTGGCCGCCGGCAGCGAGTACATCCTGAAGACCACCGGTGTGGGCAAGCTGATGGTGTACGGCATCTCCTCCGGTGCACTCAAGGCCGCTCTGTTTGCCGAGCGCCACCCCGCACGCGTCGCCCGGCTGGCATTGGACGCCTTCGTCTGGACCGGCGAAGGCAGCCCGACCCTGGCCGAGCGCAAGAAGAAGCTGCCTGAATTCCTGGCCAAGAACCAGCGCCCGATCGACCGTGCCTTCGTGCACAGCATCTTCAACCGCGACCATCCGGGCTGCGCCGACGAGGCGACCAAAGAGGCCTTTGCCGACGCCATCCTGACGCTGGACAGCACCATGCCCACCGGCACCTACGTCGACATGTGCTCGAAACTGCCGGTGGTCGAGCCGCGCAACATCCAGGCCGCCACGCTGGTCATGCGCGGCGAGTTCGACGGCATCGCCAGCCTGGACGACCTGCTGAAGTTCTACCAGCTGCTGCCCTGCACCAACAAGCAGTTCAGCATCATGGAGGGTATCTCCCATGCCAGCTTCCAGCAGAAAAACTATCTAATGGTCTACGCCATCCTGCACGGCTTCTTTGCCATGCCCGAACCTAGCTACAAGGGGTAATCATCATGACCGAACGCTTCTCCGTCCGTCGTCTTTTGCTGGGCTCGCTGCTCGTGCTGGCCGCCGGCAGCGCCGCTGCCCAGGGCTATCCGAACCGCCCCGTCAAGATCATCGTGCCCTTCGGCCCCGGCGGCTTCACCGACGTGGTGGCACGCATCCTGGGCCAGAAACTCGGTGCCGCCATGGGCAGCTCCTTCGTCATCGAGAACAAACCCGGGGCCGGCTCCACCATCGGTGCCGACCTGGTCGCCAAGGCCGCCCCGGATGGCTACACCCTGGTCATGATCTCCTCGACCCACACCATCAGCCCCTCGATCTACAAGACCATCCCCTACGATCACATCAAGAGCTTCACCCCCATCAGCAAGCTGGTGGACTCCGCCTACGTGCTCGTGATCAATCCCGGCAAGGTCCCGGCCAACAACGTGAAGGAATTCATCGCGCTGTCCAAGGCCAGGCCCGATACCCTGCGCTACGCTTCGTCGGGCAATGGCAGCACGCAGCACCTCATGGGCGGCCTGTTCATTTCCATGACCGATGCCAAGCTGCAGCACATCCCCTACAGGGGCAGCAACCTGGCCATGACCGACCTGATCGGCGGCGTGGTCGAGAGCAGCTTCGCCGGCATCACCAACGCCCTGCCCCATCTGTCCAGTGGCAAGCTCAAGGCCCTTGCCGTGACCACGGCCACCCGCGCACCGCAGATGCCCGACGTGCCCACCCTGCAGGAAGCCGGCGTGTCCGGTTACGACGCCAGCAACTGGCTGGCCCTGCTGGGGCCGGCCGGCATGCCCAAGGAGATCGTGCAGCGCCTCAACAGCGAGATCGCCAAGCTCATGGCCCTGCCCGATACCCAGAAGGCCCTGTTTGATGCCGGCGTGCAGGTCAGCCTATCCACCCCCGAAGGCCTCACCAAGCTCATGCAGGACGAGACCGTCAAGTGGAGCAAGATCGTCAAGGATGCCGGCGTCAGCATCGACTGAGCGGCTTCAGACGAGTTCAGCCACCCGAGCCCCAATGGCCAGGCTGCTGGTCAGCCCGGGGGACTCAATGCCGAAGAGGTTGACCAGGCCGGGCACCCCGTGCCCGGCCGGCCCCTGGATCACGAAGTCACGTGCCGCCTCTGCCGGGCCGCTGATCTTCGGTCGAATACCGGCGTAACCGGCCTGCAGGGCCGCATCTGGCAGCGCCGGCCAGTACTTGCGCACCTCGGCATAGAAGCCCTCCCCACGCGCCGGGTCCACCACCAGATCGTCGGGCGAGTCCACCCACTGCACATCGGGACCGAACTTGGCCTGGTTTCCCAGGTCAAGGGTCAGGTGCACGCCCAGGCCGGCGGCCTCGGGCACGGGGTAGATCAGGCGGGAGAACGGCGAGCGACCGCTGAGCGTGAAGTAGTTGCCCTTGGCGTAGTACTCGCCGGGAATATGGCGTGCGTCCAGTCCCTCCATGCGGTGCGCCAAGGAGGGCGCGTGGACGCCGGCGGCGTTGACCACGGTGGAGGCCCGCAGCTGGGTGCCGTCTTCGGATTCGAGTTCGATGCCCCGCGCCGTCACCCGCGCGCGCGCCAGGCGCGCATGGCAGGCCACCATGCCGCCGGCATTCTCCAGGTCACCCTGCAGCGCCAGCATCAGGCCGTGGCTGTCAACGATGCCGGTGCTGGGGGAATGGACAGCCGCCACACATTCCAGCGCCGGCTCCAGGGCGCGGGCCTGCTCGCGTGTGAGCAGCACCAGGTCGTGGACGCCATTGGCTGCGGCCTTGGCGATGATGCCCTCCAGCTGGGCCACCTGCTCGGGCGATGTGGCGACGATGAGCTTGCCGCAGCGCCGGTGCCCGATGCCGCGCTCGGCGCAGTAGTCGTAGAGCATCTGCTTGCCCTGCACGCACAGCAGCGCCTTGAGCGAACCCTGGGGGTAATAGATGCCGGCGTGGATGACCTCGCTGTTGCGGGAACTGGTCTGGGTGCCAATGGCCTCGGCGGCCTCCAGCACCAGCACCTCGCGTCCGTTCTGTGCCAGCGCGCGCGCCACCGCCAGGCCGACCACACCCGCACCGATCACCACACAATCGACCTGCTCCACAGCTCAACTCCTCAGAAGGGCAAAGCCGGGAGCATAAGCGAGCTGCCGCTCAGCCCTCTTCGCCGCCCAGGGCCTTGTAGAGCTGGGCTGCGGCCGACCACATGGTGCGGCGCACCTGGATCAGGCTCTGCTGCACGGTGAAGAGCTGGCGCTGCGCATCCAGCACTTCGAGGAAGCTGCCCACGCCCTGGCGGTAACGGGCCTGGGCAATGTCGGCCGCACGCTGCTGCGAACGTTCCTGTGCCTCCACGGCCTTGAGCTGCTCGGCCAGCTGATCGCGCGCGACCAGCAGATCGGCCACCTCGCGGAAGGCCTGCTGCACCGTGCGCTCGTAGTCCGCCACCGCGATGTTCTTGCGAACCGTGGCCAGGTCCAGGTTGGAGCTGTTGCGGCCATAGTCGAAGATGGGCAGGCTGATGCTGGGCGTGAAGCTCCAGGCGTCAGACCCGCTCTTGAACAGGCCTTCAATCTCGCGGCTGGCCGTACCGGCCGAAGCCGTCAGCGCGATGCGCGGGAAGAAGGCCGCGCGCGCGGCGCCGATGTTCGCATTGGCCGCCAGCAGACGCTGCTCGGCCGCCAGCACATCCGGGCGACGCACCAGGACCTGAGACGGTACATCGGCCTGCTGGTCCAGGGCAATGCCCTGCTCGGCCAGGGCCTTGCCCACGGGCAGATCCCTGGGCTCGGTCCCGACCAGGGCGCGCAGATAGTTGCGTGCTGCCGACTGCTGGCGCAACAAGGCGGCCACTTCAGCACGGGCGCCCTCGAAGGCTGCATCGGCCTGCAGATAGTCAAGGTCGCCGGCCAGTCCCGCCTGGCGCCGGCGGTCCACCAGCTCACGGGTCTGGGCCCGGGTCTCCAGCGACGACTGGGCCAGTACCAGGCGCTCCTGCGCTTCGCTCAGGGAGAGGTAGGCATCGGCCACGCTGGACACCAGCGTCAGACGGAAGGCGCGCTCGGCCTGCTCGGTCGCCAGGTAGGAGGCCTTGGCGGCCTCGCTGAGACTGGCCACGCGCCCCCAGAAGTCCAGTTCGAAAGACGACAGGCCCACGTTGACATCGGCCCGCTGGCCGATGACAGCTGCACCGGTGCTCGACAGGTCGGCCGGCGTGCGGCTGCGCGCCAGCGAAGCGCCCACATTCACGGTGGGCAGACGGTCGGCGCGCTGGATGCCGTAAAGCGCCTGGGCCTCGGCCACCCGCGCCGTGGCGATGCGCAGGTCGCGGTTGTGCTCCAGTGAGAGCTTGATCAGGGCACGCAGGCGCTCGTCCGGGAAGAAGCTGGCCCAGTCCACCGGCTTGCCCGGCGCCACGGTTGCCTTGACGTCGTCGGGCCAGGCCTCCGGCACGGCGAGTGCGGGACGCTCGTACGTGGGCGCGAAGGAACAGCCAGCCAGTGCCAGCAACGCGAGCAATGCCGCGTAACGAATGTGCTTAGGCGCCATGGTGGCCCTCCTCGCCTGCGGCTGCGCCGCGCTGACGGCTGTGACCCGGGAAGAAGCGGCTCACGACCAGGTAAAACACCGGCACCAGGAAGATGGCCAGCACGGTGGCCGCGATCATGCCGCCCATCACGCCAGTGCCGATGGCGTGCCGGCTTTGCGCGCCGGCGCCGCTGGAGATGGCCAGGGGCAGCACACCCACGATGAAAGCAATCGAGGTCATCAGGATGGGGCGCAGCCGCAATCGGCAGGCCTCCAGGATGGCCTCCTTGAGCGCCATGCCCTTGTCCTGCAGGCTGCGCGCGAATTCGATGATCAGGATGGCGTTCTTCGAGGACAGTCCGATGGTTGCGATCAGGCCGACCTTGAAGTAGACGTCATTGGGCAGGCCGCGCATATACACCGCCAGCAACGCGCCGAAGATGCCCAGCGGCACCACCAGCATGACCGAGAGCGGGATGGACCAGCTCTCGTAAAGCGCGGCCAGGCACAGGAAGACCACGATCAGCGACACCGCAAACAGCAGCGGCGCTTGCGATCCGGACAGGCTTTCCTCAAAAGAGGTGCCGGACCAGGCGTAACCGATGCCCGGGGGCAACTGCCCCGCCACGTCCGCCATGGTCTGCATGGCTTCGCCCGTGCTGCGGCCCGGCCCCGGGTTGCCGGACAGCTTGACCGAAGGCACGCCGTTGTAACGGTCGAGTTTGGGCGCGCCCACCATCCACAGCGGCTTGACCACTTCGGACAGCGAAACCATGCCGCCGTTGCGGTTGCGCACCTGCACCCGCAACATCGCTTCGGGGGTGGTGCGCACCTGCGGCTCGGCCTGCAGTTGCACGCGCAGGATGCGGCCCTGGCGCTCGAAGTCGTTGATGTAGGCCACGCCAAACAGTGTCTGCAGCGTCTCGTTGAGCGTCGCGATGTCCACGCCCAGGGTCTGGGCCTTTTCGCGGTCGATCTGCAGCAGCAGCTGCGGGCCGGGTGGCATGCCCTCCATGCGCACACCGGCCAGACCCGGGTTGCTACTGGCCAATTGCACGGCCAGGGCCTGCGCCTCGGCCAGCTTCTCGCGCCCGAGGCCGCCGCGGTCCTGCAGGCGGAAATCGAAACCACCGACAGCTGCCAGTTCAGGAATGGGCGGCGGATTGACGCTGAAGATGAAGGCCTGCTTGATGCCGAACAGGGCCATGTTGGCGCGTTGCACTACAGCGGTCGCGCTGCTTTCCTTGGCCTTGCGCTCATCCCAGTTTTTCAGGCGCGTGAAGATCAGGCCCGCATTCTGGCCACGGCCGAAGAAGGAGAAACCGACCACACCGATGGTGTGCTCCACCTCGGGCTGCTTCAGGAAGAACTGCTCGGCCTGGTGGATCACCTCCACCGTACGCTCCTGCGTCGCGCCCGGCGGAAGCATCACCATGCTGATGAAATAACCCTGGTCTTCTTCGGGCAGGAAGCTGCCCGGCAGCTTGCTGAACATCCAGACCGTGGCCGCCAGGATCGCACCGTAGACGATCAACCAGCGGCCGGGCCGGCCCAGCATGCGGGTGACGTTACGTACGTAGCCGCGTGTGGCGGCAGCGAAACCGCGGTTGAACCAGCCAAAGAAGCCGGTGGTGGGCAAGACGCCTCCGTGTGAACCGGGATTGTGCTTGAGCAGGGTGGCGCACAGCGCCGGGGTCAGCGTCAGGGCCATCAGGGCCGAGAACAGCATGGTCAGCACCAAGGTCACGGCGAACTGGCGATAGATCGCTCCCACCGAGCCCGAGAAAAAGGCCATGGGGATGAACACCGCAGACAGCACCACGGTGATGCCGATGATGGCGCCCACGATCTGATCCATGGCCTTGGCGGTGGCGTCACGTGGCGAGAGGTTTTCCTCGCTCATGATGCGCTCGACGTTCTCCACCACCACGATGGCATCGTCCACCACGATACCGATGGCCAGCACCATGGCGAACAGCGTGAGCACGTTGATCGAGTAGCCCAGCACGTACAGGCCGAGCGCTGCACCGATCAGCGAGATCGGCACCACGATGGTCGGAATCAGCGTGGCGCGGAAGTTCTCCAGGAAGAGGTACATCACGATGAAGACCAGGAACACCGCTTCGAACAGGGTCTTGATCACTTCATTGATCGAGATGTCGATGAAAGGCGTGGTGTCGTAGGGGACCTCCCATGCAATGCCTTTGGGGAAATAGCGCTCCAGTTCCTTCATGCGCGCGCGCACCGCCTTGGCGGTGTCCATGGCATTGGCGCCCGGCGACACCTTGATGGCCAGGGCGGCGGTCGGCTGGCTGTCCATGCGCGCGAAGATGGAATAGTCCTGCGCCCCCAGCTCCACGCGTGCCACGTCGCGCACGCGCACCAGCGAGCCGTCCGCCTGGGCCCGCACGACCACGTTGCCGAATTCCTCGGTCGAGGTCAGGCGGCCGCGCGTGATCACGGTGGCGGCGTATTCCACGCCCGAGGGCGCCGGGGGCTGGTTGATTTCGCCCACGGCCAGCAGCACGTTCTGCGCGCGCACGGCCGCGATCACCTCACCCGGGGTCAGGCGGTAGGCCGTCAGCTTGTCCGGGTCCACCCACAGACGCATCGCATACTCGGAACCGAAGAGCTGGGCTTCACCCACCCCAGGCACGCGCCGAATTTCATCGATCACGCTGGCCGCCACAAAACTCCCGAGGTCCACGCCCTTGAGGCTCCGGTCCGGCGAATACAGCGAGATGAACATCAGGTAGTTGCGTCGCGTCTTGGTCACGTTGATACCGAGACGCTTGACCTCGTCGGGCAGGCGCGCCTCGACGCGCTTGATGCGGTTCTGCGTCTCGACCGAGGCAATCTCGACATTGGTGCCGGTCTTGAAGGTCAGGTTGATGGTGCCGGTGCTCTGCTCGGAGGACGAATCCATGTAGAGCAGGTTCTCGATGCCGTTCATCTCCTGCTCGATCAGGGCCACCACCGTGTCCTCGACCACCTTGGCCGAAGCCCCGGGGTAGGTCACGTTGATGGCCAAGGCGGGCGGCGCCACCTCGGGGTACTGGGCCACGGGAAGCTGGCGCAGGGCGAGCGCACCGGCCAGGATGATGACCAGGGCAATCACCCAGGCAAAGACCGGGCGGTCTATGAAAAATTTAGCCATGGTGTCTTACTTCCCCTGCGTGACGGGCGCGCCCGCGGGCGGTGCCGGCGTCCACGGCACGGGCTTGACGACGCTGCCCGGACGGGCCTTCATATGCCCTTCGACGATCACCTGTTCGCCGCCAGCCAGGCCCCCTGTGATGGTCCAGGTGCTGCCGCTCATGCCGCCGAGCTTGACCGGGCGCGGTGCGACCTTGCCCTCGGCGTCCACGATCAGCACCGCGGCACCGCCGGGAGACAACATGACCGCGCGCTGCGGCAGCGTGATCAGCTTGTCGGCCTGGGCCTGCGCGTAGCGCACGCGCACGAACATGCCGGGCAGCAGTTCCTTCTTCGGGTTCGGGAACTCGGCGCGCAACGAGACGGCGCCCGTGCCCGGATCCACGGCCAGGTCGGAGAACAGCAGCTTGCCGGTGAGCGGATAGACGCTCTCGTCCTCCAGCACCAGCTCCATGCGTGCCTTGGTGGCACTGCGCCAGCGACCGCTCTTGATGGCATCACGCAGGGCCAGCAGTTCGGCGCTGCTCTGCGTGAAGTTCACATAGATCGGATCGATCTGCTCGATGGTGGCCAACTGGGTGGCCTCACCGCGACCGACCAGTGCACCTTCGGTCACCAGGGTGCGGCCGATACGACCCGAGATCGGGGCCGGCACGGTCGTGTTTTCCAGGTCCAGTTCGGCGCGCGACAAGGCGGCCTCGGTCTGGCGCAGCCGCGCTTCGGCCGTATCGAGCTCCTGCTGGCTCACGGCCTTCATCTCGACCAGGGGGCGGTAGCGGTTCACCACGGCGCGCGCCGCGGCGGCATCGGCCTTGGCCGCCTCGTAGCTGGTGCGGTAGGTCCGCGCATCAATCCGGTACAGGGGCGACCCGGCCTTCACGTCCGAGCCTTCGACGAACAGACGCTGCTCGACGATGCCTTCCACGCGGGCCCGCACCTGGGCGGTGCGCCAGGCCTGCAGGCGACCCGGCAGGTCCTTGGTCAGCAGGGCCTCGCCCTGGCGCGCGATCACCACGGCCACTTCAGACGGCGGCGGCGCAGCGCCGGGGCCCGCGGCGGCCGGCTTGGGCGCATCGGATTTGCCGCAGCCGCTGAGGAGCAGGACAACGGCTGTCGAAGCCAGGAGAGAGCGGTAGGCAAATGGTTTCATTCTGGGTTCCCTTCAAGACGCTTGGGCGTTCGGTGCGTACGCCTGTAAAAAACATTCGATGATCTGAGCCGTCCTCGCGGCCTGCTGGGGCGCTGTCGGCGCCATGCCGAAGAGGTGCAGATCGCGCTGCGTGCCGGTCAACATGCTCAGCAGCATGTCGGCTGCAAAATCGACGTCACCCTCGCGCAGTTCGCCACGTGCCATGGCCTCACGCAACAAGCGGGCCAATTCGACCGCAGCGACCTGCCAGGCTTCACACACCGCACGCGCCAGCTCGGGGAAACGCGGCGACTCGGCCACGAGCATGCGGTGCAGGGCCAACCCCTGCTCGCTCATGGTCTTGGTCTGGAAAGACTCGGCAAAACGCAACAAGTCCTGGCGCACCGAACCCGAGCGGGCAACCAAATCGACCAGCAGCTCATCGACCAGCCCGGTCAGCGCCTCGCGAAACAGGCTGTCCTTGCTGCCGTAGTGATGGTAGAGCGTCTGTTTGACGACGCCAGCCCGGCGCGCAATGTCGTCCACGCAGGCGCCATAGCCCTTCTCGCAAAAAATGCTGAGGGCGGCATCGAGAATGCGCGCGCGCGTGTCCGCTGTCATGGTGGCTGGGTTGGGAATCCGGCTTGACGAACATCAAGCCCGGAAGGGACCCGATCATACTAGACTGATGAGTCTAATGCTTGTCGCGGTCGTAAAGTACGGTGAAGCCCGCAAAGCAAAAAGGGCCACGGCATATGCGTGACCCTTTGCAAGATGGTGGGCGATACATGGATCGAACATGTGACCCCTGCAGTGTGAATGCAGTGCTCTACCGCTGAGCTAATCGCCCTGAATTCGTGCTGAAAGCGCGTGTGTCTTCAGGAAAACAGGGATTATGCCACAAGTTGTGTGGCGCATTTCAGACCTGCAGACGCCAGACCGTCTTGCCGCCACTGGCCTTGTCGAGCTGGACCAACAGATCCTCGTGCGCCGAGAGCTCCTGCTCGGATGCTGTCAGCACCGGCAATTCAAAGCGGCTCAGATCCACCCGTTCGAAACTTCCGGTCGTGCCGGAGGTTTCAGCCACGTCGATCAGCAGCGCGTCCTGGCCCCGGGTGAGGTTGATGTAGACATCGGCCAGCAGTTCGGCGTCCAGCAGCGCGCCGTGCAGGGTGCGCCCGGAGTTGTCCACACCGAGACGGTCGCACAAGGCGTCCAGGGAGTTGCGTTTGCCCGGGTACATCTCCTTGGCCATGGCCAGGGTGTCGGTCACGCTGGCGACAAACTCGGCAAAGCGCGGCTTGCCGATGAGTTCCAGTTCCTTGTTGAGGAAACCGACGTCAAAGGCCGCGTTGTGGATGATGATCTCGGCGCCCTGCAGATAGGCCAGGATCTCCTCGGCCACTTCGGCGAACCTGGGTTTGTCGCGCAGGAATTCGTTGCTGATGCCGTGCACACGCAGGGCGTCCTCGTGGCTGTCGCGCCCGGGGTTCAGGTAGAAGTGCAGGTTGTTGCCGGTGAGCTTGCGGTTGAGCAGCTCCACACAGCCTATTTCAATGATACGGTCGCCGCCGTCGGCGGACAGGCCCGTGGTTTCCGTGTCGAGAAAGATCTGGCGCATGGGTCAGATCATAGCGGCCCCGAAGCCCCAAACAGCCCTGAATGGGGGCTGTCGAAAGACACGATGCTCAGTGGTTTTCCTTGGCATGGTTGATCGAGTACTTGGGTATCTCGACTTCCACGTCCTGCTGCGCCAGGATGGCCTGGCAGCTCAGGCGCGACTGGGGCTCCAGGCCCCAGGCACGGTCCAGCAGGTCTTCTTCATTCTCGTCAGGCTCGTTGAGCGAGTTGTAGCCCTTGCGCACGATGACGTGGCAGGTCGTGCAGGCGCAACTCATGTCGCAGGCGTGCTCGATGCTGATGTGGTTGTCCAGCATGGCCTCGCAGATCGAGGTGCCGGCAGGCGCCTTGATCTCGGCGCCCTGCGGGCAGTACTCTGGATGGGGCAGGATCTTGATGACGGGCATGCGGATTCTCGAAAAAATTTGTCTCAGACGGCGGCGATGTTCTTGCCAGCCAGCGCCTGCTGGATGCCACGGTTCATGCGCATGGCGGCGAAGGCTTCAGTCCCCTTGGCCAGGGTTTCGGTGGCGGCGTCGATGACAGCCGCCTCGTCCTGCGTACGCACGTTCTCCAACGCCGCCATCAAGCCGTCGAGGGCATTGCGCTCTTCGGCCGACAGCAGGTCACCGTCGGTCGCCAGCGCCGTGCGCGTGGCCATCAGCATGCGATCGGCCTCGACCCGGGCCTCCACCAGCGCGCGGGCGCGCATGTCTTCCTGCGCGGTGCTGAAACTTTCCTGCAGCATCCTGGCAATCTGCTCATCGCCGAGACCATAGGACGGTTTGACGGTGATGCTGGCCTCCACGCCGCTGGCCTGCTCGCGCGCGCCGACCTGCAGCAGGCCGTCGGCGTCGATGGTGAAGGTCACGCGGATGCGTGCCGCGCCGGCCGCCATGGGCGGGATGCCGCGCAGTTCGAACCTCGCCAGGCTGCGACAGTCGGCCACCAGATCGCGTTCGCCCTGCACCACGTGCAGGGCCAGGGCGGTCTGGCCATCCTTGTAGGTGGTGAAGTCCTGCGCCATGGCGGTGGGGATGGTCTGGTTGCGCGGCACGATGCGCTCCACCAGCCCGCCCATGGTCTCCAGCCCCAAGGACAGAGGGATCACGTCCAGCAGCAGCAGGTCGCCGCTGGGGTTGTTGCCGGCCAGCTGGTTGGCCTGGATGGCGGCGCCCAGTGCCACCACCTCGTCCGGGTTCAAATTGGTCAGCGGCGCGCGGCCGAAGAACTCGCCCACCGTGCGGCGGATCACCGGCATGCGGGTGGAACCGCCCACCATGACCACGCCCTGAACTTCGTCCACGGCGAGCCTGGCGTCGCGCAGCACCTTGCGCACGGCCGTCATGGTGCGTGCCGTCAATGCGGCGGTGCAGGCCTCGAACTGGTCACGGTTCAGGGACAGGTCCACCGCACCGCTGGACAGCTCCAGCTCGGCCGTGACGATCTCCTCGTCCGACAGGGCTTCCTTGGCCTGGCGCGCCTCGGCCATGATGCGGGCCTGGTCTTCGGGGGTGTCGGCGGTGAGTTCCGCTTCCTTCAACATCCACTCGGCCAGGGCACGGTCGTAGTCGTCGCCGCCCAGGGCCGAGTCGCCGCCGGTGGCGATCACCTCGAACACGCCCTTGGAGAGGCGCAGGATGGAAATGTCGAAGGTGCCGCCGCCCAGGTCGTAGACCGCGTAAATGCCTTCGCTGGCATTGTCCAGGCCGTAGGCAATGGCGGCGGCCGTGGGCTCGTTGATCAGGCGCAGCACGTTCAGACCGGCCAGTTGGGCCGCGTCCTTGGTGGCCTGGCGCTGCGCGTCGTCGAAATAGGCCGGCACCGTGATGACGGCACCATACAGGTCATCGTTGAAGGTGTCTTCGGCGCGATAACGCAGCGTGGCCAGGATCTCGGCACTGACTTCCACCGGCGTCTTCTCGCCGTCTATGGTGCGCACGCGCACCATGCCGGGCGCATCCACCAGCGCATAGGGCAGCTTGCCGGGCTGACTCACATCGGCCAGGCCACGCCCCATCAGGCGTTTGACCGAGGCGATGGTGTTGCCCGGATCGTTGATCTGCTGTACCAGCGCCTCATGGCCGATCTGCCGGCCGCCTTGCGGCAGGTAACGCACCACCGAGGGCAGGATCACGCGCCCCTGGGCGTCGGGCAGACACTCGGCCACGCCGTTGCGCACGGCGGCCACCAGGGAATGGGTGGTGCCCAGGTCAATGCCCACCGCGATGCGCCGCTGGTGCGGGTCGGGTGCCTGGCCGGGTTCGGAAATCTGCAGGAGTGCCATCGTTGTTCTATTGAGGTTCAGGGCGAATTGTCACCCGAGCCGGCTTTCCATCTTGTCGTAACGGGCTTCGATGTCACGGGCAAAGCGCTCGATGAACATCAGCGCCCTCACCTGCGCGACGGCGCCGGTGTAATCCCTGGCCTGGTCCAGCAGCTGCTCGCAGCGCTGCAGCAAACCCTTGCGACTGCGGCCGACCTCGTCATTCAGTGCATCGAGCGCCGGGATGTCCTGGGCATCGTCCAGCGCCTCGCGCCATTCCATCTGCTGCACCAGGAACTCGGCCGG
The DNA here is from genome assembly GCF_058807395.1 of Hylemonella sp. GW821-FHT12C09. NCBI lineage: Bacteria > Pseudomonadati > Pseudomonadota > Betaproteobacteria > Burkholderiales > Comamonadaceae > Hylemonella > Hylemonella sp. GW821-FHT12C09. Next base: position 125,751 of record NZ_JBXAQQ010000008.1, on the reverse strand, counting down.
CATGGCCGTATTGTTCTCGGCATTCACCGGCGCGCCGTGCAGTTCGCAGAGGTAGGCAGCCCGTCGCAGCGGGTCCTTCAGACGCTGGTAGGCCTCGTTGATGCGCACCGACCACTGCATGGCCACACGCTGGGCCGCTGCCCCCTGCGCGGCAAACTTGTCCGGATGGGCCTCGCGCTGCAGGTCTTTCCACCGCGCGTCGATGGCAGCGCGGTCCTGGGTGAACTGCTGCGGCAGGCCGAAGAGTTCGAAGTCGTCGGACTGGAGATTCACACCCGGAACGATTCACCACAACCGCAACGATCCCGCTCGTTCGGGTTGTTGAAACGGAAACCCTCGTTCAGGCCCTCGCGCACATAGTCGAGCTGGGTGCCATCGATGTAGGACAGGCTCTTGGGATCGATCAGCACCTTGACGCCATGGTCTTCGAAGACGATGTCTTCCGAGGCGATCTCGTCCACGTACTCCAGCTTGTAGGCCAGGCCCGAGCAGCCGGTGGTCTTGACACCCAGGCGCACGCCCACACCCTTGCCGCGTTTGGAAAGGTAGCGGGTCACATGCCGGGCTGCGGCTTCGGTCAGGGAAACTGCCATTTCAATCTCTCGTTTTCATCATCCACACCTCAAACCCAGGGCACCCGTGGAACCGGCTTGGCCGGGCCACCGGGTGCGCCCCCTTGAGGGGGAGGCGCCGCAGGCGCCTCGGGGGTGGGCTTAGTGCGCGTGCTTCTTGCGGTAGTCGTCCACTGCAGCCTTGATGGCATCTTCAGCCAGGATGGAGCAGTGGATCTTGACCGGCGGCAGCGCCAGCTCTTCGGCGATCTCGCTGTTCTTCAGCGCAGCGGCCTGGTCCAGGGTCTTGCCCTTGACCCACTCGGTCACCAGCGAGCTGGAAGCAATGGCCGAACCGCAGCCGTAGGTCTTGAAGCGCGCGTCCTCGATGACACCGGTGCTCGGGTTCACCTTGATCTGCAGCTTCATCACGTCACCGCAGGCGGGCGCGCCCACCATGCCAGTGCCTACCGTGTCATCGCCCTTGTCGAAGGAGCCGACGTTGCGCGGGTTTTCGTAGTGATCAACGACTTTTTCAGAATACGCCATGGTCTTGCCTCTTTAATCAGTCAATCTCAATGAGCGGCCCATTGGATGGTGCTCAGGTCCACGCCGTCCTGGAACATCTCCCACAGGGGGCTGAGCTCGCGCAGCTTGGCCACGTTGTGCTTGATGGTCGTGATGGCGTAATCGATTTCCTCTTCCGTCGTGAAACGGCCGATGGTCATGCGCAGGCTGCTGTGGGCCAGCTCGTCGCTGCGGCCCAGGGCGCGCAGCACATAACTGGGCTCCAGACTGGCTGAAGTGCAGGCCGAACCGCTGGATACCGCCAGGCCCTTGATGCCCATGATCAGCGACTCGCCTTCGACGAAGTTGAAGCTCATGTTCAGGTTCTGCGGCACGCGCTTTTCAAGGCTGCCGTTCACGTAGACCTGTTCGATGTCCTTGAGACCGTCGAGCAGGCGCTGCTGCAGCTTGCGGGCCTTGGCCAGGTCCTGGGCCATCTCGGCCTTGGCAATGCGGAAGGCCTCGCCCATGCCGACGCACTGGTGGGTGGGCAAGGTGCCCGAACGCATGCCACGCTCATGGCCTCCACCGTGGATCTGCGCCTCGATGCGCACGCGCGGCTTGCGGCGCACATAGAGCGCGCCGATGCCCTTGGGTCCGTAGGTCTTGTGGGCCGTCATGCTCATCAGGTCGATGGGCAGCTTGTTCATGTCGATATCGACCCGGCCCGTAGCCTGCGCCGCATCCACATGCAGCAGGATGCCCTTTTCACGGCAGAACGCGCCGATGGCAGGGATGTCCTGGATCACGCCGATCTCGTTGTTCACGAAGAGGATGCTGATCAGGATGGTGTCGGGTCGGACGGCGGCCTTCAGCGCATCCAGATTTACCAGCCCGTCTTCCTGCACGTCCAGATAGGTCACATCGAAACCCTGGCGCTCCAGCTCACGCATGGTGTCCAGCACCGCCTTGTGCTCGGTCTTGAGGGTGATGAGGTGCTTGCCCTTACCCTTGTAGAACTGGGCCGCGCCCTTGAGGGCCAGGTTGATGGATTCGGTGGCACCGGAAGTCCAGACGATCTCGCGCGGGTCGGCGCCAATCAGGTCGGCCACCTGCGTACGCGCCTTCTCCACGGCCTCCTCGGCTTCCCAGCCCCAGGCATGGCTGCGCGAAGCCGGGTTGCCGAAGTGCTCGCGCAACCAGGGAATCATGGCATCGACCACACGTGGGTCGCAAGGTGTGGTGGCACCGTAATCCATGTAAATGGGAAAGTGGGGCGTCATGTCCATACAGCTCTAGAAAAACGAACAGTCGAATGAAAGTGAAGTGGCGCAGGCACGGCCGTATCAGGACTTGGAAAAGGCGTTGCCCAGCGCAAACACCGAATTGGGGGCGTTCACACGCACCGGCTTGACCACCGGAGCGCTGGAAATGGCCCGCTTGACCATGGGCTTGTCTTCGATGGTGATGCCCTTGGCCAGCTGGTCGTCGACCAGCTTCTGCAGGGTGACCGAGTCCAGGAACTCGACCATGCGGGTGTTCAGGGAGGCCCAGAGTTCGTGCGTCATGCAACGGCCGCCGTCGCCCAGGCAGTTTTCCTTGCCGCCGCACTGGGTGGCGTCGATGGGTTCGTCCACCGACAGGATGATGTCGGCCACGGTGATCTCGGCCGCCTTGCGCGCCAGCGTGTAGCCGCCGCCCGGACCGCGGGTGGATTCAACCAGTTCGTGACGACGCAGCTTGCCGAAGAGCTGCTCCAGGTAGGACAGGGAAATCTGCTGCCGCTGGCTGATGGCGGCCAGGGTCACAGGGCCGTTGCTCTGGCGCAGGGCCAGATCAATCATGGCGGTGACCGCAAAGCGGCCTTTGGTCGTGAGGCGCATGGCAAGCTCCTATTCCGAGTAATGGACTCAAGTTTACCAAAAACCCCAGCTGCGCGCTCGGGATAGCGGCAATGCAGCGCAAGTGCTTGTCAGCAAAGGGATTTCTCCAGCCTAGCGGGAAGCCGGCAAGCCGTCCGGGTGGTCCGGGACGGCCGCCCCGAAGGCCCGGGCCTTGAGCAAACCCAGCTGGTCGCGCACCCGGCCAGCCAACTCGAACTCCAGGTTGCGGGCGTGTTCCAGCATCAGCTTTTCCAGCCGCTTGATCTCGCGCGCAATGTCCTTCTCGCTCATTTCCTCCACCTGGGCGCGGGCCATGGCCTCCTGTTCCAGGCGTTCGGCCTCGCGGCCGGCCTTCTCGCTATAGACGCCGTCGATCAGGTCACGCACCTGCTTGACGATGGCGCGCGGCGTGATGCCATGCGCCGTGTTGTGCGTCACCTGCTTGGCCCGGCGGCGTTCGGTTTCACCGATGGCGCGCGACATGGAGTCGGTGATGCGATCCGCATAAAGGATGGCCCGGCCGTTCAGATTGCGCGCCGCGCGGCCTATGGTCTGGATCAGGGAGCGCTCGGACCGCAGGAAACCCTCCTTGTCGGCGTCCAGGATGGCCACCAGCGAGACCTCGGGGATGTCCAGGCCTTCGCGCAGCAGGTTGATGCCCACCAACACGTCGAAAGCCCCCAGGCGCAGGTCGCGCAGGATCTCTACCCGCTCGACCGTGTCTACGTCGCTGTGCAGGTAACGCACCTTGACACCGTTGTCGGTCAGGTAGTCGGTCAGCTGCTCGGCCATGCGTTTGGTCAGGGTGGTGATCAGCACCCGTTCGTGCTTCTCCACACGGACGCGGATTTCCTGCAGCACATCGTCCACCTGATGGGTGGCCGGGCGGACCTCCACCTGCGGGTCGACCAGGCCGGTGGGGCGCACCAGTTGCTCCACCACCTGACCGGTGTGCTCGTTTTCCCAGTTGCCCGGGGTAGCCGAGACAAACACCGCCTGGCGCATCTTGGTCTCGAACTCCTCGAACTTCAGCGGCCGGTTGTCCAGTGCGCTGGGCAGGCGGAAACCGTATTCGACCAGTGTGGTCTTGCGCGCGCGGTCGCCGTTGTACATGCCGCCGAACTGGCCGATCAGCACGTGGCTCTCGTCCAGGAACATGAGCGCGTCCTTCGGCAAATAGTCGGTCAGCGTGGGCGGCGGTTCACCCGGGGCGGCACCGGAGAGATGACGTGTGTAGTTCTCGATGCCCTTGCAGTGGCCCACCTCGCTCAGCATTTCCAGGTCGAAGCGCGTGCGCTGCTCCAGGCGCTGGGCTTCCACCAGCTTGCCCATGCCCACCAATTCCTTGAGGCGGTCGGCCAGCTCGACCTTGATGGTCTCCACGGCGTTGAGCACCTGCTCGCGCGGGGTCACGTAATGACTGCTGGGGTAGACCGTGAAGCGCGGGATCTTCTGGCGGATGCGGCCGGTCAGCGGGTCGAAGAGCTGCAGGCTCTCGATCTCATCGTCAAACAATTCGATGCGCAGGGCCAGTTCGCTGTGCTCGGCCGGGAACACGTCGATGGTGTCTCCGCGCACGCGGAACTTGCCGCGCCCGAAGTCCATGTCGTTGCGCTGGTACTGCATGCGCACCAGCTGGGCGATCACGTCGCGCTGCCCCATCTTGTCGCCGGCGCGCAGGGTCATCACCATCTGGTGGTAGGCCTCGGGCTTGCCTATGCCGTAGATGGCCGAGACCGTGGCCACGATGACCACGTCGCGCCGCTCCAGCAGGCTCTTGGTGCAGGACAGGCGCATCTGCTCGATGTGCTCGTTAATCGCGCTGTCCTTCTCGATGAACAGGTCGCGCTGCGGCACATAGGCCTCGGGCTGGTAGTAGTCGTAGTAGCTGACGAAGTACTCCACCGCGTTCCTGGGGAAGAACTCGCGGAACTCGCTGTAAAGCTGGGCCGCCAGCGTCTTGTTGGGCGCGAACACGATGGCAGGCCGCCCCATGCGGGCGATCACATTGGCCATGGTGTAGGTCTTGCCCGACCCCGTCACCCCCAGCAGGGTCTGGTAAACCTCGCCGTTTTCCACCCCTTCCACCAGCTGGTTGATGGCCTCGGGCTGGTCGCCCGCCGGCGGATAGGGTTGGTAGAGCTCGAAGGGCGAGCCGGGGTAGCTGACGAAACGGCCTTCGGCGGGGCTGTCAGCGGCATTGGCCTCGGGCGCGGGGACTGCTGATACGTCTTGCATGTCGACCTGATAGGGACGGTTTCCGGAGCCCGTTAAAATTAGGGCTAACCCGAAAGAATACGCCATTCCGGTGCCGGGCGCAGCCCGCCATCGGACTGGCATGAATCCACCAACTTCACTACTTTTGCTAGGAACCGACATGTCCATGTTCTCCGCCGTCGAAATGGCACCGCGCGACCCCATCCTGGGTCTGAACGAGCAGTTCAACGCCGACACCAACCCCAAGAAGGTCAACCTGGGCGTGGGCGTGTATTTCGACGACAACGGCAAGCTGCCCCTGCTGCAGTGCGTGCAGGCTGCTGAAAAGGCCATGATGGACAAACCCACGGCCCGCGGTTACCTGCCCATCGATGGCATTGCCGCCTATGACGCCGCCGTCAAGAGCCTGGTCTTCGGCGCCGACAGCGAGCCCGTCAAGAGCGGCCGCGTCGCCACCATCCAGGGCATCGGCGGCACCGGCGGCCTGAAGATCGGCGCCGACTTCCTCAAGAAACTCAACCCCGGCGCCAAGGTGCTGATCTCCGACCCGAGCTGGGAAAACCACCGCGCCTTGTTCACCAGCGCCGGCTTCACGGTCGAGAGCTACCGCTATTACGACGCCGCCAAGCGCGGTGTCGATTTCGCCGGCATGCTGGCCGACATCCAGGCCGCCCCGGCCGGCACCATCGTGCTGCTGCACGCCTGCTGCCACAACCCCACCGGCTACGACATCACCGCCGCCCAGTGGGACCAGGTGATCGCCGCCATCAAGGCCAAGGGCCTGGTGTCTTTCCTGGACATGGCCTACCAGGGCTTCGGCAACGGCATCCAGGAAGACGGTGCCGTGATCGGCAAGTTCGTGGCCGCCGGCCTGGACTTCTTCGTCTCCACCAGCTTCTCCAAGAGCTTCAGCCTCTACGGCGAGCGCGTGGGGGCCCTGAGCGTGCTGTGCGCGAGCAAGGAAGAAGCCGACCGCGTGCTCTCCCAGCTCAAGATCGTGATCCGCACCAACTACAGCAACCCGCCCACCCATGGCGGCGCCGTGGTGGCCGCCGTGCTGGGCAACCCCGAGCTGCGCGCCCTCTGGGAAAAGGAACTGGGCGAGATGCGCGTGCGCATCAAGGCCATGCGCCAGAAGCTGGTCGACGGCCTCAAGGCCGCCGGCGTCAAGCAGGACATGAGCTTCATCACCAGCCAGATCGGCATGTTCAGCTACTCGGGCCTGTCCAAGGACCAGATGGTGCGCCTGCGCAGCGAGTTCGGCATCTATGGCACCGACACCGGCCGCATGTGCGTGGCCGCGCTCAACAGCAAGAACATCGACTACGTCTGCCAGGCGATTGCCAAGGTGGTGTAAGTCAATTCGGTCCGCAGAAAAAAGCCGCCTTCGGGCGGCTTTTTCTTGCCTGCGAGTTGAAACAGGGCTCAGCCATCGAGTTCAGGGTAGCGTCGGAAGATGCCGTCCTCGTTGAATGGAATGCGCCGTTCGCTGCGCAAGTACACCGAGACGCGACGATGCCGGGCCACGCGGTCTCGCAACGCCAGCACCAGCGGCGTCTTCTTCAGGGCTCGCCGGGTTGCCTTGGGGAAGGCGTAAAGCAGGCCCTCCACCAACTGGAACAGCGACAGGTCCGCATAGCTCAGTCGCGCACCCACCAGATGCTGGTTGCCCTTGGGGTTACGCGCCAGGATGGCCTCAAACCAGCCCAGAAATTTCGGGATGCGCTGGCTGCGGAACGCCTGGGCGGCTCGCAAGGCCTCGGGCTTCTGCTCCTCGTAATACAGCCCCGTACCGACCGGGTGGTGCGTGTTGTGGGCCTGGTCCACGGCATCTGCGATGGTGAGCTGGATCTGATGGGTCCACAGGCGGTCCGCTTCGCCTGCCCCAACCAGCTTGAGCCGCGGGCCCAGGTACAACAGGATGGCAGCGGTCTGTCCGATGACGTGTTTGCCGTCCACCAGCACGGGACAGGCCAAAGGCGGTCGTACGACGAATCCGTCGTTCAGATAGTGGAGCAAGGCCGGTACACCCTGGCCCGCTGACTCAGCGCCACGCGCCACATCGACATAGGGCACGCCAGCAGCCTCAAGCGCAAGACGGACAAATTCCCCGCGCCCCTGGATGCCGGGCCAATAATGGAGTTCGTAGGACATGACCTTGTTGAATGGGCCAGAAGACAGCCATTTTGTACGCTGCACAGACCGTGGACAACCCGACCAGGCGCCGCGTCGCGAAGATTTGCATCAAACGCCAAAGCGCAGCCTGAACGCCTGGCAAAACTGTTCGCTGCCACTGAGCACCAGCGTCACCGTGTACCGCGGGGGGCCGGCCGAACCCGGCTGGCTGCTGAAGCGCCGCATCACCTCGTCGTAGGCCAGGGTCTCCGGCACCGTCCACTCCCGCTGCGCTTCCAGCAGGTAGTCCCACTCACCACCCTCCTCCAGCGGCGCGCGCTGATCGGGAAAGGTGGCATGGGCCCAGTCCAGCACCCGCGCAATCTCGGCCTGCAGGACGCTCAGGCGGTCCGCGGGGACCGAGGCCATGGCCTCGAACGTGCCGTGGCCGTGCCCGTCTTCGCTGTAGTCGAAGTCCAGGTACTGCAGCATCGTCTCAACCCAGCAAATCCCGGATATGCGGCAGCGCGAACTCGGCCGCGCGCTCGCCTTCGGCGATGGTGCCGGCCGCCAGGTGGTAGTCCATGGCGGCCACCTCGTTGAGCCGGGGGCGAATCACCACGTCGGCCGGCTCGCCGGCCAGGCGGCTTTGCGTGATGCGCATTTGCATGATGTTCAGGCTGGTGGTCAGCACGTCCAGCATGGAGGGCATGGGCGGTCCGTTGTCGTGGCCATTGGCCCCCTTGGCCGGTCGCAAGCGGGTGAGGATGGCCTGCAGCATCCCGCCCTGCTGGGCTTCCTCGGCCTCGGCCTCGCGCGCATGGCTGGCCACGCGGCTGTGGTGCAGCATGATGTCCCAGTTCAGATCCACGGCGATGACGATGTCCGCCCCCATGGCACGGCACAGCGAGACGGGTACCGGATTGACCAGGCCACCATCGACGAGCAGGCGCCCTTCATGCTGCGCCGGGGTGAACAGGCCCGGCAGGGCAATGGACGCGCGCACCGCGTCGATCACCGGTCCCTCGCGCAGCCAGACCTCGCGGCCGGTATACAGCTCGGTGGCCACGCAGGCATAGGCCTTGCGCAGGCCGGCGATGCCCTGGTCCTCGTAGCGACTACGGAAGAAGTCCAGCAGCTTGCCGCCCTCGATCAGGCCGCCGCCCATCTTGAAGTCCATGAGCCCGAGCACGGACTTCCAGGTCAGGCTTTTGACCCAGGGCTCCAGGCGGTCGATCTCTCCGGCCGCATAGACCGCCCCCACCAGCGCGCCGATGGAGGTGCCGCAGACGATGTCGGGCGAGATGCCGGCGCGCTCCAGCGCACGGATGACGCCGATATGCGACCAGCCGCGCGCCGAGCCGCTGCCCAGGGCCAGGCCGATGCGCGGGGGCTTCTTGCTCATGCTCACGCTACCGGCCATTCCTCAGTCGTCCTGATCCTCTGGCCCACTGCCCGCCGGGCGGGCCTTGCGGTGGCCGTTCTTGGCCAGTACTTCCACATACACCGCCGTGGCACCGTCCTTGGAGGCGGCGTCAATCTGCTCGATGAGGTTGCCGAAGTGGACGGGCGCGGCCGTGTCCGCACTGAGGCCGAACTTGCAGTCGAAGTCCCAGAAATCGACGCCCTCCGGCAGCGCCACGCGCCGCTGCCGTTTGACGTATTTGCGGATGTCGTGCTTGACGGCGTCGAGCACGCGGTCAGGGTGTTTGCCCTCGATAAGGAGCGGATAGGTTTTGCGCACGATGGGCCTTGGTAAATTTCGCGAGGGGCTTGATTATCGTCGTCCCACGCCTGTGCTGGCAGCGGAGCGCTTAAACTGGGTGCCCTTTCCCGAGTTTGCTCATGCCATTTTCCTCCCTGGGCTTGTCGCCCGCCCTGCTGCGGGCGCTCAGCGCCCGGGCCTACGCCGCCCCCACGCCCATCCAGGCCGCGGCCATTCCGGCCGCGCTGCAGGGCCGCGACGTGCTGGGCTCGGCGCAGACCGGCTCGGGTAAGACCGTCGCCTTTGCTCTGCCGCTGCTGCAACAGCTGGCGCAGGTTCCGGCTGAGAAACCCCGGCGCGCCCGTGCGCTGGTACTCGTGCCCACGCGCGAACTGGCTGCCCAGGTCGGCGAGGAGTTCCGTAGCCTGGCCCAGCACCTGGACGCGCCGCTCAAGGTGAGCGTGGTGTTTGGCGGCGTGTCCATCAACCCGCAGATGATGGGACTGCGCGGCGGCACCGACATCGTGGTGGCCACCCCCGGCCGCCTGCTGGACCTGCTGGACCACAACGCGCTCACGCTGGCCAACGTGCGGGCCCTGGTGCTCGATGAGGCCGACCGCCTGCTGGACCTGGGTTTTGCCGAGGAGCTGGAGCGCATCCTGTCGCTGCTGCCCGCCCGGCACCAGAACCTCTTTTTCTCGGCCACCTTCCCGCCAGCTGTACAGGCCTTGGCGCAGACCCTGCTGCAGGACCCGCTGCGCATCGACGTTCTGCCGACACCACAGGACCGGCCCGATATCCTTCAGCGTGCCATCGCCGTCGATGCAGCCCGGCGCACCCAGTTGCTGCGCCAGCTGATCACCCAGGAAAAATGGAGCCGGGTCCTGGTGTTCGTGGCCACCAAACACGCGGCCGAGATCGTGGCCGACAAGCTGCGCAAGGCCGACATCGATGCCGAGCCCTTCCACGGCGAGCTGAGCCAGGGCAAGCGCACGCAGGTGCTGGCCGACTTCAAGGCCGAACGGCTGACCGCGGTGGTGGCCACCGACGTCGCGGCGCGCGGGCTGGACATCATGCAACTGCCGGTGGTCGTCAATTACGACCTGCCACGATCGCCCAGTGACTACACCCACCGCATCGGCCGCACCGGGCGTGCCGGTGAAAGCGGGCTGGCCGTGAGCTTCGTCAGCGCGAGCACCGAGGCACATTTCCGACTGATCGAAAAACGCCAGGGCCTCCAGTTGCCGCGTGAAAGCATCCCCGGGTTCGAGCCGACGGAAGCGCCCGCGCCAGCCGCCGCCGGCACGGGCGGTGTCAAGGGCAAGCGACCGAGCAAGAAAGACAAGCTACGCGCCGCCGCACGCGGCGACTGAGCGGCCCGACCATGCCGGACCTCCTGACCCTGCTCTTTGCCGAACCGGTGATCGCCGTGGCCTACGTGGTCTTCGGCCTGGTGGGCTTTGGCTCCACCCTGGTCAGCGCACCGCTGCTGGCGCACCTGTTGCCCGTCTCGACCGTGGTGCCCACACTGGCGCTGACGGACATGGTGGCGTCCTGGTCCAACGGCTGGCGCCTGAGTGAACACGTGGCTCGGCGCGAACTCTGGCGCCTGGTGCCGGCCTTGCTGGCCGGCAGTGCGCTGGGCGCCTGGCTGCTCTTCACCCTGCCAGCCACGCTGCTGATGCCGGCGCTGGCTGCCTTCGTGGTGCTGTACGCGCTCAACGGCCTGCGGCCCAAGGTGGCCCCGACCACACCGCTGTCGCCGCGCTGGGCCTGGTGGTACGGCGGCGTGGGCGGCGTGTTCAGTGCGCTGTTCGGTGCGGGCGGCTGGGTCTACTCGCTCTACCTGCTGCGCCGCCTGGACGATGTGCAGCAGATCCGCGCCACGCAGACGGCCGTCTTGATGTTCAGTTCGCTAGTGCGTGTGGCGCTGTTCCTGCTCGCCGGCCGCCTGCTGGACCCCGAACTGCTGTGGCTGGTGCTGTACCTGCTGCCGGCCGTTGCACTGGGCCTTTACATCGGCCACCATATCAGCCTTCGGCTGGACAAGCGGCGCTTCCTGCTGGTGCTGCACGGCGTGCTGCTGCTCACCGGCAGCAGCCTGCTGCTGCGCTCGCTGTTCTGATTCAACGACTGTCTGATTGGCCCAGCAGGGCGTCCTTCAAGGTCCAGTCGGCCGGATCCTGGCCCAGCCAGATGCGCAGCAAGGCGCCATAGAACTCGGGCTCGGGAAAAGGTTCGCCGACCGGAACACCACGGATGGTGATGATCGTCCCTTTGCCCGGCACCCAGTCCATGTTGATGACCTCGCCGATCTTCATCTTGCGGGCTTCGTAGAAGACCTGGCTCATGCGCATCACGCTGCCGACAATGCGCGTGTACTCTTCATTCGGTGTGTTGGACTTGATGCCCTTGATGAACAGCCGGCCCAGTTCCTCGGACGCGATCTCGCGCACAAAGGTCAGCGTCAGGCGTTTGGGCCCGGGAACCGCCAGGGCCTCGGGCAGGGTGCCCGCCTTCTTGCCAAGGTACAGACCGGCCGTATAGACCTTGAACACGGCCTTGTAGCGTGTGCCTGCGCCATTGAGCTGCAGCTTCGCGCCAGCGAGTTCAATGTTTTCCTCGTATTTCACGCCCTCCACTTCACGGGCCTGGGCTTGCAGTGCCAGCAGGCCGAGGGTGCACAGAAACAGCGCTTTCAGAATTCGGTTCATTTCTTGCTCTGGTTTTTTTGGGGGAATAAGGGCATTGTCACTGCCTTACAGAGGCTTACAAACGGGCCTATGCAAGCGATTGCCTGGTACTGCGCCCCAGAGGTAGAGGAACATGATGAAAGCGATGAATCCGTGCGCAGGGCCAGGCGCAAATCCTCGCCATAGCCTTCGCTATGGCGAGGATTTGCAACGCGGCCATGCGCGCGAAGGCGCGCTTTCATGTTTCGATACTTCTGAGGCGCAGTACTAGGGTTGCGCTGCGTGACCGGCTAGCCCCAGATGACCGAGCGCATGGAGATCGAGGCCCCCTGGAAACTGTCGTTGAAAAAGCGCATGGACTCGCCTGCGTCCGCAGCGCCCGCTGCGTACAGCAAGGGCAGGAAGTGCTCATGGGTGGGATGGGCCAGGCGGGCCAGCTCGCCCAGCTGCAGAGAATCCGGCAGTGCGTTCAGGCGCCCCCGGGCAATGTGCTCGCCCATGAGGCGGTCGAACTCCAGGGCCCAGTCATAGGCCTGGTCGCTGGATGCGCCCCGGCGCAGGGCACGCAGGTTGTGCACGATGTTGCCGCTGCCCACGATGAGCACGCCGCGCTCGCGCAAGCGGCGCAGCTGCTGGCCGAGTGCATAGTGTTCGGCTGGCGGGCGGCTGTAGTCCATGCTGAGCTGCAGGACCGGAATATCCGCCTGAGGAAACATGGGCTTGAGCACCAACCAGCTGCCGTGGTCGTAACCCCATTCCGCCTGGTCCGCGCCCAAGGGCTGCTGGCTGGCTGGCTGGCGCAGTTCGCCAGCCAGGGCCTGCGCCACCCGCGGCGCGCCTGGCGCCGGGTACTGCTGGTCGAAGAGCGCCTGCGGAAAGCCGCCGAAGTCGTGGATGGTGGGCGGCCTTTCCATGCCGGTGAGCCACCAGCCGCGCGTGAGCCAATGCGCCGAGATGCACAGGATGAGTTGCGGCCGGGGCCAACGGGCCTGCGCGCCGCTGCCGAATTCACGGCCCAGTGCCTCCCAGCGGGGCCGGAACTCATTGGGTTCGATCACGTTCAGCGGGCTGCCGTGTCCGATGAAAAGCACCGGCAAGCGCGGACTGGGCTGGAGTTGGGTGAGGCGGGTCGCCCCGGCAATGGCGGTCATGGGCATTCCGGTCAGAAGGCTGGCGCCAGGGCCCAGGGCCGTGGCAAGAAGGATGCGGCGCTGCATGGTCTGGGTCTGTTCACGCCAATTGTCGCCTTTGCGTCCCACTGGCCCGCTGATTAGGTGCAATTCCCCAGACCGCAACGCTCCACAACTGCTATATTGCACTGCAGCAATATGCTGAAAGCGAGTCCGCCATGCTGTACCAGCTCTACGAAACCCAGCGCTCCCTGATGGAGCCCTTTGCCGATCTGGCCGAGACCACGGCCAAGGCCTTCAACAACCCGCTGTCGCCGCTGGCCCACCTGCCGCATGCCCAGCGCATGGCAGCCGGCTACGCGCTGATGCACCGCCTGGGCAAGGACTATGAGAAGCCCGAATTCGGTATCCGCACGGTAGGGGTGGACGGCGTCAACGTGGCCATCCACGAGCGCGTGGAGCTGGACAAGCCCTTCTGCGAACTGCGCCGCTTCAAGCGTTTCACCGACGACCCGGCCACGCTGACCAAGCTCAAGAACCAGCCCGTGGTGCTGGTTGTGGCGCCGCTCTCGGGTCACTACGCCACGCTGCTGCGCGACACCGTGCGCACCATGCTCAAGGACCACAAGGTCTACATCACCGACTGGAAGAACGCGCGCATGGTGCCGCTGTCGCAGGGCGAATTCCACCTGGACGACTACGTCAACTACGTCCAGGAATTCATCCGTCACATCCAGCACGAATACGGCAACTGCCACGTGATGAGCGTGTGCCAGCCCACGGTGCCGGTGCTGGCCGCCGTCTCCCTGATGGCCAGTCGCGGCGAGACCACGCCGCTGACCATGACCATGATGGGCGGCCCGATCGACGCACGCAAATCACCCACGGCCGTGAACAACCTGGCCATGACCAAGAGCCACAGCTGGTTCGAGCACAACGTGATCTACCGCGTGCCCAGCAATTTCCCCGGCGCGGGCCGCCGCGTCTACCCCGGTTTCCTGCAGCACGCAGGTTTCGTGGCCATGAACCCGCAGCACCACGCCAAGAGCCACTACGACTACTTCGAACACCTGCTCAAGGGCGACGACACCAGCGCCGAAGCGCATCGCCAGTTCTATGACGAGTACAACGCCGTGCTGGACATGGACGCGCACTACTACCTGGAAACCATCAGGACCGTGTTCCAGGACTTCAGCCTGGTGCAGGGCACATGGGATGTGAAGGGCGTGGACGGCCAGATCGAGCGCGTGCAACCACAGGACATCAAGACCACCGCCCTGCTCTCCGTCGAGGGTGAGCTCGACGACATTTCGGGCTCGGGCCAGACCGAGGCCGTGCACGGCATCTGCAGCGGCGTTCCCAAGACCCGACAGCAGCATCTGGAAGCCAAGGGTGCCGGCCACTACGGCATCTTCTCGGGCCGACGCTGGCGCGACATCGTCTACCCGGCGGTCAAGGCCTTCATCCTGGAGCACAACACGCCGGCCAAGGCGGGCGGGAAGAAAAGCGCCAGGTCAGCGGCCTGATGCGCCCCCCAGGGGCCGGATAATCCGGGCATGCCCGCGACCGCTGCCCAGATCCTCGACGCCCTGCCCCAGACCCAGTGCACGCGCTGTGGTTATCCGGACTGCGCGGCCTATGCCCAGGCCATCGCGGCAGGAGACGCCGCCATCAACCAATGCCCGCCCGGCGGCGCCGAAGGCATCAGCCGCCTGGCGGCGCTGACCGGCCGGCCCGCACTGCCTCTGGACCCCGCGTTCGGCACCGAAGGCCCGCTCACCGTGGCGGTGATCGACGAGGACTGGTGCATAGGCTGCACGCTGTGCCTCGCCGTCTGCCCGACCGACGCCATCCTGGGCGGCAACAAGCGCATGCACACGGTGATCGAGCCGCACTGCACCGGTTGCGAACTCTGCATCCCGGTCTGCCCGGTGGACTGCATACGCATGGAAAGTGTCAGCGGCGAGCGCACCGGCTGGGCTGCCTGGACGGCGCAGCAGGCGGCCACGGCGCGCCAACGCTATGAATTTCATAGCGTTCGTCAGCAGCGCAGCCGACAGGAAAACGAACTGCGGCTGGAAGAAAAAGCGCGGATGAAGCTGGCCGATCTGCCCGCGCATACACAGCATACGGACCCCGCCGTGCTGGACCAGAAACGCGCAGTGATCGAGGCGGCCCTGGCACGTGCACGGGCACGGCGTGAAGGTGGAAACTGAGGCCTGCAGGCCTCAGGACGCGACCAGGTTCTTGTAGACGCCGGCGCCGACGTACAAATCGTCGACCTGCTGTACATAGGACATCTTGGTCTGCACCGCGCCGGTGGCCGGGTTGGTGATGTCGTACTCCACCCAGCCCGGCGCGTGTTCGGCCTGCGCCACGATGGCCTCGAGCAAACCCTGGCCGTCGATGCCCGGGATGTCCTGCACCCGCGTCCCGACCTTGGCCGGATTCCCGCCAAAGGCCACATAGGCACCGCTGCGGTCCAGCGCGAAGACATACATGTCGCGGTCGTAAAAGCCCTGCTGCGGATCGGTCAGACCCCGCACAAAACCCTCGCGTGTGGTCTGCCGGCGAAATGCGATGGCCCGCTGCACCAGCTCGAGCGCCTCGTCGGCCGTGCCTTGCTGCAGCCGGAACGCCGCCACGGCCTGAGCCAGCGTGGAGGCGCGTTGCTCCAGTTTCTCGGCCTGCTCGACGGCATGTTCCACCATCGCCGCATTGCGCTGCGTGATCTCATCGAGCTGGCGGATGGCAGCCGTGATCTCGTTGAGCGAGGTGCTCTGCTCGGCGCTGGACACCGAGATATGGGACATGCTCTCGGCCACGCCACGGATACCCGGAACGATTTCACCGATGCTGCTGCCCGCCGTGCGAATCTGCGCCACGCTCGCCGCCACCTGGCTGGAAGAAGCACCGATAAGCTGGCGGATCTCCTTGGCCGACTCGGCCGAACGTTGCGCCAGGGTCCGCACCTCGGCCGCCACCACGGCAAAACCACGTCCGGCCTCACCGGCCCGCGCGGCCTCGACCGCGGCATTGAGCGCCAGGATATTGGTCTGGAAAGCCAGGCTGTCGATCACGCCGATGATCTCGTTCATGCGCTGCGCGCTGCTCTGGATCGCTTCGACTGACTGCACGGCCTGCACCATGCCCTGGGCACCGCGGTCGGCCACGTCGCGTACCTGGGCCGCCTGGCTGTTGGCCTGCTGTGTGGTACGCGCATTGCCCTGCACGGTGGATGACAACTCCTGCACGCTGGCAGAGGTCTGCTCCAGATTGGCCGCCTGCTGCTCGGTGCGGTCCGACAGCTCGCGGTTGCCGGCGGCCAGGCTCTGCCCGGCGTGCGCCACCAGGGCCGAGTTGCTGCGGATGCTGGCCACCATGCCCGACAGGCTGGCCACCATGCGCTGCATCGCCTCGGCCATGGCGCCGAGTTCGTCGCGCCCGCGGATCAGCACCTTCTCGCGCAGATTGCCCTGGGCCGTCTGCTCCATGAAATGCATCACCCGGCGCAGGTCGGACATGAAGCTGAGATAGAAAGCCAGCATCAGGTAGACCAGGACCAGCAAGGCGCAGACACCCGTGACGATACCGACCCAATCCATCGCGACGTTGGCCAGCACCATGACCACGTTCAGCAGGACCAGCTTGCCGGCCAGGGACAGGCGGCGCATGAGCCATGCGCCGGGTCCAAAAAACTGTTTGATGATGCCCATGACGGATCCCGGTGACGTATGCCTCTTGAGCAAGGCGGGTCTGATCACAATTCAAGTTCGACAACATCGAACCGGAACTGAAGCGCCCGATACCCTGACAAGTATAGGAATGCGTCCTTCAGGAAACTTACCGGGTTTGTCCCTATCAAGTCAGGGCGTCCACCACCTCGGGGGGCGCCTGCACCAGCTCGATCAGCACGCCTTCACCGGCAATCGGGAACTCGTCGTTCGACTTGGGATGCAGGAAGCAGATGTCGTAGCCGGCCGCGCCTTTGCGGATACCGCCCGGCGCGAAACGTACGCCCTGGGCAGTGAGCCATTCCACGGCCTTGGGCAGATCGTCGATCCACAGGCCCACGTGGTTGAGCGGCGTGGTGTGCACCGCCGGCTTCTTCTCGGGGTCCAGCGGCTGCATCAGGTCGACCTCGACCTTGTAAGGCCCGGAGCCCATGGCACAGATGTCCTCGTCCACGTTCTCGCGTTCGCTCCTGAACGTGCCCGTGACCTGCAGGCCCAGCATGTCGACCCAGAGCGTTCGCAGCCGCGTCTTGTCGGGGCCGCCGATGGCGATCTGCTGGATGCCCAGCACCTTGAAAGGCCGCAGACCCATCACTGGAACTCCACGATGGGCTGATCCACCGTCAGGCTTTCGCCCTTGGAAGCCAGTACCTTGGCCACCACGCCATCGGCGGCGGCGAACAGGACGTTTTCCATCTTCATGGCCTCGATCACGGCCACGCGCTCGCCCGCCTGCACTTTCTGGCCGGGCTGCACGGCCACGTCGACCAGCAGACCCGGCATGGGCGAGAGCACGTAACGACTCATGTCCGGCGGCGCCTTGTGCGGCATGAGCTGGTGCAGTTCGGCCATGCGCGGCGAGATCACCAGCGCCTCGATCAGCGTCCCGTTGTGCTGCAGCTTCAAGGCCAGTGGGTTCCTGGCCGTGCCGCGCTCCACCTGCGTCGTGAAGGGTTTGCCATCCACCGTGCCGACGATGATGATGTCGTTCAGGCGCGAGGTGCTGCAGATTTCATAACTCCTGTCACCCACGCGCACGCGGGCCTTGCCGGTCTCACCCACGAATTCGTCCACATGCACCGGGGTATGCAAGTGCTGCCCCTCTGCGCCCAGCGTGATGACCACGTAGTCCTTGCCAGCATCGACCGAATACCCCGGCAACTGGCCGGAGATGGTGGTCGTACGCTCGCGCGATTTGCGGCGCACAAAAGCCGCCAGTGCCACCAGGAAGTTCGGATCGGCGTGCGGCACATTCGCGGACGAGAAACCCTTGCCGTAATGCTCGGCGATGAAGCCGGTGTTGAAGTCACCCGCCACAAACCTCGGGTGCGCCAGCAGCGCGGCCTGGAAAGGAATGTTGGAGCTGATGCCACGGATCACGAAGCCGTTGAGCGCCTCGCGCATCTTGGTTATCGCGTCCAGCCTGTCCTTGCCGTGCACGATGAGCTTGGCGATCATCGAGTCGTAGTACATCGGGATCTCGCCGCCGTCCTGCACGCCGGTGTCGACGCGCACGCCCTGCAGGTGCTTCGTGTCGGACTGCCACATGCTTTGTGTCGGCGGCGTGAAACGCACCAGGCGGCCGGTCGAGGGCAGGAAGTTGCGGAAGGGGTCTTCGGCGTTGATGCGGCATTCGATGGCCCAGCCGTTGCGCTTCACGTCGGCTTGCGCCAGCGGCAGCTTTTCCCCCGCGGCGACACGGATCATCAACTCCACCAGGTCCAGGCCGGTGATGCACTCGGTCACCGGGTGTTCCACCTGCAGCCGGGTGTTCATCTCCAGGAAATAGAAGCTCTGGTCCTTGCCAACGACAAACTCCACCGTGCCCGCGCTCTGGTACTTCACGGCCTTGGCCAGGGCCACGGCCTGCTCGCCCATGGCCTTGCGGGTCGCGTCGCTGATGAAGGGACTGGGCGCCTCCTCGATCACCTTCTGGTGACGGCGCTGGATCGAGCACTCGCGCTCGTTCAGGTAGATCACATGGCCGTGGCTGTCGCCCAGCACCTGGATCTCGATGTGGCGGGGCTCCTCGACGAACTTCTCGATGAAAACACGGTCATCGCCAAAGCTGTTGCGCGCCTCGTTGCGGCAGCTGGTGAAACCTTCCAGCGCCTCCTTGTCATTGAAGGCCACACGCAGGCCCTTGCCGCCGCCACCGGCCGAGGCCTTGATCATCACCGGATAGCCGATGCCCTTGGCGATCTCCACGGCACGTTCGGCCGATTCGATGGCTTCGTTCCAGCCCGGGATGCAGTTGACCTTGGCCTCGCCCGCCAGCTTCTTGGAGGCGATCTTGTCGCCCATGGCCGCAATGGAATAGTGCTTGGGGCCGATGAAGACCAGGCCCTCCTCCTCCACGCGTTTGGCGAAGTCCTCGTTCTCGGACAGGAAACCGTAGCCCGGGTGGATGGCCTGGGCGCCGGTCTGCTTGGCCGCGGCGATGATCTTGTCCGCCACCAGGTAGGAATCCCGGCTGGGCGCAGGGCCGAGCAGCACGGACTCGTCGGCCAGCAACACGTGGCGCGCGTCACGGTCGGCTTCGGAATACACCGCCACGGTGGCGATGCCCATCTTCTTCGCAGTCGCAATCACCCGGCAGGCGATCTCGCCACGATTTGCAATCAGGATTTTCTTGAACATGTTCTTATCTCCTCAGGCCATCACAGCGGAATGTTGCCGTGCTTGCGCCACGGGTTGTCCAGCTTCTTGTCTTTCAGCATGACCAGCGAACGGCAGATGCGCTTGCGGGTTTCGTGCGGCAGGATCACGTCGTCGATGTAACCGCGCGCGCCGGCCACGAAGGGGTTGGCGAAGCGGGCCTTGTACTCGGCTTCCTTGGCGGCCAGCTTGGCCGGATCACCCTTGTCCTCGCGGAAGATGATCTCCACCGCGCCCTTGGCGCCCATCACCGCGATCTCGGCATTGGGCCAGGCGAAGTTCACGTCGCCGCGCAGGTGCTTGGAGGCCATCACGTCGTAAGCGCCGCCATAGGCCTTGCGCGTGATCACGGTGATCTTGGGCACCGTGCACTCGGCATAGGCGTAGAGCAGCTTGGCGCCGTGCTTGATGATGCCGCCGTACTCCTGGGACGTGCCGGGCATGAAACCGGGCACGTCCACGAACGTGATGACCGGGATGCTGAAAGCGTCGCAGAAGCGCACAAAACGCGCCGCCTTGATGCTGCTCTTGATGTCCAGGCAACCGGCCAGCACCAGCGGCTGGTTGGCCACGATGCCCACGGTCTGGCCGTCCATGCGGGCAAAGCCGATCAGGATGTTCTTCGCGTACTCGGGCTGGATCTCGAAGAAGTCGCCATCGTCCACGGTCTTGACGATCAGCTCCTTCATGTCATAGGGCTTGTTGGGGTTGTCCGGCACCAGGGTGTCCAGGCTGCGCTCCATGCGATCGATCGGGTCACCGCTCTTGCGCACCGGGGCCTTCTCGCGGTTGTTCAGCGGCAGGTAGTTGTAGAGGCGACGCAGCATGAGCAACGCCTCCACGTCGTTCTCGAAGGCCAGGTCAGCCACACCGCTCTTGGTGGTGTGGGTCAGCGCGCCACCCAGTTCCTCGGCGGTCACCTCCTCATGCGTCACCGTCTTCACCACCTCGGGGCCGGTCACGAACATATAGGAGCTGTCTTTCACCATGAAGATGAAGTCCGTGATGGCCGGGCTGTAGACCGCGCCGCCGGCACTCGGCCCCATGATCATGCTGATCTGGGGGATCACGCCGGAGGCCAGCACATTGCGCTGGAACACCTCGGCATAACCACCCAGGGAGGCCACGCCTTCCTGGATGCGGGCGCCGCCCGAATCGTTCAGGCCGATCACCGGCGCGCCGGCCTTCATGGCCTGGTCCATGATTTTGCAGATCTTCTCGGCATGCGCTTCCGACAATGCACCGCCGAAGACCGTGAAGTCCTGGCTGTAGACGAAGACCAGGCGGCCGTTGATCATGCCGTAGCCCGTGACCACGCCGTCACCCGGGATCTTGTTCTCCTCCATGCCGAAGTCCACGCAGCGGTGTTCGACAAACATGTCCCACTCTTCGAAGGTGCCTTCGTCGAGCAGCACGTCCAGGCGCTCACGTGCCGTGAGCTTGCCCTTGGCATGCTGTGCCGCGATGCGCTTTTCACCCCCGCCCAGCCGGGCTGCGGCGCGTTTTTGCTCCAGTTGTTCCAGGATGTCGTGCATGGTTCGTCCTCTGTTGATTCGTTCAGGTTTTCTGTTCGTAGGCCTGCAGCAGCCGGCGTGCGGCGGTGGAGGCGGCCAGACGGCCGCTTTGGACTTCCGTGCTCAGCGGGGGCAGCAACTTGCGCACCTGCGGATGCGCGCGAAAGGCCAGTCGGAGACCGGCCTCGATGCGCTCCCACATCCAGGCCTGGGCCTGGCCCTCTCGCCGCGCCGTGAGTTTGCCGCTGGCGGCCTGCAGCGCACGGAACTGCGTGACGGCAGCCCAGAAGCTGTCCACGCCCTGGCCCAGCAAGGCACTGAGCTGGACCACCTTCGGGTGCCAGATCTTCTCGTCATGGTGCGCATGGTCATGGCCCCCAAGCTCACTGCGTTCGCTGCCCCCCGAGGAGGTGCTCGCGTTCTTGGGGCGGCCCGGCGAACGCTCGGGATTGCCATGCTGCGTCAGCAGACGCAAGGAAGAGGTGATCTGCGCCTGCGCACGAGTAGCGGCCGCGGCATCGATGTCGGCCTTGTTGATCACCACCAGATCGGCCAGTTCCATCACGCCCTTCTTGATGGCCTGCAGGTCGTCGCCTGCATTGGGCAGCTGCATCAGCACAAACATGTCCGTCATGCTGGCCACGGCGGTTTCGCTCTGGCCCACGCCCACGGTCTCGACGATCACGATGTCGTAACCCGCGGCCTCGCAGACCAGCATGGCCTCACGCGTCTTCTCGGCCACGCCGCCCAGCGTGCCGCTGCTCGGGCTGGGACGGATGTAGGCTTTTTCATGCACGGAAAGCTTTTCCATGCGGGTCTTGTCGCCCAGGATCGAGCCACCGGAGACGCTGGAAGACGGATCCACCGCCAGCACCGCCACGCGATGCCCGTGGCCGATGAGGTAAAGGCCCAGCGCCTCGATGAAGGTGGACTTGCCCACACCGGGCACGCCGCTGATGCCCAGCCGAAACGCACCGCCGGTGTGCGGCAACAGCGCCGTGAGCAGCTCGTCGCCCTGCGCCCGATGATCGGCCCGCGTCGATTCGAGCAGCGTGATGGCCTTGGCCATGGCACGGCGCTGCTGGGCGGGAGTGCCCTGCAGGATGCCGTCCAGTAGTGGAGGATGGCTCACCGCCGCCTCTTTCAAGCGTGGGCTTTCTTGATCTGCTCCAGCACATCCTTGGCGCTGGCCGGGATCGGGGTGCCGGGACCGTAGATGCCCTTGACGCCCGCTTCATAGAGAAAGTCGTAGTCCTGACGCGGAATGACACCGCCGACGAAGACGATGATGTCGTCCGCACCCTGCTTCCTGAGCTCGGCAATGATGGCCGGCACCAGGGTCTTGTGGCCTGCCGCCAGCGTGGAGACACCCACGGCATGCACATCGTTCTCGATGGCCTGGCGGGCGCATTCCTCGGGGGTCTGGAACAGCGGGCCCATGTCCACGTCGAAGCCCAGATCGGCAAAGGCCGTGGCCACCACCTTGGCGCCGCGGTCATGGCCGTCCTGGCCCAGCTTGGAGATCATCACGCGCGGACGGCGGCCCTGCGCCGTCGCGAAGTCGGCGATTTCCTGCTTGAGGGTTTCCCAGCCTTCGGCCGAGTCGTAGGCAGCAGCGTACACACCGGTCACCTTTTGTGTATCGGCGCGATGGCGCCCAAAGACCTTTTCCAGCGCATCACTCACCTCGCCCACCGTGGCGCGCAGGCGGATGGCCCGGATGCTCAGGTCGAGCAGGTTACCACTGCCTTGCTCGGCCGCCCGGGTCAGCGCGTCGAGTGCGGCCTGCACGGCCTGGCCGTCGCGTTGCGCGCGGATGGCCTGGAGGCGTGCAATCTGCCCGTCGCGCACCGCCACGTTGTCGATGTCGCGCGCCTCGATCGGGTCTTCCTTCTTGAGCTTGTATTTGTTGACGCCGACGATCACGTCCTTGCCGGAGTCGATGCGGGCCTGCTTTTCCGCTGCCGCAGCCTCGATCTTGAGCTTGGCCCAGCCGCTGTCCACGGCCTTGGTCATGCCGCCCATGGCGTCGACCTCCTCGATGAGGGTCCAGGCCGCATCGGCCATGTCCTGCGTCAGCTTCTCCATCATGTAGCTGCCGGCCCAGGGATCGATCACATGGGTGATGTGGGTCTCTTCCTGGATGATGAGCTGGGTGTTGCGCGCGATGCGCGAGCTGAACTCGGTCGGCAGGGCAATGGCTTCGTCGAAGCTGTTGGTGTGCAGGCTCTGCGTCCCACCGAAGACCGCGGCCATCGCCTCGATGGTGGTACGCACCACGTTGTTGTAGGGATCCTGCTCGGTCAGGCTCCAACCGCTGGTCTGGCTGTGCGTGCGCAGCATCAGGCTCTTCGGTGCCTTGGCGTTGAAGCCCTTCATGATGCGGCACCACAGCAGGCGCGCCGCGCGCATCTTGGCGATCTCCAGATAGAAGTTCATCCCGACCGCCCAGAAGAAGGACAGGCGACCCGCGAAGTCGTCCACGTCCATGCCCTTGGCGATGGCCGTCTTCACATACTCCTTGCCATCGGCCAGGGTGAAGGCCAGTTCCAGGGCCTGGTTGGCGCCGGCTTCCTGCATGTGGTAACCCGAAATCGAGATCGAGTTGAACTTGGGCATGTTCTTGCTCGTGTACTCGATGATGTCGCCGATGATGCGCATGCTCGGCTCGGGCGGGTAGATATAGGTGTTGCGGACCATGAACTCCTTGAGGATGTCGTTCTGGATGGTCCCGCTCAATTGGTCCTGGCTGACGCCCTGCTCTTCGGCCGCCACCACATAACCCGCCAGCACGGGCAGCACGGCGCCGTTCATGGTCATGGACACCGAAACCTTGTCCAGCGGGATCTCGCTGAACAGGATCTTCATGTCCTCCACCGAGTCGATGGCCACGCCGGCCTTGCCCACGTCGCCCGTCACGCGCGGGTGGTCGCTGTCGTAGCCGCGGTGGGTGGCCAGGTCGAAGGCCACGCTCACGCCCTGCCCGCCGGCCGCCAGGGCCTTGCGATAAAAGGCGTTGGATTCCTCGGCCGTGGAAAAGCCGGCGTACTGGCGGATGGTCCAGGGCCGCACGGCGTACATGGTGGCCTGCGGTCCGCGCAGATACGGCTCGAAGCCGGGCAGCGTGTCGGCGTGCGGCAGGCCCTGCAGGTCGGCCGCCGTGTACAGCGGCTTGACTGAAATGCCATCGGGCGTGAGCCAGTTCAAGGCGTTCACGTCGCCGCCCGGCGCAGACTTGGCGGCGGCCTTGTGCCAGGCCTCGAGGCTGGCTTGTTGGAACTCGGTCTTTTTCTGGTTCATGGCAAAGCGGCGGCCCCGGGGAGGCTCTGTAAATTGTTGCGCGGAGTTTACATCATTCATAATTATTGATGCAAAATATTCTTTAAGCTTACAATCCCAGCCATGTCCGCCGTCTCCCTCTCTCCCCGTGCCCTGTATGAAGAAGTGGCCGAACTGCTGCGCCAGCGCATCTTCAACCGCGAACTGGAGCCCGGCAGCTGGATCGACGAGCTCAAGATCGCCGAGGACTACGGCATCAGCCGCACTCCCCTGCGCGAGGCCCTCAAGGTCCTGGCCGCCGAGGGCCTGGTGACCATGAAGGTGCGCCGTGGCGCCTACGTCACCGAGGTCAATGAAAAGGACCTGGTGGACATCTACCACCTGCTGGGTCTGCTGGAATCCGACGCGACCGGCATGGTGGCCCGGCACGCCACGGACGAGCAGCTGCGCGAACTGCAAAGCCTGCACGAGGCACTGGAAGCCAGCGCCCAGAACCGGGATCGTTTCTTCGAACTCAACGAACGCTTCCACATGCGCCTGCTGGAGATCGCCGACAACCGCTGGCGCGACCAGATGGTGGCCGACCTGCGCAAGGTCATGAAGCTCAACCGGCACCACTCGCTGCTCAAGTCCGGTCGCATCGAGGAGTCACTGGCCGAACACCGCGCTGTCATGACCGCGCTGCAGGCACGCGATGCGGCGGCAGCCACACAAAGAATGCTGGAACACTTCCGCAACGGACTCGAAGCCGCAACCTGAGACTTTTGCACTGGCCGCCCAGCCTGAATTGCCCTATCCTGAGCGCATGGCCCTACCGCCCGGCGACAGCTTGAAACCCGGCATCCAGCAAACCTTGCTGGAATATCAGGCCATTCTGGAAAACGCCTCGGTCGGGATCGTGTTCACGCGCGACCGCAAGGTCCTGCACTGCAACCCACGTTCCTCCGAAATCTACGGCTGGCCACACGGGGAGCTGGTCGGCCAGCCGGGCTCCGTCTTTTATCCCAGCCAGGAAGCCTACGAGGCCATGGGCCGCCAGGCCGGCCCGCTGCTGGCGCGTGGCGAACTGCTGGACGTGGAGCAGCCCATGCGCCGCAAGGACGGCAGTGAAGTCCACTGCCATCTGCGGGCCAAGGCCATCAACCCCGCCAACACGGCCGAGGGCACGATCTGGATCATCGAGGACATCAGCGACCGTGTGCGTGAGCGGGCCAGCCTCGACGAACTGCTGCAGCGCCAGCAGGCCATCCTGGAAAACGCCTCGGTGGGCATCCTCTTCACGCGCAACGGCCAGATCGTGCATTGCAACCCACGCATGGAGGCCATCTACGGCTGGGCCCCGGGCACCCTCGTCGGCGAGTACGCAAGGGCCTTCTTTGCCGACGACGACGACTACCGGGCCTTTGGCGCCGCCGTCGGCCCCATGCTCGCGCGCGGCGAACTGGTCGACATCGCCTGGCGCCACGCGCGCCGCAACGATGGTGTCATGATCTGGAGCCGCCATCTGGCCAAGGCCCTGCCCAACCAGGACGGCAGCCAGGGCGCGATCTGGATCAGCGAGGACATCAGCTCGCAGAAAGCGGCACAGGGCGCCCTGGCCGAGGCACGCCATGAACTCGAACGCCGGGTCGAGGCACGCACCCAGGAACTGGCGGCGATCAACGAGCGACTGCAGCATGAGATCGCCGAACGCATCGCCGCCGAGCAGCACCTGCGAAACGAGGAAGCACGCTTCCGCGATCTTTCGGAGATGTCCTCCGACTGGTTCTGGGAAATGGACGCAGACCTGCGCTTCACGGAGATCTCCGGCGGTCACCTCGCCGCCCCGCCCACCAGGGAGGACAGCGGCCTGGGCAAGCAGCGCTGGGAGTTGCCCATCGAGGGGCTGACACCGGAACAGTGGACCGAGCACCGCCGCGCGCTCGACGCACGCCTGCCCTTCAAGGATTTTGTCTACCAGCTGAGGAACCGTGACGGCGAGCTGCGCTGGTGCGTGATCAACGGCAAGCCGGTGTTCGAGAGCGGTGCTTTCAAGGGTTACCGAGGCACCGGTTCCGACATCACCGCGCGCAAGCTGGCTGAACAGAAGGTCGAGTTCCTGGCCTATCACGATCCGCTGACCGGCCTGCCCAATCGACTGCTGCTCGAAGACCGCCTGCAGCAGGCCATCACCCAGGCCGAGCGCAGCCGCAGCGGCCTGGCCCTGGTCTTCCTGGACCTCGACAACTTCAAGAAGATCAACGACTCGCTGGGCCACGCCACGGGCGACGCCCTGCTCAAGGAAGTCGCGACACGGCTCAAGCATTGCGTGCGCGACAGCGACACCATCAGCCGCCAGGGGGGCGACGAGTTCGTGCTCATCCTGCGCGAGCAACACGGCACCGAGAGCTGCCTGCCGGTGCTGACCAAGATCATGGAGCTGCTGCAGGAGCCCTTCCTTCACGACGGCAACGAGCTCTCCACCTCGGCCTCGATCGGCGTGGCGCTCTACCCGCAGGACGGCAGCGATTTCGACATCCTGCGCAAGAAGGCCGACATGGCCATGTACCGTGCCAAGGAGGCGGGCCGCAACACCTATCGCTTCTTCGACGAAGCCATGGACGAGGAGGCGGTGGAACACCTGCTGATGCGCAGCGGCCTGCGCCGTGCCCTGGAGCGCGGCGAGTTCGTGCTGCACTACCAGCCGCAGATCGAGCTGGGCAGCGGCCGCGTCATCGGCGTCGAAGCCCTGCTGCGCTGGCAGCACCCGGAATTCGGCCTCGTCCATCCCGCCCGTTTCGTGCCCGTGGCCGAGGACAGCGGCCTGATCGTGCCCATCGGCGACTGGGTGATCCAGGAGGCCTGCCGCCAGGCCCAGGCCTGGCAGAGCGCCGGCTTGCCCGCCATGATGATGGCGGTCAACCTCTCGGCCGTGCAGTTCCAGCGTGGCAGCATCGAAGACACCGTGGTGCAGGCGCTGGCCGGCACGGGCCTGGACCCTTCACGGCTGGAGCTGGAACTGACCGAATCCATCCTGATCCAGGACGTCGATCAGGTCATGGCCACGGTCCGTCGCCTCAAGCAGCTGGGCGTGAGGCTGGCCATCGACGACTTCGGCACGGGCTACTCCAGCCTGTCCTATCTGAAGCGCTTCGACATCGACAAGCTCAAGATCGACCAGAGTTTCATCCGCGATCTTGCCAGCGACCCCGACGACGCGGCCATCGTGCGCGCCATCATCCAGATGGCGCACAGCCTGGGCCTGCTCACCATCGCCGAGGGCGTGGAAACACCGGACCTGCAGCAGCAGTTGCAGAGCTTCGGCTGCGACGAAGCCCAGGGTTACCACTTCGCCCGTCCCATGCCGGCGGCGGAATTTGAAGGTTATATGGGCAGCCGCAGGAACGGCCTGCACTGAGCCCGCCGCGCCCCGGCCGGCAAGCGCGCGAGACGCATCACGCCGAGGGTGCCTGGTGCGCCAGCGCCATCACTTCACGCGGATCGAGCGGCTTGAGCTTGTGGTCGCTCCAGACCTGGCGCCAGCGCCGCGCCCCGGGCAGGCCGTGGCGCAAACCGAGCATGTGGCGTGCAATCGCGTACCAGGGGCAACCATCCTCTGCGGCGGCGCGTAGCATGTAGTCCACCATCTGCTGCTCCACCGCCTCGCGCGTCAAGGTCGAAGGCGACGCGCCGAAATACCGCTCGTCCCAGGAGGCCAGCCACCAGGGATTGTGATAAGCCTCGCGCCCGATCATCACACCGTCGAGCAGGCGCAACTCCCTCGACACCTGCTCGTCCGTGGTCAGGCCGCCGTTGATGACGATGGTCAGCTGCGGAAAGTCGTGTTTGAGCCGGTGCACCAGTTCGTAGCGCAGCGGCGGGATCTCGCGGTTTTCCTTCGGCGACAGACCCTGCAGCCAGGCGTTGCGCGCATGCACGATGAAGGTGACGCAGCCGGCCTCGGCCACCGTGCCGACGAAGTCGCGCACGAATTCATAACTCTCGGTCCGGTCGATGCCGATGCGGTGTTTCACCGTGACGGGCACGGACACGGCGTCCACCATGGCCTTCACCCCCTCGGCCACCAACTTCGGCTCGGCCATCAGGCAGGCGCCAAAGGCGCCACGCTGCACGCGCTCACTGGGACAGCCGCAGTTCAGGTTGATCTCGTCGTAACCCCACTGTTCACCCAGCTTCGCACAGCGGGCCAGGTCGGCCGGTTCGCTGCCGCCGAGCTGCAAGGCCACCGGGTGCTCCTCGGCGTTGAAGCGCAGATGGCGCGCCACATCGCCATGCAGCAGCGCGCCGGTGGTGATCATCTCCGTATACAGCCGTGCGTGGCGGCTCAGCAAGCGGTGGAGGTAGCGGCAATGGCGGTCCGTCCAGTCGATCATGGGCGCGACCGACAGGCGCCAGGGCCCGGGGGCGGCAGACTGGGGGGTGAACATGTGCCAATTATCTCAGGCGACATGGCGCCCCCCGCTAAAATGGCTGGTTGATCTTTTCGGCCCATTTTTGTTTCTCCGCCTGTCACACGCCCGCCCATGAGCACCACGCCAACCCAGACCGACTTCGAACAAGAGATCGCCCGGTTCATCGTCACCGCCCTGAACCTGGAAGTCGCCCCCGAGCAGATCCCGCCGCTGGACCCGCTGTACGGCGACGGCCTGGGCCTGGACTCGATCGACGTGCTGGAAATCGCCCTGGCCGTTTCCAAGCAATACGGCTTCCAGATGCGTTCGGACGACCCGGACAACGCCAACATCTTCAGTTCCCTGCGCAGCCTGGCCGCGCACATCGCCAGCCACCGCGTCTGAGCCCTCGCGGCCTCGCACCTGTCCATGAAAACGGGACTGTGGTTCAAGACGGCTCTGGCCTTGCTGCTCCTGCTGGGCTACCCGGCGGCCATGCACTGGCTGCTGACCGCCTCCAGCTGGTCACACGCCACGCTGGCCTGGATCAACCTGGCGCAGACCGTGGGCATGCAGTCGCTGCTGGCCTGGTTCTTCGGCCACACGCTGCGCCCGGGCCGTGAGCCGCTGATCGCCCAGTTCGCCCGGCGCATCCATGGCGCGGACTACAGCCCGCGCATCGCCCGCTACGCGCGCCAGGCCACCTGGGCCTGGACGGGGTTTTTCATCGCCATGGCCGTGATCCCGCTGGTCATGTTCTTTACCGTCTCGCTGTCCACCTGGTCCTTCTTCGTCAACGTGCTCTCGATCCCCCTGCTGGGCGGGATGTTCGTCGCCGAATACGCCGCGCGGCGCTGGTGCCTGCGCGGCATCCCGCACGTCTCCATCCTCCAGAGCTTCACGATGTACCGCGACAAGCGGCGCGCGGCGGGCGACGGCACCTGAACCACCGACCATGCCGGCCCTGATCTCGCATCGCACACCCCAGGCCCTGATGGCCTGGTCCAAGGGTCGTGGCATCACGGCGCTGGACTACCTGGGCGCCGTGCGCCACATGGCGACACGCCTGCCGCAAGACGCCGCCGTGCTCAACCTGTGCAGCAAACGCCACCACTTTGCCGTGGTGCTGGGCGCCGCCCTGCTGCGCGGCGTGCCGCTGCTGCTGCCTTCGACCCGCACGCCCGAAATGCTGCAACGCCTGGGCCAGCGTTACCCCGGTCTGCACGCTGTGGTGGACACGCCGGGCGACAGCGGCGGCCTGCCGCAGATCGTCTATGAACGGGGCCCCGTTCCTGCGGCCGACGCGCCCTTCGACGTGCCCGAGATCGATGGCGATCAGATCGCCGCCTACGTCTTCACCTCAGGCTCCACCGGCGAGCCCATGCCGCACGCCAAGCACTGGGGGCCGCTGGTGCAGAACGCCCAGGGCGCAGGCCGCCGCGTGCGCGAATGGCTGGGCACGGATCAGCCCTTCACGGTCACCGGCACCGTGCCGCCCCAGCACATGTACGGCTTCGAATCCACCGTATTGCTGCCCCTGCTCAACGAGAGCGTGATCGACGCCAGCCATCCCTTCTACCCGGCCGACATCGCAGCCGCTCTGCAGGACACGCCTGGCCCGCGTGTGCTGGTCAGCACGCCCTTTCACCTGCGCACCCTGGTCGAAGCCCGGCTCGCCGTGCCACCGCTGTCCCTGCAGCTGAGCGCCACCGCACCGCTGGCACCACAGCTGGCACGCCAGGCCGAAGAGGCACTGGGTGCCCCGCTGCTTGAAATCTACGGCAGCACCGAAACCGGCCAGATCGCCGCGCGCCGTTGCGCGGCCGGCGATCTGTGGCAGACCTTCGACGGCATCGAAGTACGGGCCGAGCCGGTCGTGGACGGTGAACCCCGTTTCAGCGCCCACGGCGGCCACGTGGAAGGCGTGGTGCCGCTGAGCGACGTGCTGGAGCTGCAGTCTCCCACCCGCTTCGCCCTGCTGGGCCGCCACGCCGACATGGTCAACATCGCCGGCAAGCGCACCTCGCTGGCCTACCTGAACCACCAGCTGAACAGCATCCCCGGCGTCGTGGATGCGGCCCTGTACTGGCCGCAGGACGCCGTCCAGGACGCGCAGGGCCGCATCCAGCGCCCGGTCGCCTTCGTGGTGGCGCCCACGCTGAACGAAGCCGAGCTGCAGCAGGCCATGCGCGAGCGCATCGACCCCGCCTTCCTGCCGCGCCCCATCCATTTCCTGGCGTCCCTGCCGCGCAACGCCACGGGCAAGCTGCCGCAGCAGGCCTTGGCCCAGCTGGCCTCGCAGGTCGCACAGGATCGCGGCACGGCCCGGGCCGCAGCCGCCACCCGCTGGAAGCCGGCGCCTTTCGTCCAGCTCTCCCTGGGCGTGCACGCCCTGGCCGGCGTCGGCCTGCTTACGCCCGCCTGGCCCCTGAGCCTGGGCGCGCTGGCGGCCAACCATGCGCTGATCGCAGCCACCGGCCTGTGGCCACGCAGCCGTTGGCTGGGCCCCAACCTGACCCACCTGCCACGCCAGCGCCCCGAAGTCGCCCTCACCATCGACGATGGTCCCAACCCGCAGGTCACCCCCGCCGTGCTGGACCTGCTCGATACGCTGCAGGCCAAAGCCACCTTCTTCTGCATCGGCGAACACGTTCGGCAGCATCCGGAACTGGCGCGCGAGATCGTGCGGCGCGGCCATGCCCTGGGCAATCACAGCCAGCGGCACCGGCACCATTTTTCCGTCATGGGGCCGGGCCAGCTGCGTCGGGAAATCAGCGCTGCACAGGCCACCCTGGAAGACGTGACCGGTCAACGCCCGCAGTTTTTCCGTGCACCGGCCGGCCTGCGCAACATCTTCCTCGACCCCGTGCTGCATGAGTTGGGCCTGCAACTGGCCAGCTGGACGCGGCGCGGTTTCGACACCCGCACAGGAGATGCGGCCCTGGTGCTGCGCCGCCTTACCCGCGACCTGGGTGCCGGCGACATCCTGCTGCTGCACGACCACCATGCGGCCCTCAGTCCAGCCGGCCGCCCCGTGATCCTGGAGGTGCTGCCGCCGCTGCTGGCGGCCCTGCGCGCGCAGGGCCTGCGAGCCGTGCGACTGCAAGCCTGACCCCACATCCCGCCCCGACCATGCGCACCGCCACCCTGCCTGCCGAGCTGCTTGAACAAGCCACGGCACCCTATCGCCCCCTGGGCAACTTCACCTGGCGCTTCGCCCGCGGCAAGCTCGGCGCCGACCCGGCCTTTGCCGGCCTGCTGCAGCGCGGCCTGCTGCCACCCCGCGCCCAGGTTCTGGACATCGGCTGCGGCCAGGGCCTGCTGGCCGCCCTGCTGGGCAGCCTGGACGGCCAGTCCGGCGCCGAGCGGCAATGGCCGGCCGGCTGGGCGCCACCGCCGTCGCAATGCCGGGTCCGCGGCATCGAGCTGATGCCGCGCGACGTGACACGGGCCGAGCAAGCCCTTGGGTACCTGGGCGAGCGTGCCCGCTTCACGCTGGGTGACATGTGCCACACCGATTTCGGCCAGGCCGATGCCGTTGTCATCCTGGACGTGCTGCATTACGTCAGCTATGCAGCTCAGGAAGACGTGCTGCGCCGCGTCAAGACCGCCTTGACACCCGGTGGCACCCTGCTGCTGCGGGTGGGGGACGCCTCGGCCGGCCTGCCCTTCAGGATCAGCAACTGGGTGGATGCTGCGGTCACTTTCGTGCGCGGCCACCGGCTCGCGCGCCTGTATTGCCGCACGCTGGACGACTGGCAGGCCTTGCTGCGCGCGCTGGGTTTTGCGGTGGAGGCCATCCCCATGCACCAGGGCACACCCTTCGCCAACATCCTGCTGGTCGCCCGGCTGGCGCCGCCTGAGGGCAGCGGGAATGGACGCTGAATGACCAGCCTGCCCTTGCACGTGGCCATCGACCACCCCGCCTATGCCGGCCATTTCCCCGGCCGGCCCATCCTGCCGGGCGTGGTCCTGCTCGACCGGGCCCAGCGCGCCGTGGAGCAGGCCTGCGGCATCGGGATCAGCGGCATCGCCATGGCCAAGTTCCTCAGCCCCTGCCTGCCGGGCGATGCGCTGGTGCTGGAGTTTGAAGCGAGTGATACCGCCGTGCGCTTCGAGATCCGCAGCGGCGAACGGCGCATCGCCAGCGGCCGCTTCACGGTGGCCACAGCCAGCCAGGCATGACACATCATCAGCCGCCCCCCAGCCACGGACACGGCACCGATACGCCAGCCTGGCTGCAACGCAAGGAGCGTGGCAGCGTGATGCTGCTGCGCTTCATGACCTGGCTGTCGCTGGCGCTGGGGCGCCGCCTGACCCGTCCCATCGTCTATGGCATCGCGCTCTATTTCCTGCTGGCCGTGCCCGCCGCACGCGCGGCCTCGCGCGGCTACCTGCAGCGTGTGCTGGGCCGGCCCGCCAGCTGGCGCGACATGTACCGCCACATCCTGGCCTTTGCCAGCACCATCCACGACCGCGTCTACCTGCTCAACGACCGGCACGAGCTCTTCGACATCCGCGTCTACGGCGAAGAACTGCTGCCGGCGGCCGAGGATGCCGCGGGCGGCCTGCTGATCTTCGGCGCCCACCTGGGCAGCTTCGAGGTGCTGCGCGCACTGGCGCGCAAGAACGCCAGGCACAAGGTCTGCGCGGCGATGTACCCGGAAAACGCCCGCCTGCTCAACAGCATGCTGGCCCGGGTCAACGCCCAGGTCGTGCTGGACATCATTCCCCTGGGCCGGCTCGATGCCATCTTCACGCTCAATGAGCGGGTCCAGGCCGGTGCCTGGGTCGCCCTGCTGGCCGACCGCGCCGTGGGACCGGACACGCACCTGCAGGTGCCCCTGTTCGGCGAGCCGGCCCCCTTCCCGCTGGGGCCGTTCCGCCTCGCCGCCATCGTGCGTCGCCCGGTGTATTTCATGACCGGCCTGTACCGCGGCGGCAACCGTTACGACATCCATTTCGAGCGCCTGGCCGATTTCAGCCAGCTATCCTCGGCCGACCGGGAGGCTGCATTGCGCACGGCCATCGAGCGTTATGCCCGGCTGATCGAACAGCACTGCCGCCAGGCACCGTATAACTGGTTCAATTTTTATGACTTCTGGAAAGAGACTTCCCGTGCGGCCCGCTGACATCGGCCTGCGACGCGGCCTGCTGGTGCTGCTCTGCACCGTGCTGCTGGCCGGCACCTCCGTGTGCCAGGCGGCGGAATGGCAGCTGGGCGAGCTGATGCAACTGCTGGCCCAGACGAAAAGCGGGCAGGCCCGTTTCGTCGAGCGCAAGTACATCGCCATGCTGGACAAGCCGGTCGAGTCCTCGGGCGAGCTGTCCTTCTCGGCGCCGGACCGCATGGAGATGCGCACGCTCAAGCCGAAAAAGCAGTCCATGCTGCTGGACGGCAACCGCCTCACCCTGGAGCAGGATGGCCGCCAGAAGACCGTGAGCCTGCAGTCCTACCCCGAGGTGGCCGCCTTTGTCGAAGGCATACGCGGCACCCTGGCCGGCGACCGCCAGGCCCTGGAAAAAGTCTACAAGGTGCACCTGATCGGCACGCCGGCCCGCTGGCAGCTCATGCTGGTGCCGCGCGAACCCTCCATGAGCCGCATCATCAGCGGCATTCGCATCGGCGGCAGCCAGGGCGAGGTCTCGAGCGTGGCCTATGACCATGCCGATGGCGACCGCTCCGAAATGCAGATCACCCCGGTGGCCCGGCCATGAAGCGCCTGCGCGCCCACCTGCCCATCGTGCTCTGGCTGGCCGCCCTGCTGGCCTGCGTGGCCGTGATCGCCCGAACGACCTTCGTGGCCGACCTCTCGGCCTTCATGCCGCGCGCGCCCAGCGAACGCCAGCAGATGCTGATGGACCAGTTCAAGGACGGCATCATCGCGCGCCTGATCGTGGTCGGCATCGAGGGCGGCGACGCCGCCGAGCGGGCCCGGCTCTCGAAGGCGCTCTCCGCGGCGCTGCGCCAGCAGGCCGAGTTCATCGGCGTGCAAAACGGCAGCGCCGCTGACCTGGCGCTGGACCGCGCCTACGTTTTCGACAACCGCTACCTGCTCAGCCCCGCCGTGGACGCGCAACGCTACACGGAAGACGGCCTGCGCCGCGCCATCGGCAGCACAGTAGAAGACCTGTCCGGCAGCGCCGGCATGCTGCTCAAGCAGCTGCTGCCGCGCGACCCGACCGGTGAGACCCGTGAACTGCTGGGCCAGTTCGAAGGCAGCTCGCAGCCGCCCAGCACCGAGGGCGTCTGGTCCACGCGCGATGGTGCGCGCGCCCTGCTGTTGCTGCAGACCCGGGCCGAAGGGTCGGACATCGATGCACAGGCCCGCACGCTCGAGACGGTGCGCAGCGCCTTTGCCGCCATTCCCGAGCGCCAGGCCGACACCCGCCTGCTGATGACGGGCACCAGCGTTTTCTCGGTGGCATCGCGGGCCCTGATCGAAAGCGAAGTCCATCGGCTTGCCGCCGCCAGCCTGGTGCTGGTTGTCGCCCTGCTGCTGCTGGTCTACCGCTCTGCACTGCTGCTGGGCCTGAGCCTGCTGCCCATGCTCACCGGCACGCTGGCCGGCATCACGGCCGTGAGCCTGGGGTTCGGGCAGGTGCACGGCATCACGCTGGGTTTTGGCACCACGATGATCGGTGAAGCCGTGGACTACGCCATCTACCTCTTCGTGCAGCGCCCGGCCACGCCGCAGCAGGCGCGCCTGTTCTGGCGCACGCTCTGGCTGGGCCTGCTGACTTCGGTGGCGGGTTTCCTGGCGCTGCTGGGCTCGGGTTTCCCGGGCCTGGCGCAACTGGGGCTCTACTCCACGGTCGGCCTGGTGGCCGCCGTGCTGGTCACACGCTACGTCCTGCCCCGACTCATGCCCCGGCATCTGCCCGCGCCCGACCTGCCGCGCACCGGAGAGCTGCTGCTGAGGCTGATGCGACAGGCGCCGCGGCTGCGCTGGCTGTTGCTGGTGCTCATGCTGGGCATGCTGGTGGTGGTCGGCCTGCATGCGGACCGCATCTGGAACCGCAGCATCTCCGCCCTCAATCCCGTGTCCCAGGCCGACCAGCAGCTGCACGAAGAGCTGCGTCGTGACCTGGGGGCCTCGGATCTGCGCTACCTGGCCGTGCTGACGGCGGCAGACCAGGAACAGGCCCTGCAGCAGGCCGAGCGCGCCGGCCGTGTGCTGCAGACCCTGAGCCGTGCCGGCACGCTTGCAGGCTACAGCTCACCGAGCCAGGTGCTGCCCAGCCTGGCCAGCCAGCAGGCCCGCCAGGCCGCGCTGCCGGAACCGGCGCCCTTGCGCCAACGGCTGGACGCGGCACTGGCCGGCCTGCCCCTGCGAGCCGAGCGCCTGCAAGGCTTCCTGGCGGATGTGGAAAGCAGTCGCACCCGTGCCCTGCTGACGCGCCGCGACCTGGACGGCACGGCCTCGGCGCTGCTGTACGACTCCCTGCTCATCCCGCGGGAGCGCGACGTGCTGGTGCTGATGCCGCTGCGCCCGCCCATCGTCGGCGAGGTGGAGCAGGACATCAACATCGAGCGCGTCGACGCCGCGCTCAAGGCCGACGGCATCAGGAGCATCACCGTGATCGATCTGCTGGCCGAGACCAGCGCCCTGTTCGACAGCTATCTCCACGAAGCGCTGTTGTTCTCGGGCCTGGGCTGCCTGGCGATCCTGGCCCTGCTGCTGCTGACACTGCGCTCCATCACACGCGCGCTGCGGGTGGCCCTGCCCCTGGCCTGTGCCGTGGTCTGCGTGACTGGCACCCTGCTGCTGGGCGGAACCTCGCTGACCATCCTGCACCTGGTGGGCCTGCTGCTGGTGGTCGCCATCGGTTCGAACTACGCTCTTTTCTTCGACAACACGAACACCGGCGGCACGGCCCAGGCGCAGCGCCAGACCAGCATTTCCCTGGTCACGGCCAACCTGACCATCGTCGGCAGTTTCGGCATGCTGGCGCTGTCCAGCGTCCCGGTGCTGGCCATCCTGGGCATCACCGTCGGCCTGGGCACGGTGCTGGCCCTGGTGTTTTCTGCGGTGCTCGCCCGCTCGCAGCCCGGCCTCGAACAGGCCCACCCGGTAAAATTGCCCGCCTGATCCCGGTCCCCCGTCTCTCCCCTGTCCCCATGCCGTCGCCGCTTCAACTTTCCGCCTACACCATGACCAGCGCCCTGGGCGCCGGACTCGCACCGACGCTCGATGCCCTGCGCCAGCAGCGCAGCGGGGTGCGGCACATGCGCTGGGAAACCGTCGAGCTGGACACCTGCCTGGGCGAAGTGGCGGGACTGGACGAGGTCAGGCTGCGCGAGGACCTCGCGGCCTTCGACTGCCGCAATAACAGGCTGGCCCAGCTGGGCTTGGAACAGGACGGGTTCGCGGTTGCCGTGCGCGAGGCCATGCGCCGCCATGGCGCCGACCGCATCGGCGTCTTCCTGGGCACCAGCACCTCGGGCATCCTCAGCTCCGAACTCGCCTACCGCCAGCGTGATGCGGATACCGGCGCCTTCACCGTGCCACTGGACTACCAGCACACGCACAACGGCTATTCGGTGGCCGATTTCGTGCGCTCCTATTTCGGCCTCACGGGACCGGCTTTTGTCGTCTCGACCGCCTGTTCCTCCAGCGCCAAGGTCTTCGGCAACGCACAACGCATGATGGACTGCGGCCTGATCGATGCCGCCATCGTCGGCGGGGTCGACTCGCTCTGCCTGACCACCCTCTACGGCTTCAACTCCCTGCAACTGGTGTCGGCCCGGCCCTGCCGCCCCTTTGATGCCACGCGCGACGGCATTTCGATCGGAGAGGCCGCAGCCTATGCCCTGGTCGAGCGCGCCGGCCAGGCCGCGACAGGCGCCATCGTCATGAGCGGCATCGGCGAGTCCAGCGACGCGCACCATATGTCCTCCCCCCACCCCGAGGGCCTGGGCGCGCGCACGGCCATGCAGCAGGCCCTGGCCATGGCCGGCTTGCAGGCGGCGCAGATCGACTACATCAACCTGCACGGCACCGCGACACCAAGCAACGACGCGGCCGAGGACAAGGCGGTGAGCGCCCTGTTCGGCACCACCACCCCCAGCAGCTCCACCAAGGGCCATACCGGTCACACGCTCGGGGCGGCTGGCGGCATTGAAACCGTCATCTGCGCACTGGCCCTGCAGCACGGCCTGGCACCGGGCGGCTGCGGCACCGAGCAGCTGGACCCGACGCTACAGTCCCGCTACCTGCTGACCAACCTGGAGCAGCCTCTGCGCCATGTCCTGAGCAACTCCTTCGGCTTCGGCGGCAGCAACTGCAGCATGGTGCTGTCGAGGGTCGAGGCATGAGCGTCGCACAGCCGCCAGCAGACGCTCGCACCGCAGCCCGCCAGGACGAAGGTATACCAATGGGTCAGCTACAGGTTCACGTGCAGGGCGTCGGGGTCTATGGGCCTGGCCTGACCGGCTGGACGCAGACCGCCGGGGTGCTGGCTGGTCACCAGCCTTTTTGCCTGGCCGCCATCAGCCTGCCGCCGGCCGAGGCCCTGCCACCGGCCGAGCGCCGGCGTGCCGGCGTGTCCATCAAGCTGGCCTTTGCCGCGGGCTTCGACGCCATCCGCCAGGCCGGGGCCGATGCGGCTCGCCTGCGCTCGGTCTTCACCTCGACGGGTGGTGATTGCGACAACTGCCACGCCATCCTGGAAACCCTGGCCTCGGCCGACCGCGCGGTGTCGCCCACGCGCTTTCACAACTCGGTGCACAACGCCCCCTCGGGTTACTGGGGCATCGCCACGGCCTGCCGGGCCACATCGACCAGCCTGTGCGCCTACGACGGCTCCTTTGCAGCCGGCCTGCTGGAGGCGGCCACCCAGGTCGTGAGTTCGGGAGAGCCGTGCCTGCTGCTGGCCTACGACAGCCCCTATCCCGAGCCGCTGGGCCAGGTGCGTGGCATCCCCTACCCCTTTGGCGTCGGCCTGGTGCTGAGCCCCGAGCCGGTGGCCGCCAACGCGACCTCGCTGCGCCTGAGCCTGAGCCGGCAGCCCCCCACCCGCCTGTCCGATCCGGCGCTGGAAGCCATGCGGTGCAGCGTTCCTGCGGCACGCAGCCTGCCCTTGCTGCAGCACTTGGCGCAAGGCCGCGACGGCCGGGTGAGCCTGGACTACCTCGACGGAATGGCCCTTGATGTTGACATCAAGCACGCTGCCTGACCAGGCCTGGATCGCGGCCCGTATCCCGCATCAGGGCAGCATGTGCCTGCTCGATGCGGTGCTGCAATGGGACGCCGAACACATCGTCTGCCGCGCCAGCAGCCACACCCGGACTGACCACCCGCTGCGGTCGGATGCGCAGCTGGGCATGGCCAACGGCATCGAGTACGCGGCCCAGGCCATGGCCGTGCACGGCGCGCTGCTGGCGGGCAGCGACAGCGCACCGGCCGCCGGTTTCCTGGCCAGCGTGCGCGACGTGAAGTGGCTGGCCGCGCGGCTCGACACACAGGCCGCCGATCTGCAGATTCATGCCCAGCGCCTCTCGGGTGACGGCAACACCATCCTCTATAGCTTCCACCTCGAAGCAGGGGGCAGCGCCCTGCTGAGCGGTCGCGCCAGCGTCATGCTCGACGCGGGCGCATCATGAACTTCCTGCACACGGACCCCGCATGAAATACGCACTCGTCACCGGTGGCAGCGGCGCCATCGGCGCGGCCATCTGCCGCCAGCTGGCCGCCGACGGCCTGCACGTCATCATCCACGCCAACCGCAATGTCGAAGCGGCCGAAGCCTTGCGCGCAGAGATCGTGGCCGCGGGCGGATCGGCCAGCACCGTGAGTTTCGACGTGGCCGACGAGGCCGCAACGCGCGCGGCATTGGAGCCCCTCGTGGCGCAACAACCCATCCAGGTGCTGGTCAACAACGCCGGCATACACGACGACGCCGTCTTTCCGGGCATGAGCAGCGCGCAGTGGCATCGCGTGATCGACGTGTCGCTCAACAGCTTCTTCCACGTCACGCAGCCCTTGACCATGCCCATGATCCGCACCCGCTGGGGGCGCATCATCACGGTCACCTCCATCGCCGGTATCACCGGCAACCGCGGGCAGACCAACTATGCGGCGGCCAAGAGCGGCCTGCATGCGGCCAGCAAATCGCTGGCGCAGGAGCTGGCCAGTCGCGGCATCACCGTGAACGCGGTGGCGCCTGGCATCATCACCTCCGACATGAGCAAGGACGCTTTCGATGCCGAATCGATCCAGCGCCTGGTGCCCATGAAACGCGCGGGCCGGCCCGAGGAGGTCGCGGCCCTGGTGAGTTTTCTGGCCTCGGAGCAGGCGGCCTACATCACCGGCCAGGTGATCTCGGTC
The DNA here is from genome assembly GCF_058807395.1 of Hylemonella sp. GW821-FHT12C09. Lineage (NCBI taxonomy): Bacteria > Pseudomonadati > Pseudomonadota > Betaproteobacteria > Burkholderiales > Comamonadaceae > Hylemonella > Hylemonella sp. GW821-FHT12C09. The sequence goes on along the minus strand of NZ_JBXAQQ010000008.1, from coordinate 86,044 downwards.
AATGGCGGGATGATCTAGGTGAACACGCCCTAGGTGTGATGTTTCAATAGGTTGCTCCCGGCGAGTCGGCAAACTGACGGCGGAACAGGCCCAGGCTAAGCAAGCCGCCCAGCGCCCCCAGCAGCACACCGCCCACCACATCCAGCAGCACGTGCTGCTTGGTGGCCAGGGTCGAGTAGGCGATGACGACGCACCACAGCCAGTTCAGGGCCAGCCAGACCCGGCCGACACCGACGGCACGCAGCTGATGGTGCAGCCAGATCGCCGAAAACACGGCGATGGCCACATGCAAGGAAGGGCAGGCATTGCCCGCCGTGTCGACACCTTCGAGCATGGCCAGGGCGCTGCCCGGCGGCCGCTCGAACGCCGGCACGCTCGTGGGCCAGAAGTAGAAGCAGGCCAGGCCGACCAGGCAGGTGCCGCCCACACTCAGGCCGTAATACAGCAGTTGCCGCAGATTGGGCATCAGCGCGGGCGACAGGCAGGTGTAGAACCAGAGCGAGAGGTAGGGCACCCAGGCCCACCCCTGCATGGGGATGACCCGGTCCAGCCAAGTGAGCGGCATCGTGCTCACCTGCGTGTGAGGGTAACGCAGCAGGAAAAAATAGGCTTCGAAAAACAGCCAGATGAAGAGTGCCGAGCCGGGTGCCTTGAGCCACCAGAGGCGCCAGAACAAGCGGTTCAATTCGTGCGCCGGGGACTGTCGGGAAAGAGGCATGGTCAATAATCGCTGATCTGTGAGCAATGGTATCAACTTGGCTATGCAATCGCGACGATCCGGCAACCCGCTCTGGCGACTCTACGAAGTTTTTGTGATGGTTTTCGGGCTGGGCTTGCTCGCGGTGATCTGCCTGCTGTCGATCCCGCTGTTCCTGCTGCTCTTCATCGCGCTGCCGCGTCGCTGGCACCGGGCGGTGTCGCGCCGCATCATCCGTTTCGGTTTTCAGGCCTACCTGTGGACCTTGCACTGGGTCTGCCAGATCCGCACCGACCTGCGGGAACTGGATGGCCTGCAGGACGAGGGGCCGCTGATCATCATTGCCAACCACCCGTCCCTGCTCGACGCGGTCATGCTGCTGAGCTGTTCGTCCAAGGCGACCTGCGTGCTCAAGGCCAGCCTGCTGCACAACCCCCTGTACGGCGTGGGTGCGCGCATGGCCAGGTACGTGAGCAACGAGAACCCGCGCCTCATGATCGAAGGCGCCTGCCGTGAACTGGCGCATGGCGCGCATTTCATCCTGTTCCCGGAAGGCGGACGCAGCCGCGAATTCCCCATCAGCAGCCTGTCCGGCGCCTGCATTCTGATCTCGAAGAAAAGCCAGGTGCCCATCCAGGCGGTCATCCTGGAGTTTTCCACGCCCTATCTGGGCAAGCACTGGGGCCTGTTCACCCCGCCGGTCCTGCCCCTCACCATCCGGGCCCGCCTGGGCCGGCGCTTCGAGCCGCCGGTGGTCACCGCCCAGGCATTGAGCGAGCTGGACAGCTACTTCCGCAGCGAACTCCCGCCGAAGGGCTGAAGCGGTCGCACCGGTTCAGGTGCTGCGCTGTGCGAGGCCGGCCAGGCCTTCCATCACCGCCTGTCGCGGGGCGTTGATCACCAGGATCTCGATCTGGGCCGCTTCATCGCCGCCGACGGTCAACAGGGCGGTGACCGCCGCCGCCGTTTCCGACATGGGCCGCGTACGCACGTCCACCTGCACGGTTTCACGCGGCAGCACCGGGCGCTTGAAGCTGCACTTGCGGATGCTGGCGAGCAAACCCAGGTAGTCGCCTTCCAGGCGCCGCGCCGCCGGGGAGCCCGCCCGCATGCCCGCGCCGGCCACCTGTGCCACCAGCTCGACCAGCATCACGCCTGGCACCAGCGGCAGGCCGGGGAAGTGGCCGCGCAAGATGGCACCGTCCTCAGACCAGCGCGCGCTGGCCTGGTAGTGATCGTGGTCCAACACCGTGAGGCGCTCGATCAGTTGCATGTCGCCGCGATGCGGCAGCAGCTGGTAGACGCCTGCGGCGCCGAGCTCGATGGGGTAGCTCAGCGTCTCGCTCATCAGCAGATCTCCGCCCTGCGGGCTGCGCTGCCATGCGCCTTGGGAGCGGCCCGGCGGCTCATGCGTACCGTCGCGCGATCAGCGACACATTGCTGCCGCCGAAGGCGAAGGAATTGGACATGACGGCCTGCAAGGACTGGCCGTGGCGCGCCTGGCGGGGCACGTAGTCCAGGGTACAGCGCGGGTCCGGCTTGTCCAGGAAGGCCGTCGGCGGAATGCTGCCGCTTTGCATGGCCAGCAGGCTGATGGCGAATTCGGTCGCGCCCGCGGCCCCGATCAGATGCCCGTGCTGGGACTTGGTGGAACTCACGGGCAGGTGATCGGCATGGTCGCCAAAGGCCTGGCGGATGGTCTCGCTCTCCACCACGTCGCCGGCCTCGGTGGCCGTGCCGTGGGCGTTCAGGTAATGGATGCCGGCGGGCGCGATGCCGGATTCATCGAGCGCCATGCGGATGGCGCGGTACTGGCCTTCGCTGGACGGCAGGGTCAGGTGCTTGGCGTCGCTGCTGCTGCCATAACCGCAGATTTCCCCGTAGATCGTGGCCCCGCGGCGCAAAGCGGACGCTGCGGTCTCCAGCACCAGCGCGGCCGCCCCCTCACCGAGCACGAAACCGCTGCGGTCCTGGTCGAAGGGCCGGCAGCTGGCCGCCAGATTGTCGGGGTGGGGCTTGGCCATCACGCGCAACGCGTTCCAGGCCATGAAGACACCGGGCACGTTCATGGCCTCGGCGCCGACAACCACGATGGCATCGGTATAGCCGTGGCGGATGCTGCGATAGGCCTCGCCCAGTGCCATGGCCGAGGAGGAACAGGCCACGCTGTAGGTGTGTGTCGGGCCGCGAAACTGATGGGCCATCGATATGGCGGCCGTGGCGGCATTGGGCATGAGCCGCGGTACGGAGAGCGGGTGCATCACCGTGGGGTTGCGGCCGGCCAGCAGCTGTTCGTGCAGACGGGTGTAGAGGGCTTCGCCGGTGGTCGCGCCACCCAGGCCGATGCCGGCAAACACGCCGACGCGCTCGGGCTTGAGATCCCAGTCAGTAGCCCGGGCATCAGCCAGTGCTTCCCGGCTGGCCAGCAAGGCGAATTGCGTGGCGCGGTCCAGCCCCTGCTCGTTGCGGTCCAGCGTCTGTTCAAAGGCGGGATCGACATCGGCCGCCAGGGCATGGGGCAACCAGTGGGTGATGCCGGGTGCGGCGGGCCGGATGGCGCTCTCGCCCTGCAAGAGGCGATCAAAGCTGGCCTGGCGTGTCAGGCCCAGTGGCGTCAGCAGGCCGATGCCTGTGACAACGACGCGCTGCACGGACGGGATGGTTGACATGGACCGGAATCAGCGCTGCCCGCCGGCAGCCACTCAGGCCTTGCCGGGCAGGGAGGCCGGCACCGGAATCTGGCCGTTGTTGGCCGCGCGGATGGTGGTCTCCATGTCGGCCACCATCTCGTCAAAGCTCATGCTGCTGTAGCGCGCCGGATCGTCGACCTGAAAACCGTAGAGGTCTTCGACCTCGAACAGCATTTCAACCACGCCCAGCGAGTCCAGGCCCAGGTCGGCGACCTTGAGACCGGGCTGGTCGAACACGGCCGGTTCGACGTTGAACTGTTGAATGACGAAATCTTTGATGATCTGACGCAGCATGGTGACTCTGTTTCCTCATGGGCTCCCGCGGTCTGGCTGGTAAATCCGTCCGCCTGGCGGTCCGGAATTCACAGCTGACGAGCATCCCAGGGAATTTGTTGTTGTATACGGCGCCAGACAGGAATATCCCTGTCCGGCTACAGCCATGCGCCCCGACAGCTTGGCTCATGGTCAGTCCAAATTGTACCCAGATTCCCCCAGGATTCGTACGGAAAACAGCCCCGGCGAACGGTCGGGCTCAGCAGCGGCGGCGCCCCAGGCGCCGTACCAGCAACAGTGGCAGGCGCAGGGCAAAACCCAGCATCAGGCGCGTGTGCATCCAGGTGAGCAAGGCGTTGTCGCGCAGGTAGTTGAAGTGCGAGACGCCGCCCTCCTCGGGCCGCAGGTATTTGACCGGTGCGTCGATATTGACAGGCCAGACACCGGCCCAGCACAGGCGCACGGCGGCTTCGATGTCGAAATCGAAGCGGCGCATCCAGCGCTGGCCGCGCATGATCTTCAGCAGCGGCGAAACAGGGTAGACGCGAAAACCGTAAAGCGAGTCGCCGATGCCCATCCACAGCGTCTCCAGATTGGCCCAGGCATTGGAGACCTTGCGGCCCTGCACGCGCAGCGCTGGCGCATCGGCAGCAAAGACCGGCTTGCCCAGCACCATGCGGCAGGTGTCGTCGCCCGCCGCCTGCATGAACGCCGGGATCAGTTGCGCCGGGTGCTGGCCATCGGAATCCATGGTCAGCACATGGGTGTAGCCGGCCGCCTCGGCCAGCACCAGCCCGTGCAGGACGGCGGCACCCTTGCCCTGGTTCCGTACCAGCACCATGACCTTGAGGTCCGGCTCCTGCGCAGCCCGCGCCTGCAGTTGCGCCCCGCTGCCGTCCGTGCTGCCGTCGACGACCACCCAGACCGGAGCCCACTGGCGCAAGGCCTCCTGCACGGTTTCCAGCAGCTTGGGACCGGTGTTGTAGCTGGGGATCAGGACCAGATGGGTGCGCGACGGTGTGGCGCCGGAAGGACGTGACATGGGCCTGGATTATGGCAAACGGCCGTGCGACAGACGAAGGAGAAATCGGGATCAGCCGGCCGGGGTGACGCACCAGGGTGCCGTGTCATGCACCAGTCCCATCCACAGCGCCCAGGCCGAACTGGCAGCCAGCGCCAGACCGGCCAGTCGCATACCCCAGTCACCGCGGCCCGTGCCGCGCAGGCGCAGCCATAACCAGGGACCGGCCATCATGGAAACGGCCGTGCCCGCGGCGAACAGCGCCATGACCGCCGCGCCTTCGATCGCGCTGCCCGTCATGGCCGCCACCAACAGGGCCGAGTACAGCAGGCCACAGGGCAACAAGGCCCACAGCGTGCCCACCACCAGCGGTGCGCCCCGGCCCTGGCCGGCGGCCAGCGCACGGGCACCGCTCCACAGGCGTCGCGCCGCACGCTCCAGCCAGACCGGCTGTTGCGCACGCACCAGCAGCACCAGGCCCAGCATGAAGGCCGCGACGTGAAACAGGGTCCAGACCGGGCGCAGCGCAGCCGACTGGATGGTGAGCCAACCCAGGCCCTGGATGGAGGCTGCCGCCAGGGCGCCCAGTGCGGCATAACCCAGCACGCGACCGAGCTGGAACACCCACATCGCCTCGTTGCGGCGCTCGCCGGCGGCCTGGCCCAGACCGACGCAGGCCGCGCCGCACATGGCGATGCAATGAGGGCCGCCGGCAAGGCCCATGAGCAAGGCCGTGACGGCCAGGGAAGTCTGCATAAGGCCGAGTGTAGGGCCGCGCGAAAGCGCTCAGATGATCTTGGAGAACCGGGCGCGGTTGCGGTCCGCCTGCAGGTAACGGTCGAAGGCCATGGCCACGGCGCGCACGAAGTACCAGCCCATGGCCGTGACCTGGATACCCCCATCGTCCAGCGTCACCAGCCCCTGCTCGGCCAGCTCGCGCAGGGCCTCCAGTTCCGGGGCGAAGTAGGACTTGAAGTCGATCAGGTAGGCCAGGTTGATGGATTCGAACAGCACCTCGCCCTGGCACATCAGGGCCATGATGACGGCACGGCGCACCAGATCATCCCTCGATAGCGCCAGGCCGCGCACCACGGCGAAGTGGCCGTGATCGATGGCGTCGTAGTACTCCTCCAGTGTCTTGGCATTCTGGCTGTAGGTGGCGCCGATGCGGCCGATGGACGAGACGCCCAGGCCGATCAGGTCGCAGTCGGGCTGGGTGCTGTAGCCCTGGAAGTTGCGGTGCAGGCGCCCCTGGCGCTTGGCCACGGCCAAGGCGTCGTTGGGCAGCGCGAAATGGTCCATGCCGACATAGACGTAACCCGCGGCCTGGAAGCGCGCCAGCGCGCCGGACAGCATGGCCAGCTTGGCGGCGGCGCCCGGCAGTTCGGCGCTGGCGATGCGGCGCTGCGGCTTGAAGCGCTCGGGCAGGTGGGCGTAGGCGTACAGGGCGATGCGGTCCGGCCGCAGTTCGTTGACCTGCTGAATCGTGCGGGCGAAGGACTCGGGCGTCTGCTGCGGCAGACCGTAGATCAGGTCGACGTTGACCGAATCGAAGCCGCGGTCACGCGCGGCCTGCACCAGGGAAAACACCTGTTCGGCCGGTTGCACCCGGTGCACCGCTTTCTGCACGGCGGGGTCGAAGTCCTGCACACCGAAACTCAGCCGGTTGAAGCCGAGTTCAGCCAGGGTGTCGAGCCGACCGGCATCGATGGTGCGCGGATCGACTTCGATCGAGTATTCGCCGCCAGGCGCCAGCGTGAAGCTGCGCTTGAGCATGGCCATGAGCTCGCGCAGTTCGGCGTCGCTCAGGAAGGTCGGCGTACCGCCACCCAGATGCAACTGCGTGACGGTCTGGCCCACGCCCAGCTGGGCGGTGTGCAGATCCACCTCGCGGCTCAGGTAGCGCAGGTACTCGGCCGCGCGGTCATGGTGCTTGGTGATGATCTTGTTGCAGGCGCAGTAGTAGCACAGCGACTCGCAGAACGGCACATGCACGTAGAGCGACAGCGGCAGCACCAGGGCGGCCGCGCCCGAGCGGCGCTGCTGCAGGGCACGCAAGTAGTCGTCAGGGCCGAAGGCCTCGACGAAACGATCCGCCGTCGGGTAGGAGGTGTAGCGCGGCCCCGCCACGTCGTGGCGACGCAATAGCTCTGGAGAAAGGGGCTCGACGGTATCGGCGTTCATGAGGGGTCCTCGGATGCTTGAACTGTGCCGGGGAAAGGGGGATTCCATCTTGATTTGCATCAAATGCTGGTAAGGTACGGGCCAGAGTCCATTTCCAGTGGGGAGTTGCCGCCATGGCCGATGTCAAAATACAGCCCATGAATCCGCAAACGATCAAAGTCGCCTGCTCCAATTGCAATCTGCGCGAGCTCTGCATGCCCATGGGCCTGAGCACCGAGGAAATTGACCGCCTCGATGACATGGTGGCCAATCGCCGCAAGATCAAGCGCGGCACCGCCCTCTTCCGCAATGGCGAGAAATTCAACTCGCTCTACGCCATCCGCACCGGCTTCTTCAAGACCTGCGTAGCCTCCGAGGACGGCCGCGACCAGGTCACGGGCTTCCAGATGGCCGGCGAGATCATCGGCCTGGACGGCATCGTCAACGACCACCATACCTGCGACGCCGTGGCGCTGGAGGATGCCGAGGTCTGCGTGATGCCCTTCGACCGCATCGAGGACCTGTCGCGCGAGATCAATGGCCTGCAGCGCCATGTGCACAAGATCATGAGCCGCGAGATCGTGCGTGAGCACGGGGTGATGCTGCTGCTGGGCAGCATGCGGGCCGAGGAACGGCTGGCGGCCTTCCTGCTGAACCTGGTGCAGCGCCTGCACGCACGGGGGTTCTCCCAATCCGAGCTGATCCTGCGCATGACGCGCGAAGAAATCGGCAGCTACCTGGGCCTCAAGCTCGAGACCGTCAGCCGCACTTTCTCAAAATTCGTGGAAGACGGCATCGTCGAGGTCAAGCAGCGCCATGTGCGCATCCTCGACACCGATGCCCTGTCCCGGCTGGTCAACCACCAGACCGAGTGCCACTGAGGTCGAACGACCCCGGTTCTTTCAGCAGCAGCCGTCCTGCTTGGCGCAGGCCTCGGGCCGTTCGTCCTGCGGCAAGGGGCAGTGGTTCAACTCGAAGGGCGACAGCGCCAGCAGCGTCGTGAGCGCGCTGGAGAGCATGGTGATGCCCCAGAAGACGAAAAAGGCGATGGTGTAGATGCCCTGGCGCGACAGCTCGACCGGTTGGCCGAACCAGTGCAGGTCATGCGGATCGACCATGGCAAACACCAGCATCTCCAGCACACCTGCGACCAGAAAGGCCGGCCAGGCGATCCACATGAGTTTTTGCAGTTTCATCGCGCCCTCCTCGTATCAGGTGGCCGGGGATTCAAGGCTTGTCCGCCGGCCGGGCCGGCACCGGTGCGCCCGTGGCAGCGTGGTTGCGCGCCTGCACAGCCGGCGCCAGGCTGGCCGGATCGGCCTCGAGCGTCTTGTTGATCTCGATGCCCTTGCGGTAATAGTCCTCGCTGACCACCGGGTCGGGTCGGCTCACGGCCAGGTAGAGGGTGATGAAACCGGCGATCACCACGATGATCGGACCGGCCAGCACCAGCCAGACGTGGCCGAACTTCCACCAGGGCGCGGCCGGCGCGGCATTGTTCTTGTCATTCATACTGCAAGGCTCCTCAACGTGGCACCAGGAACACCGACTTCTCGCGCAATTGCGCTGACGTGTCGCGTGCGGTGATCTCGAAATGGATGGGATGGGTGCCAGCGGCGGCGCCCTCATAGGGCAACTGCACGCGCACCGCAACCCAGCGCGATTGCGTGGCGTCGACCCCTACCTCCTCCTCGGAGGCCACCGACAGGCCCGGCAGGCCGCTGACCGTGATGCGGTAGTGCTGTCCGGACTCGGTGGCATTCATGATCTGCAGACGGTAGACGTTCTCGATCATGCCGCCGGACACGATGCGCGCCATCACGCCACGGTCGCGCACCACGTCCACCTTGAAGGGCGTGCGCAGCGCCAGGCTCACCAGCATGGCCATGCAGACCCCGGCCAGGATGGAGGTGTAAACCAGCACCCGGGGACGGAACACGTGCCGCCAGGTCTCGGCGCTTGTCCACTTGTTCTTGATGGCGTTCTGCGTCGAGTACTTGACCAGGCCGCGCGCGTAGCCCATCTTGTCCATCACGGTGTCGCAGACGTCGGCGCAGGCGCCGCAACCGATGCACTCGTACTGCAGGCCCTTGCGGATGTCGATGCCGGTCGGGCAGACCTGCACGCACAGGCTGCAGTCGACACAGGCGCCGAGCTTCAGCGCCGCCGGGTCGGCCTTGCGCGAACGTGCGCCGCGGGGCTCGCCGCGCTCTTCGTCGTAGGTGACGATCAGGGTGTCCTTGTCGAACATGGCACTCTGGAAACGCGCATACGGGCACATGTACTTGCAGACCTGCTCGCGCATGAAGCCGGCATTGCCGTAGGTGGCAAAACCGTAGAAGATGACCCAGAACACCTCCCAGGACGACATGCGCCACTGGATGAACTCCAGACCCAGCTCCTTGATCGGCGTGAAGTAGCCGACGAAGGTGTAGCCGGTCCACAGCGCCACGGCCAGCCAGGCCAGGTGCTTGCCGCCCTTGCGCGCCAGCTTGTTCAGGGACCATGGCGCGGCGTCGAGCCGCATGCGGGCCGAGCGATCACCTTCGATCCGGTGTTCGATCCACAGGAAGATTTCGGTGTAGACCGTCTGCGGACAGGCATAACCGCACCACAGGCGCCCGGCCACGGCCGTGAACAGGAACAGCGCGAGCGCGGAAATGACCAGCAAGCCGGTCAGGTAGATGAAGTCCTGCGGGTACAGGACCAGGCCGAAGATGTAGAAGCGGCGCGCGCCCAGGTCGAACAGCACGGCCTGACGCTGGCCCCACTCGAGCCAGGGCAGGCCATAGAAGACCAGCTGGGTCAGCCAGACAAAGACCCAGCGCCAGCGGCTGAACAGGCCGCTGACGCTGCGAGGATAGATTTTCTGCTGGGCCTGGTACAGCGAGACCATCTCCGCGTCATCGGCATCGACGGCCGAAGCCGGCGCCTGCGCGACGATGGGGATGATCTTCTGGCCCTTGGGGTCTGATTCTGTCAACTGAACGCCCAGCCCTCAAGGGGCCGCCACCTTGTTACCGCCGGAGCGACTCCAGACATAGGCCGACAGGACGTGGATCTGGGCTTCGCTCAGTTTTCCTTCCTGGGCCGGCATCTGGTTGACCTTACCGTTGTTGATCATGGCGACGATGGCATTCTCGCCATAGCCGTGCAGCCAGGTGTCGTCGGTCAGGTTGGGCGCACCCAGGGCCGTGTTGCCCTTGCCGTCCATGCCGTGGCAGGCGGCGCAAGCACCGAACTTGGTTTTGCCCAGCGAGGCGCGCAGCGAATCGTGCGGGCTGCCCGAGAGGCTCAGCACATAGTGCGCCACGTTCTTGACGTCGTCGGGGGTACCCACGGCCGCAGCCATGGGCGGCATGTTACCCATGCGGCCCTTGGTGATGGTTTCCTTGATCTGTTCGGGCGCACCGCCATACAGCCAGTCGCCGTCGCTCAGGTTGGGAAAGCCCTTGCTGCCGCGGGCGTCGGAGCCGTGGCATTGCGCACAGTTGTTCATGAACACGCGCTCGCCGATGGCCAGGGCCTGCGGATCGCGCGCCATGTCCTGCACGCTCATGGCGGTGAAGCGGGCATACAGGGGCGCCACTTCCTTCTCGCCCTTGGCCATCTCGGCCTCGTACTGGCCCTGCTGGCTCCAGTTCAGCTTGCCCGGGCTGGTGCCCAGGCCCGGGTACATGGCCAGGTAGATCAGGGCAAAGACCACCGTGATGATGAACAGCCAGACCCACCAGCGCGGCAGCGGGTTGTTCATCTCGCGCAAGTCGCCGTCCCAGACGTGACCGGTGGTGTTGTCGTTGGCGGTCATGGCCTTGGCCTTGCCACTGACCCAGAGCAGGACCAGGCAGGCAATGATGCCGACCAGGGTGACCACCGTGACGAAGACCGACCAGAAGTTGCTTGTGAAATCGCTCATTTTTCTTCCTTTGACGGCGCGTTAATCCTGCTCGAAAGGCAGTTGGGCGGCCTGCTCGAAATCGGCCGCATTGCGGCTCGACCAGGCCCACAGCACGATGCCGATGAAGCAGATCAGGCCCGCAACGGTGACTGCGGAACGAAGTGTGTTGACGTCCATGATGGGGTCTCCGTCTTTTCTTTACTTGAGGGCCGTGCCCAGAACCTGCAGATAGGCGATCACGGCGTCCATTTCAGACTTGCCCTTGACCTCCTCGCTCGCCTTGGCGATCTGCTCGTCGGTGTAGGGAACGCCGACCGTGCGCAGCGCCTTCATGTGCGTCGGCAGCGAAGCCGCATCAACCATGTCCTTGTTCAGCCAGGGATAGGCCGGCATATTGGACTCGGGCACGAGGTCACGCGGGTTGTTCAGGTGGATGCGGTGCCATTCGTCGCTGTAACGACCGCCCACGCGCGCCAGGTCAGGACCGGTGCGCTTGCTGCCCCACTGGAAGGGGTGGTCGTAGACCGACTCGCCCGCCACCGAGTAGTGCCCATAGCGCAGCGTCTCGGCGCGGAAGGGACGGATCATCTGCGAGTGGCAGTTGTAGCAGCCCTCGCGGACGTAGACATCACGCCCGGCCAGCTGCAGCGCGGTATAGGGCTGGATGCCCTTGATCGGCTCGGTGGTGGACTTCTGGAAGAACAGCGGGACGATCTCGACCAGGCCGCCGACCAGCAGCACCAGCAGGATCAGCACGATCATCAGGAAGTTGTTGGTCTCGATCTTCTCGTGCGAGATGCCGCTCGATTTGGTGTTGTTTGCCATGGTGTATTCCTTCTCAGGCGTGGGCAGCGGCGGCCGGGATGGTGACGTTGGTCGCACGACCGGCGGTGGCCGTCTTGATCACGTTCCACAACATGACCAGCATGCCGCCGAGGTAGAGCAGGCCGCCCAGCAGGCGCAGCACATAGAACGGGAAGGTCGCCTTGACCGACTCGACGAAGGTGTAGGTCAGGGTGCCGTCCGGGTTGATGGCACGCCACATCAGGCCCTGCATCACGCCGGCAATCCACATGGCCGCGATGTAGATCACGATGCCGATGGTGGCCGTCCAGAAGTGCACCTCCACCGCACGCATGCTGTACATCTGCTTCTGGCCGAACAGGCGCGGGATCAGGTAGTACATGGAACCCATGGTCACCAGGCCGACCCAGCCCAGGGCGCCCGAGTGCACGTGGCCCACGGTCCAGTCGGTGTAGTGGCTCAGGGCGTTGACGGTCTTGATCGACATCATCGGGCCCTCGAAGGTGCTCATGCCGTAGAACGACAGCGAGACGATCAGGAAACGCAGGATGGGGTCGTCACGCAGCTTGTGCCAGGCACCCGACAGGGTCATGATGCCGTTGATCATGCCGCCCCAGCTCGGAGCCAGCAGGATGAGGGAGAACACCATGCCCACCGACTGGGTCCAGTCCGGCAGTGCGGTGTAGTGCAGGTGGTGCGGGCCGGCCCACATGTAGGTGAAGATCAGGGCCCAGAAGTGCACGATGGACAGGCGATAGCTGTACACCGGGCGCTCGGCCTGCTTCGGAATGAAGTAATACATCATGCCCAGGAAGCCGGCGGTGAGGAAGAAGCCCACGGCATTGTGGCCGTACCACCACTGGACCATGGCGTCCTGCACACCGGCGTAGGCCGAGTAGGACTTCATGAAACCGGCGGGAATGGCGGCGCTGTTGACCAGGTGCAGCAGTGCCACGGCGAGGATGAAGGCGCCGAAGAACCAGTTGGCCACGTAGATGTGGCGCACCTTGCGGGTGCCGACGGTACCAAAGAAGACAACGGCAAAGGCCACCCAGACCAGGGTGATCAGGATGTCAATCGGCCACTCCAGTTCGGCGTATTCCTTGCCCTGGGTATAACCCAGCGGCAGGGAGATGGCGGCCAGCACGATGACCAACTGCCAGCCCCAGAAGGTGAAGGCCGCCAGCTTCTCGCCGAACAGCCGCACCTGGCAGGTTCGCTGCACCACGTAATAGGCCGCTGCGAACAGGCCGCAACCGCCAAAGGCGAAGATCACCGCATTGGTGTGCAAGGGCCGCAAGCGACCGTAGCTCAGCCAGGAGATGCCGAAATTGAGTTCAGGCCAGGTCAGCTGGGCGGCAATGATGACGCCGACCAGCATGCCGACCACACCCCAGACCACCGTCATGATGGCGAACTGTCTGACAACGCTATCGTTATAGACCGTCGCTTGTTGGTTTGAAAATGCCATGTGCACCTCTCTTCTTGATTAACCCTATGAAGTCTGCGCTTTTAACCCTGCCAGGGGTTTGACGAATATCAAAGCGTTCAGGAATCCCTCAGAATTCGCTCGCCTTCGGCCTCGATGTCCTCGAACTGGCCACGCTCGATCGCCCACCACAGCCCGCCCAGGATGAAAAACACCAGGGCGACCGACAAGGGGATGAGCAGATAAAGTATGTCCATCAGATGACTTCCTTGTGACTTGCGTCAACGACCAGCCGCAGTGCATTGAGCACCACCAGCAGCGAACTGGCTGCCATGCCCAGACCGGCCAGCCAGGCCGGCAGCCAGCCGACCACGGCCAGCGGCACGCAGGCCGCGTTGTAGACAACGGCCCAGGCCAGGTTCTGGCGCACGATGCGCAGGGTGCGGCGTGCCAGCGCCAGCGCCCTGCCCACACTGGCCAGCTCTTCACCCAGCACCACGAAATCGGACTGGGCCTGCGCCAGAGGGACGGCCTGGCCGAAGGCAAACGAGACATGGGCACCGGCCAGCGCCGGGCCGTCATTCAAGCCGTCGCCCACTACCACCACCTTGCGCCCCTGCTGCTGGGCGGCCCGGAGAAAGACCAGCTTGTCCTGCGGCGTGCAAGCGCCTCGCGCCCCGCGTATGCCCAGCCGGTCCGCCACGCGGGCCACGGCAGGCGCCGCATCACCCGAGAGGATGCGCACTTCAATCCCCTGGGCCTGCAGCGCGGCCACGGTGCCTGCCGCATCAGGACGGATGTCTTCACCCAGCTCGAAGATGGCGAGCCAGCCCTGCGCATCACTCAGGACCGCATGCGGGCCCGCCGGTGCGGCAACACTGACACCACAATGCGCCTGGGACCCCAGGCGCAGCTCCTGGGTCACACCCCCCTGCCCCGGCAGCGGGCTGACCAGCCCCCGCAAACCCTGCCCCGAAGCCTCATGCACCTGCTCGGACCGCCAGGCCAACACAGCTTCGCGCTGCCCGGCCGCGACCAGCGCCCGTGAAACGGGATGCAAGGACTGCTGCGCCAGCGCCATGGCCATGCCCAGTGCCTGCGCGCGGTCCACCCCCTCGCGGGTCTGCACCGACTGCAGCACCATGGCATCGCGCGTGAGCGTGCCGGTCTTGTCGAACACCACCATGTCTGCCTCGGCCAGCGCCTCCAGCGCCCCCAGGCGACGTACCAGCACACCCTGCCGCGCCAGCGTACCGGCGGCGGCCAGCATGGCCGCCGGCGTGGCCAGCGAGAGCGCGCAGGGGCAGGTCACCACCAGCACGGCCACCGCCACCATCAGCGCATGGCCGGGATCGTGCGACCACCAGAAGGCGGCCGCACCACCCGCCGCCAGCAGCACACCCACCAGGAAAGGCCGTGCCATGCGGTCGACCAGCTGCGCCAGTTGCGGCCGGCTGGTGGCGGCTTGCTCCATGAGCGCCACGATCTGGGCGAAACGCGTGTCGGCCCCGATGCGCTCCACGCGCACGAGCACGGCCGCCGTCAGGTTGTGGCTGCCGGCAATCACGGTTGCGCCCAAACCCCGCGCCAGCGGACGGGACTCGCCCGTGAGCAGGGCCTCGTCGGCCAGCGTGGCGCCCTCGATCACCGTGCCGTCGGCCGGGAAAGCCTCGCCCGGTAGCACCCGCAGGACATCACCGGGCAAGATGCGCCGCACCGCGACACGTTCGAACTCGCCGTCGCTACGGCGGCGCAGCACGCTGTCGGGCAGCCGGTTCATCAGGGCATCCAGCGCGCCGGCAGTGCGCTCGCGCAGCCGCTGCTCGAACCAGCGTCCGGTCAGCAGGAAAAAAACGAACATGGTCAGCGAATCGAAATAGACCTCGCGCCCGAAGATGCCCTGCGGCTCGAAGGTGCCGGCCGTACTGACCACGAAGGTGATGCCCATGCCCAGGGCCACCGGCAGGTCCATGCTGATGCGCCGCTGCAGGATGTCGCGCAGGGCTGCGGAGAAGAAGGGGCCACAGGAAAACAGCATCACCGGCAGCGTCAGCACCCAGGACGCCCAGCGCAGCAGCTGCTCCATCTCGGCCGTCAGGTCGCCGGGCTCGGCCACATAGGCCGGCCACGCATACATCATGACCTGCATCATGCAGAAACCCGCCACCGCCCAGCGCCACAGGGCCTTGCGGGTCTCCTGTCGCCGGCGCTCGCTGGCAAACGCGTCGTTGGCCGGCACGGCGCGGTAGCCGGCCCGGCGCACCGCGTCCATCCAGCCCGAGGGGAGCACGGCATCGGCCTGCCAGAGCACGCGTGCGCGCCGGCTGCCCGCACTGACACTGGCGACGCTCACGCCCGGCACGCTGCGCAGGGCCTCCTCGACCGTCAGCGCACAGGCCGCACAGTGCATGCCCTCGATGATCAGATGGGATTCCCAGCAGCCCGGCCGCTCGTCCAAGGGGCGGCTGAAGGCCGTCCAGGCGGCCGGATCGTCGAGCAGTTGCCCTGCCTCGGCCGGTGGCACGGGCTGGGACGGCCCCGCACCGGGCACAGTCTGGCGTTCTCCAGATACCGACAGGAGTTGCGCAGACACGGCAAGACTGGCAGATTGCATGGTGGTCAAGCGTAGCTGGCAGCACCCGACTCCAGCTTGATATGGATCAAGACCATAACAGAACCCGGTGGAGTAATCTAGAGCCGCTCGAACAACCCAAGGAGATCGAACCATGTACCAACGCATCCTCGTCGCCACCGATGGCAGCACCCTGTCCAAGAAGGCCGTGAGCAGCGCCCTCGCTCTGGCCAGGCTCAGCGGCGCCGAAGTGGTCGCCCTCAAGGTGGTGCCGCGTTATCCGCAAAGCTATTTCGAAGGCGGCCTGGCCCTGCCCTTGAACGACATCAACAAGATTGAAAAGCAATGGGCCGCGCATGGCCAGGCCATCGTGGACACCGTCGCCAAGTCGTCCGCCGCCAAGGGCCTCACGGTCAAGGCCGTCATCGCCAAGTCCGATCTGGTCAGCGAGGCCATCATCGCCACCGCCAAGAAGCACAAGTGCGACCTCATCGTCATGGCCTCCCATGGCCGCAAGGGCATCAAGCGCCTGCTGCTGGGCAGTGAGACCCAGCAGGTGCTGACCCACTCGCACATCCCGGTGCTCGTGCTGCGCTGACGCCCCCCGGGTTCGTAACCCGAGTTTCTGCAGGCCTGGAGCACCTCTGTGCTCCAGGCCTTGTTGTTTCTTGTCTACGCCACCCAAGAATTGCTCCCCCATCTGATAGGATTTTTAGGTGGTCATTGATGCCATCCATAACTAATTTCAAGGAGGATCCCCGATGCTGAAATGGACAGCCCCCTGGCTGCTCGCGCTGGCCGCGCTACCCGCACTGGTGCAAGCCCAAGACCTGCCCCTCAAGACTGTCACGGGCGGGGATGTCGGCATCCAGGTCTTCGGCCATACCTTTGACGCCGATCGCGATGGCGCCTTCGACATGTGGCTGGACAGCAAGAAGATCGGTCTGGTCGGCAGCATCGTCCAGGTACTGGAAGACGACTGGCACTGGGGTGGCGAAGCGCGTATGGCAACAGGCGTGACCACTTTTTCCAGCGCCGCGCGCGGCAGCAACAGCGGCAACGCCGAAACCCTCACGGAATTCCGCCTGACCCTGGGGCGCGACTTCACCGCGGGCCAGCAAGTGCTCGCCCCCTACGCCGGCCTGGGCTACCGCACCGTTCTCAGCTACCTCAAGGGCTACACGAATGCCGGCTATATCTCGCCCACACGCAGTGGCAACCTGGTGTACCTGCCAATCGGCGTGATCCACCGCTACAGCCTGGGCAGCGATGCGCGCCTGGCCACCACGCTGGAATACGACCACCTGCTGCAGGGAACGCAGAAGACGCTTTACACCGACATTGTCGGTTACACCAGCGACCTGAGCGTGACGCAGAAAAAAGGCAGGGGTGCGCGTCTGAGCCTGGCCTACGAAACCGCACGCTGGTCAACCAGCGTGTTCTTCCACTACTGGAACATCGAAGAGTCCGAAGTCGGGACCTACGCCAACGCGACCACGGTCTTTTCCGCGACCGAGGCACACAATATCAGCCGCGAGCTGGGCATCCAGATCAGGTACCGCTTTGGCCAGTAGACCGGCCCACAAATGGCATGCCGCGGGCATGGCCGGGCCCTACTGTCCACATCAGGGAGCAAACAATTGAAAACCTTCGTCATGATCAGCCTGGCCATGCTGGCCAGCCTCAGCACCGCGGCCTCCGCACAGGGCCTGCCACTGCAGACCACCACGGGCGCAGAGATCGGCATCCAGGTCTCCAGCTACAGATACGAGGAAGACCGCAACGGCAGTTTCCTCATGTCGCTGGAAGGCAAGAAACTCGGCCTCACGGGCAGCTTCACGCAAGCCACCGGTGACAACTGGTACTGGGGCGGCGATCTCCGTTTTGCCAGCGGCAATACCGACTACACCAGTGCCAGCACGGGTGACAAAAGCGCCAACCCCGACAGCTACGTCGATGGACGCGCCACCTTCGGCAGGGACTTCGACGTCGGCAGTCAGGTGCTGTCGCCTTATACGGGCCTGGGTTACCGTTACCTCAACAGCGACCTGCGCGGCTACACCACCACCGGCGCGGCAGGCTACCGGCGCACCAGCAACTACATCTATATTCCCCTGGGCGTGACGCACCGCTTCCGGATGGGCCCCGAGGCACGTTTCGCCACCACCTTCGAGTACGACTACCTGCTCCAGGGCATGCAGCGCTCCTACCTGACGGACGTATCCTCAGGAGGCTATGACAGGGACCTGAACAACCAGCAGCGCAACGGCCACGGACTGCGCCTGAGCCTGGCCTATGAGGCTGAAAGC
Organism: Hylemonella sp. GW821-FHT12C09; assembly: GCF_058807395.1. Taxonomy (NCBI): domain Bacteria; kingdom Pseudomonadati; phylum Pseudomonadota; class Betaproteobacteria; order Burkholderiales; family Comamonadaceae; genus Hylemonella; species Hylemonella sp. GW821-FHT12C09. Next base: position 68,188 of record NZ_JBXAQQ010000008.1, on the reverse strand, counting down.
TGGTCTGCTGGCGTCTTCTATCACTACTGGAACATTGCCGACTCGGACACCGGGGTCTATACCGCACCCGGCCTGGTCTACACCGGCTACGAGCCGCACAACATCACACGCGAGCTCGGCGTCCAGGTGAAATACCGCTTCCGCTGAGAGACCGGATCTTGCCAACAAGAACGCCGGCGATGCCGGCGTTCTTGTTTTCCGGCCCAGGCCGGGATCAGGCGAACAACTGCCTGTACTGGTCGCGCAGCAGGTTCTTCTGCACCTTGCCCATGGTGTTGCGCGGCAGGTCATCCACCACGTAGCATTTCTTGGGAATCTTGAAGTTGGCCAGCCTGGACTTGAGCACGGTGATGACCTGTTCCCCATCGACGGCCGCCCCCGCCTTGCGCACCACCACCGCCACCCCGACCTCACCGAAATCCGGGTGCGGCACGCCCACCAGCGCGCTCTCGGCGACGCCGGGCAGCTCGTTGATGTAACCCTCGATCTCGGCCGGATAGACGTTGTAGCCGCCGCTGATGATCAGGTCCTTGCTGCGGCCGACGATGCTCACGTAACCGCGCTCATCAATCTTGCCCACGTCGCCGGTCCGGAAGTAGCCGTCTTCGGTGAATTCTTCTTTCGTCTTCTCGGGCATGCGCCAGTAGCCCTTGAACACGTTCGGGCCCTTGACCTGGATGCCACCGATCTCGCCCACCGGCAGGGGCCGGCCAGCCTCGTCGCAGACGCGCAGGCTCACACCCGGGAGGGGAAAACCGACCGTGCCGCCGCGGCGCTCGCCCTGGGCGGCGAGGTAGGGGTTGGACGTCAGCATGATGGTCTCGCTCATGCCGTAGCGCTCCAGGATGGTGTGACCGGTGCGCTGCTGCCAGGCGGCGAAGGTCTCGATCAGCAGCGGCGCAGAACCGGCGATGAACAGGCGCATGTTGCGCACGACCTCACGGGTCAAGCCAGGCTCGGCCAGCAGGCGCACGTAGAGCGTGGGCACGCCCATGAATACCGTGGCCTCGGGCATCTTCTCGAGCACGCGTTTCGGATCGAACTTCGCCAACCAGAACATCCTGCTGCCGTTGAGCAGTGCGCCATGCAGGGCCACGAACAGGCCATGCACGTGGAAGATAGGCAACGCATGGATGAGCACGTCACCGGGTTTCCAGCCCCAATAGTCCTTCAGCACCTGGGCATTGCTCAGCAGGTTGCCATGCGTCAGCATGGCACCCTTGCTGCGGCCGGTGGTGCCACTGGTGTAGAGGATGGCGGCCAGGTCATCGGGCTGGCGCTCGACCGGTACGTGGCGGTCTGAGCAGTGCGCGGCCCGCTCCAGCAAGGAGCCGCTGCGGTTGTCGTCCAGGGTGTAGACATGCTGCGTGCCGGCCTTGAAGGCCAGCTTGCTGACCCAGCCGAAATTCTTGCTGCTGCAGACCACCACGGCGGGCTCGGCGTTGCCGATGAAGTATTCGATCTCGGCACTCTGGTAGGCCGTGTTCAGCGGCAGGAAGACGTAACCCGCGCGCAGCGTCGCCAGATAAAGCATCATGGCTTCGACCGACTTCTCCACCTGCACCGCCACACGAGCCCCTTCGGGCAGGTTCAGCGACTGCAGCAGATTGGCCAGCATGGCCGTGGCGCGCTCCAGGTCGCGCCAGGAATAGCTCAGGCCGTTGTCGGTTTCGATGGCCACGGCATCGAGCTGCGTGGGAAAGGCTGCACGCAGTGCGGAAAACAGATTGGCGTTGGGTCGGGACATGGTGCGGTTCACAAAAGTCAGGGAATCGGAACGGAAAATTCGGCGGCTCGCTTGGCCAGAAAGGCGGTGATGCCTTCACGGTGTTCGGGGCTGGCGGCGTAGTCGTAGGCTCGCGCCAGCAAGGCTGGCAGTACGTCGGGTGCGCCGGACTGCAGGGTGCGCAGGGTCTGCTTGTTCAGGCGGGCAGCCTGCGGGGCCAGTGCCACGATGCGCTGCGTGGTGCTGGCGATCTCACCGGCCATCGCCCCTTCGGAAACAACGCGCTGCACAAAACCACGTGCCAGCATCTGCTGCGCCGTCAGCACGGCGGCCTCCAGCAGCATCTCGCGGGCCGTTGACGCCCCGGCCTCGCGCAGGACCAGTGCGGCTTCACGCGGGGCCATGGGAAACCCGAGCCGGCCGATGGGCGCACCGAAGCGCGACGTATCGGCGGCGATGCGTATGTCGCAACAGCAGGCAATCTCGACGCCCGCGCCCATGCAATTGCCGTCGATCTGGGCCACCACCGGCACATCGCAATCGAGCACGGCCTGCAGCCCGCCCCAGACATCGTTCTCGTGAAAGTCACGCAGGCCGGCTTCGCTGAAGCGAAAGTCGGGATACTCGGAAATGTCCCCGCCGGCACAGAAATGCCCCCCCTCGCCGCGCAGCACGATGCAACGCAAGGCGGCATCGCGCTTCAGGGCAACGAACACGGCGCGCAGTTCGCGCCACATCGCGCACGACATGGCATTGAACTTGCCAGGATGGCTGAGCGTGACCATGGCCAGCGCGTCCTGCCGCTGCAGCTGGATACGGCCGCTCATGGTCGAGGCTGCTCCATCAGACGTTCACAGGGTCCGGGCAAACCGTCAATCGAGCTTGGCGCCCGAGAGCTTGACCACCTGCGTCCAGCGCTTGACTTCCGCGCTGACGAACTGGCCGAACTGCTGCGGCGACATGCTGCTGAATTCGGCACCCTGGTTGGCCCAGACGGCCTTGGCCTCGGGGGTGTTGCCGGCCTTGCGGATCTCGTCCACGGCACGGGCCTGCACCTCGACGGGCGTGCCTTTGGGCGCCCAGATGCCGTACCAGGTCTGTACCGTGTACTCGGGCAGGCCCAGCTCAGCCGCACAGGGCACGTCGGGAAACGCGGCATTGCGCTTGGATCCGGCCACCATGAGGGCCTTGATGCGGCCGCCCTTGATGTGGGCAGCCGAGGAACCCAGGCCGTCGAACATCATGTCCACGTTGCCGGCAATCAGGTCCTGCAGGGCCGGACCGGCACCGCGGTAGGGGATGTGGGTGATGAAGGTATTGGTCTGCTGCTTGAACAGCTCCCCCGCGAGGTGGTGCGAAGTGCCGCTGCCGGCCGAGCCGTAGTTCAGACGACCCGGATTCTTGCGCAGCATCTCCAGGAAGGACTTGAAATCACTTTCGGTGACCTTCTTGGGGTTGACCACCAGGACCTGCGGCACCGTGGCCACCAACGCCAGCGGCACAAAATCCTTCTCGATGTCGTAATCGAGCTTGGGGTACATCGAGGGTGCAATGGTGTGGTGCACCGCCCCCATGAAGAGGGTGTAGCCATCCGGCTGGGCCTTGGCCGCGATGCTCGCGCCCAGCGTGCCACCGGCGCCACCGCGGTTATCGATGATGAGCTGCTTGCCAGTCAAGCGGGAAAACGATGCCGACAGGGGACGGGCAAAGGCATCGGTGCCGCCGCCCGCAGGAAAAGGCACGATCATGGTGACCGGCTTGGTCGGCCAGCCGGACTGCGCCTGCCCCAACAGGGGCCCGGCGGCCAGGCCGGCCGCAGCCAGGCGCAGGATGTCGCGTCGGGTGCCGCGGAAGGGAAATGAGGTTGTCATGCTTGTCTCCTTTGGTTATTTGTAAGCGAGCCTGGCTCAGAACTGAAGATCCTCAATCGAGGCCGCAGCAGCTATTTTGCCCTCTGCCAGCTGGGCTCGCTGACGGTCCAGACGCTTGAGATCGTAGAGGTAGTTGACCATCAGGCCAAACGACTGCTTGAGGCCCTTGGGCGACGGGTCACCCATCCAGTTCAGCCGCTCGACACGGGCCCCATTGCCCAGGTGGAAACGCGCCACCGGATCGGCGGGCTTGCCCTCGACCAGCTCGCGTGCCAGATAGTGGGCGGCGCAGTGCAGCAGCCAGCGCGAGAGCGCGGACTTCGGATCCAGCGACTCGACCCTGTCCAGGGCCAGCAGCAGGTGCGCCGCGGCAGGCGGCTCGAAGCCCACGACCCGCCCCAGTTCAGCCCGTTCTTTTTCGGGCGTGAGGACCAGCATGCGGTCGGCGTTCCGCGTCAGCCAGGCACGCAAGCCGGGAATCGGCGAGAGGGTGGCGAAATGCCTGAGCCGGGGGAATTCGGCACCCAGCGTCTCCACCACCCGCTTGATCAGCGAGTCACCAAAGCTCACGCCGCGCAGCCCGGACTGGGTGTTGCTGATGGAATAGAAGATGGCCGTCGTCGCCTTGCCCAGATCGGACGCCGCAGCCTGCTCATCGAGCAGGGGCGTGATGCTGTCGGCCATATGGTCGATCAGCGCGACCTCGACGAAGATGAGTGGCTCGCCCGGCAGGCGTGGATGGAAAAATCCATAGCAACGGCGGTCCGAGTCCAGCCGGTTCTTGACATCGTCCCAGCTGCGAATGTCATGCACGGCCTCGTACTTGATCAGCTTTTCGACCAGCGAGGCCGGCGAGTCCCAGCTGATGCGCTGCAACTCCAGAAAACCGACATCGAACCAGGTGGAGAACATGTACTCCATCTCCACGTCCAGCGCCTGCAGCCGCTTGTCCTTCTTCAGGAAAGGCTGCATCTCGGCCCGCAGGTCCACCAGGAAACGGATGCCCTCGGGCAGCACGCTGAAACGCTGCAGCAGGCGCCGGCGCGGCGAAACCGTCGCCCGGCGGTACTGCACCTCGGCAGCCGCTTCATCGGGCGTGCCCACCGCGGCTGCAAACTTGGCCTGGGCGCTTTTGACCTTTTCGGCATCGGCCGTGAACATCTCGCTCATCAGCAGCCACATGTCGCGCCGCCGGGCGACGGTGGCGCCTGCATAGCGTTCGATCAGGATCTGGGCACGCCGCCCGCCCTCGACCTCGCTGATGCGCGGGTCGATGGTGGCCTTCAACTCCTCGAGCACGAGTCTCAGCATGCGCGGCGACATCGCCTCTTCCTTGTGCCGCCGGCTGGCCGCCAGGCGCTCACGCGTGGGCCGTTCAGCGCCCGGGCCCGCCGTTCCGCCCTGGGCGGGTCCACGCGCGGCCTGTGCGAGTCCGGCGACATCGCTGGCCAGCAGGCCCTTGCGGTCGATGGGGAAGAGTCGCGAGACGTTGCGGCTGATCCAGCTCGTTGCGTTCATGCCAGTCTCCGGCTTTTTTGATGACGGGCCAATTCGCGCAGGGCTTCGCGCTGGCGCGTCAGATGCGTGCGCATCGCCGCCTCCGCGCCCTCGCCATCGCGCGCCTTGAGCGCTGCGAACACGGCCAGGTGCTCGCTGAGGCTCTGTTCCAGCCGCCCCGGCGCATGCAACTGCTGCAGCCGGGCCAGCTTGAGGATCTTGCGCAGATCGCCAATGACCTGGGCCAGCCAGCGGTTGTTGGCCAGCGTGATGATGGCCTCGTGGATGGCGAAATTGGCTTCGTAGTAATCGACGATGCGCTTGTTGCGTGCCGCCTTCTGCAGTCTGTCGTGCAAGGCCTCCAGCGCGACCAGGTCGGCATCGCTGGCGTGCAAGGCCGCCTCATGTGCGCAACGCCCCTCCAACAAGGCGATCACGGGAAAGATTTCGTCGAGATCCTGCTCGGTGACCTCGTTCACGAAACAGCCGCGCCGCGGCTCATGTCGTACCAGCCCCTCGGCCGTCAAGACCTTGAGCGCTTCCCGCAAGGGTGTACGGGAAATCTCCAGACGCACGCACAGGTCGGCCTCGTCCACGAAGCTGCCTGCCGCCAGGGTGCCATTGAAGATCTCCTGCCGCAGGGTGTCTGCGACCTGTTCGTGCAAGGAGTTGTGGACAACACGCATGGGCAGACCTGCTGGGAAGTGCGAACCCCTGTGGACGCCGAGAACCGGGCTCGGGGACCACAGGACCATGGCCGTAATTTTACGTAATTACGCATAATTACAAACCACGGAATAACCCTGAGTCTCATGCGCGCCACAAAAACGCGCGCCCGGTCAGGAAAACGCCCGGCTCAGGATCGCCGCGGCTGGCGGCCCGCCCACCACCAGACACCTGCCCCTACAACGATCATGGGCAAGCACAGCCACTGCCCCATGCTCAGGTTCAGGGCCAGCAGGCCGAGGTAGTCGTCGGGTTCACGGAAATATTCGGCAATGAAGCGCAGCACGCCGTAGCCCGCCAGAAAAGCCGCTGCCACCTGGCCGGTGCGGCGCGGCTTGCGGGCATAGAGCCAGAGCAGAACGAACAGCAGCAGGCCTTCGAGCAGGAACTGGTAGATCTGGGAGGGATGACGCGGCGCATCACCCGCACCACGAAACACCATGCCCCAGGGCAGTGAAGGGTCCGCCACGCGCCCCCAGAGTTCGCCGTTGATGAAGTTGCCGATGCGCCCGGCAGCCAGGCCCGTGGGCACGCAGGGCGCCACAAAATCGGCAACCTGCAGCCAGTGCTTGTGGCGGGCATGCGCAAACCACAACATGGCAACCACCACCCCCAACATGCCACCGTGAAAGCTCATGCCGCCCTGCCAGAGCGCAAAAATCTCCAGCGGGTGGCTCAGGTAATAGGCCGGCTTGTAGAACAGGCAATATCCCAGCCTACCGCCGATGACCACGCCGATCACACCGTAGAACAGCACGTCCTCGACATCGCGCCGGCTCCAGGCTGCCTCCCCCCGGGCCGAGGCATAAGGCTCGTGTCGCAAGCGGCGCAGGCCCAGGAACATGAAAAGGGCAAAGGCCACCAGATAGGTGATGCCGTACCAGTGGATGGCCAGGGGCCCCAGGCGCAAGGCCACCGGATCGATCGCGGGGTGTATCAGCATGGGCGCCATTGTGCCGCAGCCCAAGCCGGGCCAGCCACGGCTTACACTCACGGTTTGCATTGATTTTCCGGCTCCCCTGCCGCACACCCACCATGGCCACCAAAGTCATCCAGATCAACCGCCGCTCGGCCAACATCACTGAAGGCAAGTCCCGCGCCCCCAACCGCTCCATGTACTACGCCATGGGCTACGAGGAAAGCGATTTCAAGAAACCCATGGTCGGCGTGGCCAACGGCCACAGCACTATCACGCCGTGCAACTCCGGCCTGCAGAAGCTGGCCGACGCCGCCATCGCCGGCATCGAGGAAGCCGGCGGCAACGCCCAGGTCTTCGGCACCCCCACCATTTCCGATGGCATGGCCATGGGCACCGAGGGCATGAAGTACTCCCTGGTCTCGCGTGAAGTGATTTCCGACTGCATCGAAACCTGCGTGCAGGGCCAGTGGATGGACGGCGTGCTGGTGGTCGGCGGCTGCGACAAGAACATGCCCGGCGGCATGATGGGCATGCTGCGCGCCAACGTGCCGGCCATCTACGTCTACGGCGGCACCATCCTGCCCGGCCACTACAAGGGCCAGGACCTGAACATCGTCAGCGTGTTCGAGGCCGTCGGCCAGAACGCCGCCGGCAACATGAGCGATGCCGATCTGCGCGAGATCGAGATGCGCGCCATTCCCGGCACCGGCTCCTGCGGCGGCATGTACACGGCCAACACCATGTCCAGCGCCTTCGAGGCCCTGGGCATGTCCCTGCCCTACTCCTCCACCATGGCCAACCCGCACGACGAGAAGCAGAACTCGGCCAAGGAATCGGCCAAGGTTCTGATCGAGGCCATCAAGAAGGACCTCAAGCCGCGCGACATCGTGACGCGCAAGTCCATCGAGAACGCCGTGGCCGTCATCATGGCCACAGGCGGCTCGACCAACGCCGTGCTGCACTTCCTGGCCATCGCCCACGCGGCCGACGTGGAGTGGACCATCGATGACTTCGAGCGTGTGCGCAAGAAGACGCCTGTGCTGTGCGACCTCAAACCCAGCGGCAAGTACCTGGCGGTGGACCTGCACAAGGCCGGCGGCATTCCCCAGGTCATGAAGGTCTTGCTGAACGCCGGCCTGCTGCACGGCGACTGCATCACCATCACCGGCCAGACCATTGCCGAGGTGCTCAAGGATGTACCAGACCAGCCCCGCGCCGACCAGGACGTGATCCGCCCCATCAGCAAACCCATGTACGAAGAAGGCCACCTGGCCATCCTCAAGGGCAACCTCTCGCCCGAGGGCGCGGTCGCCAAGATCACCGGCCTGAAGAACCCGGTCATCACCGGCCCGGCGCGCGTGTTCGACGATGAGCAGTCGGCCCTCAAGGCCATCCTGGACGGCAAGATCAAGGCCGGCGATGTGATGGTGCTGCGCTACCTGGGCCCCAAGGGCGGCCCCGGCATGCCCGAAATGCTGGCCCCCACCGGCGCCCTGATCGGCGCCGGCCTGGGCGAGAGCGTGGGCCTGATCACCGATGGCCGTTTCTCGGGCGGCACCTGGGGCATGGTGGTCGGCCACGTGGCGCCGGAAGCGGCGGCCGGCGGCACCATCGCTTTCGTCAAGGAAGGCGACAGCATCACCATTGACGCCCATGAACTCAAGCTGGAACTCAACGTACCGGCCGCTGAACTCGCCAAGCGCCGCGAAGGCTGGACGCCCCCGCAGCCGCGCTACACCCGCGGCGTGCAGGCCAAGTTCGCCTTCAACGCCTGCTCGGCCAGCAAGGGTGCGGTGCTGGACAACTACTGAGCCCCGTCGCAAAGAAAAAGCCCCGGGAATCCCGGGGCTTTTTTTTGGACCGCCGTCGCAGGCTCAGCGTTTGCGTTTCAGGCCCATGGCGTCACGCTGCTTGTTGATGCGATCCAGACGCCGTTTGTCCTCACGCTCCATGGCCTTGCGCCGCGTGTAGCCACTGGCATCGGCCCAGGACCACCAGGCCACCGCCAGGCCAAAAGGCGCCAGCACGATCCACCAGCTCCAGCCCACGACCGGATCGATATCAAGGTATTTCATCAACAGAAGAATGATGCCCAGTCCCAGCAAATACATGTGCGGCCCTCAGTCTTTGTGCTGCAGGCCCACCACGCGGGTCAACTGCAGCCCTTACAATTGCGTTCATTGATTATGTATTAACCCCAGCCTAGAGGAAATCAATGAAACGCGCCCTGTTCATCCTGTTTGCCGCTACCGCCATCAGCGCTCCCGCGCTGGCCGATCAAGCCCTGGCCACTTCCAAGAACTGCATGGCCTGCCATGCCGTCGACAAGAAGCTGGTCGGCCCGGCGTTCAAGGACGTCGCCAAGAAGTATGCCGCCGACAAAACTGCCGCCGACAAACTCGCCGCCAAGATCATCAAGGGTGGCTCTGGCGCCTGGGGCCCCGTGCCCATGCCGGCCAACCCGCAGGTCAACGAGGCCGAGTCCAAGAAGTTGGCGGCCTGGGTCCTGGCGACCAAGTAAACCGGTCGCCAGGCATGAAAAAGCCCGCTCACGCGGGCTTTTTTGTTTGGGAACCCGGCGCTGGGCGGCGCCGGGACGTCAGATCAGTTGTTCTGCGACAACTGATCCAGGATGGCCGGTTTTGCCGGCACATCACATCGGCTGTGTCGGTATGAGTGCCGTCCAACCCCGCAACAGCGCTGCGCGCTTGGCGCCTCTCGGCGCTTTCTCGATCAGTTGTTCTGCGACAATTGATCGAGAATTGCGGGGTTTTCCAACGTTGAAGTGTCCGAGGTGATGGCCTCGCCCTTGGCGATGGAGCGCAGCAGGCGGCGCATGATCTTGCCGCTGCGGGTCTTGGGCAGGTTGTCGCCGAAGCGGATGTCCTTCGGTTTCGCGATCGGGCCGATTTCCTTGGCCACCCAGTCGCGCAGTTCCTTGGCGATCTGCTTGGCTTCCTCGCCGGTCGGACGGGAACGCTTGAGCACCACGAAAGCGCAGATGGCTTCGCCGGTCAGATCGTCGGGACGGCCCACCACGGCAGCCTCGGCCACCAGGTCGGTCTTGGACACCAGGGCCGACTCGATCTCCATCGTGCCCATGCGGTGACCGCTGACGTTGAGCACATCGTCGATGCGGCCGGTGATGCGGAAGTAGCCGCGGTCTGCGCTGCGCACCGCGCCATCTCCGGCCAGGTAATAGCCCTTGAGTTCCTCGGGAAAGTAGCTCTTCTTGAAGCGCTCGGGGTCGCCCCAGATGGTGCGGATCATGGACGGCCAGGGCTTCTTCACCACCAGGATGCCGCCCGAGCCATTGGGCACGTCATGGCCGGCTTCATCGACGATGGCCGCGGTAATACCCGGCAGCGGCAGCGTGCAGGAACCCGGCACCAGCGGCGTGGCACCCGGCAGCGGGGTAATCATGTGCCCCCCGGTCTCGGTCTGCCAGAAGGTGTCCACGATGGGACAACGCTCGCCGCCCACGTGCTTGTGGTACCACATCCAGGCTTCCGGGTTGATGGGCTCGCCCACCGAGCCCAGAATGCGCAGGCTGCTCAGGTTGGAACGGGCCGGATGCACTTTCTCATCGCCTTCGGCCGCCTTGATCAGCGAACGGATCGCCGTGGGGGCGGTGTAGAAGATCGTGCACTTGTGCTTCTCGATCATCTGCCAGAAGCGGCCGGCGTTCGGGTAGGTCGGCACGCCTTCGAAGACGATCTGCGTCGCGCCTGCGGCCAGCGGGCCGTAGGCCACGTAGGTGTGGCCCGTGATCCAGCCGATGTCGGCCGTGCACCAGAAGACGTCGGACGGCCTCAGATCAAAAGTCCAGTCCATGGTCAGCCGGGCCCACAGCAGGTAGCCGCCGGTGGCGTGCTGCACGCCCTTGGGCTTGCCCGTGGAGCCCGAGGTGTAGAGAATGAAGAGCGGGTGCTCGGCGCCCACGGAGGTCGGTGCGCATTCGGTGCTCTGCCCGGCCAGCGCCTCGACAAAGGTCTTGTCGCGGCCGGCCACCATAGGGCAGGCCGTCGCGGTGCGCTGGTAGACCAGCACGGTCTTGATGGACTCGCAGCCGCCCATGGCCAGACCCTCGTCCACGATAGCCTTGAGCGGCAGTTCCTTGCCGCCGCGCATCTGGTAGTTGGCCGTGATCACGGCCACGGCGCCGGCGTCGATGATGCGCTCCTGCAGCGACTTGGCCGAGAAACCACCGAACACCACCGAGTGGGTGGCGCCGATGCGCGCGCAGGCCTGCATGGCCACCACGCCCTCGATCGTCATGGGCATGTAGACCAGGACACGATCGCCCTTCTTGACACCCTGGGCCTTGAGCGCATTGGCGAACTGGCTCACCCTGGCCAGCAGCTCCTTGTACGTGACCTTGGTCACCGTGCCATCGTCGGCCTCGAAAATGATGGCGGTCTTGTTCTCGGTCGACGTGCCCATGTGCTTGTCCAGGCAGTTGGCCGAGGCGTTGAGCTCACCGTCGTCGAACCACTTGTAGAACGGGGCCCGGGACTGGTCCAGGGTACGCGTGAAGGGCTTGTTCCAGACGAGGTTCTCGCGCGCCAGCCTGGCCCACGTGCCTTCGAAATCCTTGTCGAAGGCGTCACACATGGCCTGGTACTGCGCCATGCCGGAGATACGTGCCGCCCTGACGACCGCATCCGCCGGGGGAAAGACACGGTTCTCGACCAGGACGGATTCGATGGCGGACGAAGGTGAACTCATGGTTTGTTTCCTCTGGTTGAAATTGGATCGCCCCGCAATGTCGGGTTTTGCCCTTACAAGTCACTGACTTGACACCATCTCGCAATGTACCGAATCCCGGTACGGTTTGAAATGCCGCCTAAAATCATGGCTCTACATAGAAACCCGCAGAACGCCCCATGTCCACCCCTGAACCGTCGAAGACTTCCCCCCTGCGCCCCCTGCCCGCACTGATTTTCTCCAGCCGTTGGCTGCAGTTGCCTCTTTACCTCGGCCTGATCGTCGCCCAGGGCGTCTATGTCTATCATTTCCTGTTCGAACTGCTGCATCTGGTGGAGGCCGCCTTCGGCAGCCAGGCCGCCCTGCAGGCCCTGGTCACGAGCATCGGCTACAAGACCACGGCGCCCATCACCACGCTGAACGAGACCGTCATCATGCTGGTGGTGCTGGCGCTGATCGACGTGGTCATGATCTCCAACCTGCTGATCATGGTCATCGTCGGCGGCTACGAGACCTTCGTCAGCCGCATGGACCTGGAAGGCCACCGCGACCAGCCGGAATGGCTGAGCCACGTCAATGCCTCGGTGCTCAAGGTCAAGCTGGCCACTGCCATCATCGGCATCAGCTCGATCCACCTGCTCAAGACCTTCATCAATGCCGACAACTACACCGACCGGGTGCTGATCGCCCAGACAGTCATCCACATCACCTTCCTGCTGTCGGCCATCGCCATCGCCTACACCGACAAGCTGATGTCGTCCTCGGCCGCAGACCATCACTGACCCACTCCCAGAGTTTTCGCATCATGACCACGCACATCAAGCAAGCCGACCTGATCGAATCCGTCGCCGCCGCCCTGCAGTACATCAGCTACTACCACCCGGCCGACTACATTGCCCACCTGGCCCGCGCCTACGCGCGCGAACAGAGCCCTGCGGCCAAGGACGCGATCGCACAGATCCTGACCAACAGCAAGATGAGCGCCACGGGCCACCGCCCGATCTGCCAGGACACCGGCATCGTCAACGTCTTCCTCAAGGTCGGCATGGACGTACGCTGGGAGGGTTTCACCGGCAGCCTCGAAGACGCCATCAACGAAGGCGTGCGTCGCGCGTACAACCACCCGGACAACACGCTGCGCGCCAGCGTGCTGGCCGACCCGCAGTTCGCCCGCAAGAACACCAAGGACAACACCCCCGCGGTCATCTTCACGGAGATTGTGGCCGGCGACAAGGTCGAAGTCACCGTGGCCGCCAAGGGCGGTGGTTCCGAGAACAAGAGCAAGATGGTCATGATGAACCCCAGCGACTCCATCGTCGACTGGGTGCTCAAGACCGTGCCCACCATGGGCGCGGGCTGGTGCCCGCCGGGCATGCTGGGCATCGGCATCGGCGGCACCGCCGAGAAAGCCGTCCTGATGGCCAAGGAAAGCCTGATGGAAGACCTCAACATGTACGAGTTGCAGGCCAAGGCCGCCAAAGGCGAAAAGCTCACCCAGGTAGAGGAGTTGCGCCTGGAGCTGTACGAGAAGGTCAACGCGCTGGGCATCGGCGCCCAGGGCCTGGGCGGCCTGACCACGGTGCTGGACGTGAAGATCAACATGTACCCCACCCACGCCGCCAGCAAGCCCGTGGCCATGATCCCCAACTGCGCCGCGACGCGCCATGCGCACTTCGTCATGGACGGCTCGGGCCCGGTCTACCTGGATCCGCCCAGCCTGGACCTCTGGCCCAATGTGAACTGGACGCCTGACACGAAGAAGAGCAAGCGCGTGGACCTCGACAAGCTCACCAAGGACGAAGTAGCGAGCTGGAAACCGGGCGACACCCTGCTGCTCAACGGCAAGATGCTCACCGGCCGCGACGCCGCACACAAGCGCATCGCCGACATGCTGGGCCGTGGCGAGAAGCTGCCGGTGGACTTCACCAACCGCGTCATCTATTACGTGGGCCCGGTCGACCCGGTCAAGGGTGAGGCCGTGGGCCCGGCCGGCCCGACCACGGCCACGCGCATGGACAAGTTCACCGAGACCATGCTGGGCCAGACCGGCCTGATCGCCATGATCGGCAAGGCCGAGCGCGGCCCCGAGGCTGTGGAGGTGATCCGCCAGCACAAGAGCGCCTACCTGATGGCCGTGGGCGGTGCGGCCTACCTGGTCAGCAAGGCCATCAAGACGGCCAAGGTGGTGGGCTTCGAGGACCTGGGCATGGAGGCCATCTACGAGTTCGACGTGGTCGATATGCCGGTGACCGTGGCGGTGGACGCCGGCGGTACAAGCGCGCACGTCACCGGCCCCGCCGAGTGGAGCAAGCGCATCGCCAGCGGCGAGTTCAAGGGCATCGCGCTCGCGACCGCCTGAGCAGCGTGACGCGACCGGTCGGCGTCTTCGACAGCGGCATCGGGGGCTTGAGCGTCCTGCAGGCGCTACGCGCCGAGTTGCCGCACCAGCCCTTTGTCTACCTGGCCGACAGCGGCCACGCCCCCTACGGGGAGCGCGAGCCGGACCATGTCATCGAGCGCTCGCAAGCCATTGCGCGCCACCTGATCGAGGCCCATGACATCCAGGCCCTGGTCGTGGCGTGCAATACCGCCACGGCAGCAGCCATCAGCCTGTTGCGCGAACAACACCCCGAACTCCCCATCGTAGGGGTGGAACCCGCCCTCAAGCCTGCGGTGCAACGCAGCCGGACCCGGCGCGTAGGCGTGCTGGCCACGCGCAGCACGCTGCAAAGTGCCAAGTTCCGGGCCCTGCTGGACTCATTGCAAGGCGAGGTCGAATTCATGCTGCAAGCCTGCGACGGCCTCGCGGACGCCATCGAGCATCAGGACAGCGCACGCATCGAGTCCCTGGGCCGCCGCTACACACAGGCCCTGGGCGCCTGCGGCCACGAGGCAGGCCAGATCGACACCGTGGTGCTGGGTTGTACCCACTATCCGCTGATCGCGGAGAACCTGCAGTCCCTGTTGGGACCCGATGTGGACCTCATGGACAGCGGTGCCCCGGTCGCGCGGCAGACGCGCCGCGTGCTAAGGCAAGTCGTCGACACGGGTCAGCCCACCTTGCGCTGGCTGACCACCGGCCCGACGGATCAATTGCAGATCGCCGTGCAGCGCTGGCTGCAACCGCAGGCGCGTGTCGAGACGCTGAAAATCTGACGAGGCCCTGCGGGGTTCCGCCGGGGGCCGATGCGGGCCGGGCCCAGTCTATTTGCGGCGGCCTGCGCGGTATTCCCAAGGCGGGATGGGCTTGCTGTCACGCCAGAGTCCTGCACGCCGCTCACGGGCATCGGCCTGCGCGGCGGCATAGGCCTGGCGATCCTGCTCCACCAGATCCTGCGCGCGGGATGGGTCGTACCAGGCCGCGCCATCGGCAAGCAGCTCCAGGCTGACATCACGGCCGGCCACGACCACCTTGCCCAGACGCGGCGAGCCGCCCTGGCGGGGCACGTCCACCGTCACGTATTTCTGGAACACGAACTCGCGCAAGGCATCCTCCGAGCGCTGGGCATGCTTCTGGAACTTCTCCGGCGCATCGATCCCGGCCAGACGCACCGTGTGCTGGACCTTGCGCTCATCGCGCACTCGGATGGTGTCAGCGCTGACGATGGCGACCACCTGGCCCTGCAGGGTCCAGGCCATGGCCATCGGACCCGACAGCAGCAGCAAGAGGAAGGTGACGTGTGTGAGGATGGATCTCATCGAGATCAGACAGAAAGATGGTCGGGGCGATACGATTCGAACGTACGACCCTCTGCTCCCAAAGCAGATGCGCTACCAGGCTGCGCTACGCCCCGACAAGCTGCGTATTCTACCGGCACACCTCTGCCATTCCACCTGACACGACGCCCTTGGGATAAAGTTTCTCCATGCGCACACGTTCCGTTCCCCTGCCCTGGCTCGAACCCGGCGAAGAGTTCCCGGCCACCAGCCAGGCCTGGGGGGCCGGCTCCGAGGCTCCCGGCCTGCTGGCTGCCGGTGGCAGCCTGGATGTCGACAGCCTGTGCCGGGCCTATGGGCACGGCATCTTCCCCTGGTTCAGCACGGGGCAGCCCATCCTGTGGTGGAGCCCGGACCCGCGCATGGTGCTGGAGGTGGGCCGGTTCAGGCTGCATCGCTCACTGCGCAAGACCTTGCAGAAATTCATCTCGACCGACGGATGCGAAATCCGCTTCGACTCCGCTTTTGACGATGTGATCGGCGCCTGCGCCAACAGCCCGCGCGAAGGCCAGGACGGCACGTGGATCGTGCCGCCCATGGTGCAGGCCTATGGCGAACTGCACCGCGCCGGCCACGCCCACAGCGTGGAGACCTGGATCAACGGGCGGCTCGTGGGCGGGCTCTATTGCATGGCCCTGGGCCGCGCAGTGTTCGGTGAATCCATGTTCGCCCGCATGACCGACGCCTCCAAGATCGCGCTGGCCGCCCTGGTGGCCTTTTGTCGCCACCAGGGCATCACCATGATCGACTGCCAGCAAAACACCCAGCACCTTGCCTCGCTGGGCGCCCATGAAATTCCGCGTGTGGATTTTTTGCGCCATATCGCGGCGGCGCAGGCGCAGTCCGGCCCCCGCTGGCAGTTCGACCCCCTATACTGGCGTGAACTGATGATGTCCCCCGCGGAGTCGACGTGACGCACCTCAAGGACCTGCCCCTCCAGAGTCTGCAGTTCTATGCCACGGCACCGTACCCGTGCAGCTACCTGAGCGGCCGTCTTGCACGCTCCCAGGTGGCCACGCCCAGCCACCTGATCAACAACTCCACCTACTCGGAACTGGTCTCCCAGGGGTTTCGCCGCAGTGGCATGTTCACCTATCGGCCGCACTGTGATGGCTGCCAGGCCTGCGTACCGCTGCGCGTGCGTGTGCAGGACTTCCAGCCTACGCGCAGCCAGCGCCGCGCCTGGAAGCAGCATCGGAACCTGCAGGCCCGCGTCTCGCGCCTGTGCTTTGTGCCCGAGCACTACCAGCTCTATCTGCGCTACCAGAACGGGCGGCACGCTGGCGGTGGCATGGACCAGGACAGCATCGACCAGTACACCCAGTTCCTGCTCCAGAGCCGGGTCAATTCGCGCCTGGTCGAGTTCCGCGAAACGCTGGGTGACGGCTCGCCCGGCCCGCTGCGCATGGTTTCCGTGCTCGACGTCCTGGACGACGGCCTCTCGGCGGTCTACACCTTCTACGAGCCTGGACGCGAGGCCAGTTATGGCACCCACAGCGTGCTCTGGCAGATTGAACAGGCGCGCCTGCTGGGGCTGCCGCATGTCTACCTCGGCTACTGGATCGAGGACAGCCCGAAAATGAATTACAAGGCGCGCTTCGGTCCGCACGAGCGGCTGGTGCAAGGCCAGTGGCTGGCGGTCGGCCCTGATGGCGAAATGTCGCCGGCCAGAGAGTGATTTCACGAGGTAAAATCGGGCTTGTTTGCAGGAGCGTACCCGATGAAGAAAAAAGACCCGGATGCCGTCGTCACGCCCACCGTGCAGGTGATCGAGCGCATGTTCACCCTGATGGACGTGCTGGCCTCGCGTGAAGAAGCGATTTCCCTGAAGGAAATCAGCGAGAAGACCGGTCTGCACCCCTCCACGGCGCACCGCATCCTCAACGACCTGGCCACCGGCCGGTACGTCGACCGGCCGCAGCCTGGCACCTACCGCCTGGGCATGCGTCTGCTTGAACTGGGCAATCTGGTCAAAGCTCGCCTCAACGTGCGCGACGCAGCCATCACCCCCATGCGCGAACTGCACCGCCTGATCCAGCAGCCGGTGAACCTGAGCATGCGCCAGGGTGACGAAATCGTCTACATCGAACGCGCCTACAGCGAGCGCTCGGGCATGCAGGTGGTGCGCGCCATCGGCGGACGGGCGCCACTACACCTCACCTCGGTGGGCAAGCTCTTCCTGGCGGCCGACGATCCCCAGCGTGTCCGCGCATACGCCACCCGCACGGGTCTGGCCGGCCACACCAAGAACAGCATCACCCAACTGCCCGTGCTTGAACGCGAATTGGCCAAGGTACGCCAGTACGGGACCGCCCATGATGACGAGGAACTGGAACTGGGTGTGCACTGCATGGCTGCCGGTATCCATGACGATCAGGGCAAGCTGATTGCCGGCCTGTCGATCTCCGCACCCACGGGCCGGCTCGACAAGGAATGGCTTCCCAAGCTGGAAACGGTGGCCAGCGAGATTTCGCGCATGCTGGGCTACCAGCCCGGGGCAGAAAAGCGCTAGGCGGGCCTGGTGCCCGCCAGCTTCTTCAGAAGAAGAGTGGCGACTTCGCGTCGAGGTGGTTCTCGGTCAGCGGAACGACCGGCCGGGCGGGGATGGACTCGACCCAACGGCGCACGCGCTCGGCGTCGCCCAGACGACTGAGCTTGCCAGCGGAATCCAGGAACACCATGATCAGGTTGCGCCCCGCCACTCTGGCTTGCATCACCAGGCACTGACCGGCCTCGGAGATGTAGCCTGTCTTCTGCAGGCCGATCTCCCAGGTCGGGTTCTTGACCAGTCGATTGGTATTGCTGAACATGAGCTTGCGACGCCCCACAGCGACCTGATAGGCAGGAGAGGTGGAGTATTCGCGCAACAGCGGGTCGTCCGACGCCACGTTCACCAGCACCGCCAGGTCCCTGGCACTGGAGCGGTTCTTGCTGGACAGCCCCGTGGGCTCGACATATTGCGTGTCTTGCATACCCAACAGTTGCGCCTTGGCGTTCATCATCTCGACAAACACCTGCAGGCCACCCGGATAGGTCCGACCCAAGGCGTGCGCCGCACGGTTTTCACTGGACATCAGCGCCAGATGCATGAGCTCCCCGCGGCTCAGGGTGGAGCCCACACGCAGGCGGGACGTGCTGCCCTTTTCGGTATCCACATCGGCCTGGGTGATGGTGAGCATCTCGTCCAGGGGCAGCTCAGCCTCGCTGATCAGCAGGCCCGTCATGAGCTTGGTCAGCGACGCAATCGGCAGCACAGCCTCTTCGTTCTTGCTGAGCAGCACTTCCTGGGTTTCCTGGTCGATGACGTAGGCCACGCTGGAACGCAGGGACAGGGGATCGGTGGCGCCATGCAAGCCGGCGCGCATGCCGTCCGAGGGACGGACCGGGCGCACGATGCGGGCGGAGGGGCGCTTGGCATACGCCTTGCGCTTGGCCTGGTAGGCGGTCTTGATGACCTTGGGTTTGGCACCGGACTGGGCACTGCTGGCGCCGGACGACGCAGCAATAGCTTGCCCGGATGCAGCCGACAGCGTCACAAAGAGCGACGCCGCCCCAACCCAGATAAAACGATGTAAGTGGTTCACCAGTCCGACCCTGCAGGAGAAAAAACGGCACCCTCTCTTCATGGCACCCTCTGAAGAAAGGTTATACCGAAAATCTCATGCAGGATCAACCACTTGTGTGGCTTTTCTCAACAAACTCTTACATATATAAGTAGTAACCCTAGCCCTGCGCCGCTACCCGATCAGCTTTGCTGTGCAACTTGTTGAGGGCACTCAGATATGCCTTGGCCGAGGCGACCACGATATCGGGATCCGACCCGACACCATTGACCACGCGCCCACTGTTTTGCAGACGCACGGTCACCTCGCCCTGGCTTTCGGTCGAGCCACTGATGGCATTGACCGAATACAGCACCATCTCTGCACCGCTCTTGACGTTCGACTCAATGGCCTTGAGCGAAGCATCCACCGGGCCGTTGCCATCCGACTCGCCATGCACTTCCTTGCCCTCCACCGTGATCACGATGGATGCATGCGGCCGCTCGCCGGTTTCGCTGTGCTGTGAAAGCGAGATGAAGCCGTACTGCTCCTTCTCGCTGGTCACGCTCTCGTCGCTCACCAGGGCCAGGATGTCCTCGTCGAAGATCTCGCTCTTGCGATCGGCCAGCTCCTTGAAACGGGCGAACGCCGTGTTGAGCTCCCCCTCGCTCTCCAGCGCCACGCCCAGATCCTGCAGGCGCTGCTTGAAGGCGTTGCGCCCGCTCAGCTTGCCCAGCACGATCTTGTTGGCACTCCAGCCCACATCTTCAGCGCGCATGATTTCATAGGTGTCGCGCGCCTTGAGCACGCCGTCCTGATGAATGCCGGAAGCATGGGCGAAGGCATTGGCGCCCACCACGGCCTTGTTGGGTTGCACCACGAAGCCGGTGGTCTGGCTAACCATGCGACTGGCCGGAACGATCTGGGCGGTGTCGATGCCGACCTCCAGGTTGAAGTAGTCGCGGCGGGTCTTCACGGCCATGACGATCTCTTCGAGGCTGCAGTTGCCCGCGCGCTCACCCAGGCCATTGATGGTGCACTCGACCTGGCGCGCACCGCCGATCTTCACGCCGGCCAGCGAGTTGGCCACCGCCATGCCCAGGTCGTTGTGGCAATGCACCGACCAGATCGCCTTGTCGGAATTCGGCACGCGCTCACGCAGGGTCTTGATGAAATTGCCATACAGCTCGGGCACGGCATACCCCACCGTGTCCGGGATGTTGATGGTGGTCGCCCCTTCCTTGATGACCGCCTCGACCACGCGGCAGAGGAAATCCATCTCGCTGCGATAGCCGTCTTCAGCACTGAACTCCACGTCGGCCACCTGGTTGCGGGCAAACCGCACGGCCAGCTTGGCCTGCTCCAGAACCTGCTCGGGGCTCATGCGCAGCTTCTTCTCCATATGCAGCGGCGACGTGGCGATGAAGGTGTGGATACGCGCACGGTTGGCCCCCTTGAGTGCTTCGGCGGCGCGCGAGATGTCGCGGTCGTTGGCACGCGAGAGCGAGCAGATCGTGGAATCCTTGATCGCATTGGCGATGTTCTGGATCGCTTCGAAGTCCCCGTTGGAGCTGGCGGCGAAACCGGCCTCGATCACGTCCACCTTCAGGCGCTCCAGCTGGCGGGCGATGCGCAGCTTCTCATCTTTGGTCATGGACGCGCCAGGCGACTGCTCGCCGTCACGCAAGGTGGTATCGAAAATGATCAGTTTGTCAGCCATCTCAAACTCCTGTTCGTCTTCCGCAAAAAATCAACAACCGTAAAAGCAAAAGGCCCGCTGCAGATGCATACGGGCCTTTGATGGGAATTTCGCGCGCGCTACTAATTCCGCCCGTTGTGGCGATGCAGCAGTAGTGCTAGCGAGAATTTCTTCATGGCTTCAATGTACCACAATCAAAGACACATCGCATGGCCATATTCTATGGAGCCAATTATTGATGCAAGCCCCGCTCTTCGGGCTCGTCGGTCGATGTGCTGATGACGCTGGTCGGCTTGCCCTTGGCCCTGCGCCAGGCATAGACAAAATAACCACTCAGCCCATAGATCACGAAGACACCGAACAGCACCACCGGCGGATGGATGTTGACGACGGCAATGCCCAGGGCGATCAGGACGATGACCACAAAGGGCACGCTCTTCTTCATGTGGACGTCCTTGAAGCTGTAGAACGGCACATTGCTGACCATGGTCAGGCCGGCATACAGGGCCAGCACGAACATGGGCCAGGCCACGGTCGGGCCCGTCACATCGAGCTCCGTCATGATCCAGATGAACCCCGTCACCAAGGCCGCAGCGGCAGGCGAGGGCAAGCCCTGGAAATAGCGCTTGTCGACCACCCCCGTGTTGACGTTGAAACGCGCCAGGCGCAAGGCGGCGCAAGCACAGTAGACAAAGGCGGCAATCCAGCCCCAGCGTCCCAGCCCTTTGAGCGCCCACTCGTAGGCGATCAAGGCCGGCGCCGCGCCAAAGGACACCATGTCAGACAGCGAGTCCATCTGCTCGCCAAACGCGCTCTGGGTATTGGTCATGCGCGCGACCCGTCCGTCCAGGCTGTCGAGCACCATGGCGGAGAAGACGCCGATGGCCGCCAGATCGAACCGGCCGTTCATGGCCATGACGACGGCATAAAAGCCACCAAACAGGCCGCCCAGGGTGAACAGATTGGGCAGGATGTAGATGCCCTTGCGGCGCTTGCGCACCATCACGGCTTCCCCCTCGCCGATACGATCCTCTGCGCCATCATGCATATCGCACCTCCGTCCCGCAGCGGCAGGTCTGTGTATCAAGGTCTTGAGTATTCATGGCGGCAAGTGTAAAGCAGGCCACGCCTGCATGAGACGAAAAAAACAAGGCCACCGAAGTGGCCTTGTTGCATGCGGTCAAAACCGATCAGTTGCGGGTCTGGTCGACCAGCTTGTTCTTGGCGATCCAGGGCATCATGGCGCGCAGCTGACCACCCACCTTCTCGATGCTGTGTTCAGCCATGTTGCGGCGACGGGCCGTCATGCTCGGATAGTTGGTGCGGCCTTCCAGGATGAACATCTTGGCGTAGTCGCCGTTCTGGATGCGCTTGAGCGCGTTGCGCATGGCGGCGCGCGACTGCTCGTTGATCACCTCGGGTCCGGTCACGTACTCGCCGTACTCGGCGTTGTTGGAGATGGAGTAATTCATGTTGGCAATGCCGCCTTCGTAGATCAGGTCCACGATGAGCTTGAGCTCGTGCAGGCACTCGAAATAGGCCATCTCGGGAGCGTAACCGGCTTCGACCAGGGTCTCGTAGCCCATCTTGATCAGCTCGACGGCGCCACCGCACAGGACGGCCTGCTCGCCGAACAGGTCGGTCTCGGTCTCTTCCTTGAAGTTGGTCTCGATGATGCCGGCCTTGCCGCCGCCATTGGCCATGGCGTAGGACAGGGCCAGGTCACGGGCCTTGCCGCTCTTGTCCTGATGCACGGCCACCAGGTGCGGAACACCGCCGCCTTGGGTGTAGGTGTTGCGCACGGTATGGCCGGGAGCCTTCGGCGCCACCATCCAGACGTCCAGGTCGGCGCGCGGCACGACCTGGTTGTAGTGCACGTTGAAGCCGTGGGCGAAGGCCAGCGAAGCACCCTTCTTGATGTTGGGCGCCACGTTGTTGGTGTACACCTCGGCGATCTGCTCATCGGGCAGCAGGATCATGACCACGTCGGCCATCTTCACGGCGTCGTTCACTTCCATCACGGTCAGGCCGGCCTTGCCGACCTTGTCCCACGAAGCGCCGCCCTTGCGCAGGCCGACCACGACCTTCACGCCGCTATCGTTCAGGTTCTGGGCGTGGGCATGGCCCTGGCTGCCGTAGCCGATGATGGCCACGGTCTTGCCCTTGATCAGGCTCAGGTCACAGTCCTTGTCGTAGAAAACTTTCACTTCTTTTCTCCTAGGTAAAACTTGGTTGTTCAGACGCGCAGAATGCGCTCGCCGCGGCCGATGCCGCTGCTGCCGGTACGCACCGTCTCGAGGATGGCGCCGCGATCGATCGCCTCGAGGAAGGCATCGTTCTTGGACTGGTCACCCGTCATCTCGATGGTGTAGCTCTTGTCGGTGACGTCGATGATACGACCGCGGAAGATGTCCGCCATGCGCTTCATCTCCTCACGCTCCTTGCCCACCGCACGCACCTTGACCATCATGAGCTCGCGCTCGATGTAGGCGCCCTCGGTCAGGTCGACGACCTTGACCACTTCAATCAGACGGTTCAGGTGCTTGGTGATCTGCTCGATCACGTCATCGGAACCGGTGGTCTCGATCGTCATGCGCGAGAGGCTCGGATCTTCGGTCGGGGCGACAGTCAGGGACTCGATGTTGTAACCACGGGCCGAAAACAGGCCCACCACGCGGGAGAGCGCGCCAGGCTCGTTCTCCAGCAATACTGCAATGATGTGTTTCATAAGTGGATTCCTCTTTTCGTCGCCCTCCCCCGGTCGCGGTAACGACCGGGCTTGGCGAGCAATAGATTCGTCTTCAGTTGAGATGGTGCGGCCTGGATGGCCGCACCGGCTTACAGGTCTTCGGCCCCCAGCAGCATCTCGGTGATGCCCATGCCGGCCTTGACCATCGGGAACACGTTCTCGGTGGGGTCGGTGCGGAAGTCCATGAAGACCGTGCGGTCCTTGAGCTTGCGCGCTTCGCGCAGCGCCGGCTCCACGTCCTGCGGCTTCTCGATCAGCATGCCAACGTGGCCATAGGCCTCGGCAAGCTTCACGAAATTGGGCAGCGCGTCCATGTAGCTGTGGCTGTAGCGGCCGGAGTACTCGATCTCCTGCCACTGGCGCACCATGCCCAGGTAGCGGTTATTCAGCGACAGAATCTTGATCGGCGTGTTGTATTGCAGGCAGGTCGAGAGTTCCTGGATGCACATCTGCACCGAGCCTTCGCCCGTCACGCAGAAAACCTCGCTCTCGGGCTTGGCCAGCTTGATGCCCATGGCATAGGGGATGCCCACGCCCATGGTGCCCAGCCCCCCGGAGTTGATCCAGCGGCGCGGCTCGTTGAACTTGTAGTACTGCGCCGCCCACATCTGGTGCTGGCCAACGTCGGACGTGATGTAGGTGTCGACGTCCTTGGTCATGTTCCACAGGGTCTCGATCACGAACTGGGGCTTGATCACATCCTTGTTGCCACGGTCGTACTTCAGGCAGTCGCGCTTGCGCCAGCCGTCGATCGCCTCCCACCAGGCGCCCAGCGCATTCGCGTCGGGCCGGACCGGGCTTTCCTTGATCATGGCGATCATCTCGGTCAACACATCCTTGACGTCACCCACGATCGGGATGTCGACCTTGACGCGCTTGGAGATGCTCGACGGGTCGATGTCGATGTGGATGATCTTGCGCTCGTTCTGTGCGAAATGCTTGGGGTTGCCGATCACGCGGTCATCGAAGCGCGCCCCCACGGCCAGCAGCACGTCGCAGTTCTGCATGGCGTTGTTGGCCTCGATCGTGCCGTGCATGCCCAGCATGCCCAGGAACTTGGGATCGGTGGCCGGATACGCCCCCAGGCCCATCAAGGTGTTGGTGCAGGGATACCCCAGCATGTCCACCAGGGTGCGCAGTTCCGCCGTGGCGTTGCCCAGCAATACGCCGCCGCCGGTATAGATGTAGGGGCGCTTGGCGGTCAGCAGCAACTGCAAGGCCTTGCGGATCTGGCCCGCGTGGCCCTTGCGCACGGGGTTGTACGAGCGCATGGTCACCGACTCGGGGTAACCGGCGTAGGGCACCTTCTTGAAAGAGACGTCTTTCGGGATATCCACCACCACGGGGCCGGGGCGACCGCTGCGCGCGATGTGGAAAGCCTTCTTCATGGTCTCGGCCAGGTCGTTGGCGTCCTTGACCAGGAAGTTGTGCTTGACGATGGGGCGGGTGATGCCCACGGTGTCGCACTCCTGGAAGGCGTCCAGGCCGATGGCGGCGGTGGGCACCTGACCGGTGATGATCACCATCGGAATGCTGTCCATATAGGCCGTGGCAATCCCGGTGATGGCGTTGGTGACGCCCGGGCCGGAGGTCACCAGCGCCACGCCCACGTCGCCGGTGGCGCGCGCATAACCGTCAGCGGCATGCACGGCGGCCTGCTCATGGCGCACCAGGATGTGCTGGATGGTGTCTTGCTTGTAAAAAGCGTCGTAGATGTGCAGGACGGCGCCGCCGGGATAACCCCAGACGTACTTGACGTCCTCAGCCTGAAGGGCCTTGACCAGGATCTCGGCGCCGCGCAGCTCTTCGGCCTGGCCGGCAGCACTGGCTGCGGCGGCGGAAGTGATTTCAGCCTTGGAAATTTCCATGATGAACCTTTGTGAATTTCTCTGACGAAAAACCTTGGGTGCCCCTTCGCAAACGCTTGTGGCATCGCGTCGGGACTTGAGGTCAAGGACATGGGCGCCATGGATAGCCGCGCCGGACCGTGACCCGTTTGCTTTTTGATTCGCAGCGATCATTATCGCACTGCAGCATTCAAATTCGCGGTCGTGCGTGCATAAATGTCAGGCTCGATGCCATAATCCTGCCCCAAAGCGGCCTTTTGGGGCCGCCATCCCATCACAGAGACTCCCTCGCGCCCCCTGGTTCCAGCCCTTGGCCACCGAACAAGAACTGTCCGACTTCCTCAAAAGCGTGGAAAAGCGCGCTTTCAAGCGCTCGGTCTACCATGTACGCAATGAGGAGTCGGCGCTGGACATCGTGCAGGACAGCATGATGAAGCTGGTGGAGCACTACAGCCACAAGCCGCCCGATGAGCTGCCGATGCTGTTTCAGCGCATCCTGTCCAACACCACCCTGGACTGGTTTCGCCGGCAGAAGACACGCAACGCCCTGTTCTCCAACCTCGGCGACTTCGAATCCGAAGGGGATGACGGCGAATTCAATCTGTTGGAAAATCTCGACAGTTCGGACGCCTCCACCCAGGTGGAAAGCGCGGAAAGCTCGACCCAGCGAGCCCAGATCTTCCGGGAAATCGAGCTGGAAATCCAGGAATTGCCAGCCCGTCAACGGGAAGCCTTCCTGATGCGTTACTGGGAGGAACTGGACGTGGCGGAAACCGCCGCGGCCATGGGCTGCTCCGAAGGCAGTGTGAAAACGCACTGTTCCAGGGCGGTCCAGGCTCTTAACAAAGCCTTGAGGGCCAAGGGAATACAACTATGAAGACCATGTCCGTCACCGCCAATCTGTCCACCCAGGACCGCTACGGCCGCCAGTTGGCAGCCTATCTGGACGCGTCCGCCCAGCAACTGCCCCACGACATCAGCGAGCGGCTGCGCGTCGCACGCCAGCAGGCCCTGGGTAAATACCGTGAAGTCCAGGTCCGGGAAACCGCCAGCGTTTCCCTCGGTGGTGGCGTGGCGACACTGGGTGCTGGCGACGACGAGCGCGGACTCTGGCCCCGGCTGGTGTCCCTCATCCCCCTTCTGGCCCTGATCGCAGGTCTGGTGACCATCCAGATGGTGGGAACCGAGCAGATCGCCGAAGAGCTGGCCGAGCTCGATGCCGCCATCCTGACCGACGATCTGCCCCCCGACGCCTACTCCGACCCCGGCTTCGCCCAGTTCCTCAAGGCCCGCATCGATAAGTTGCGGCAGGACTGAGATTCCGCCATGGAACAGCTGCCCCGCCCTCCCTCTTCTCGCCGGCATATCTCCGGACCGGGTGGTCTGGTCGCCGTTGTGCTGCTCGCCTTGTGCTTCCCGGCATTGGCCGCGCCGTCCGAAGGCACGGCCGGGCAGACCGTCACCGGGCGATCCCTCTACCGCCACGACAGCACCGCCCGGAGCACCAGCGGCAATGCCGTTGTGGCCGCGGCACCCCTCCAGAACAAGCCGACCTGGAAAGACCTGACCCCGGCCCAGCGCCAGGCCCTGCAGCCCCTGGCCCCGCACTGGGACCGCCTGAGCGAGCAGCACAAGCTGAAATGGCTGGCCCTCTCTAAAAACTACCCGACCCTCAGCGCCGAGGAGCAGGTCAAGCTGCATCTGCATATGAGCAAGTGGGCCACCTTGAGCCAGCAGCAGCGCACCCAGGCCCGCCAGAATTTCAAGGAAATCAAGAAATTGACGCCTGAGGAGAAAGCCAGCCAGTGGGAGGCCTACCAGGCCTTGAGCCCGGAGGAAAAACGCCAGCTGGCCAAGCAGGCCAAAACCCAGCCCGCCGGCGTGGCCACCGTCAAACCCGGCACCAGCCCCAAACTGAGCCAGGTGCCCCGCCGGTCGGCGTCACCGCGCCCCAATCTGGCTGAGGCTGCATTGCCGGTCCAGCAGCACACCCTGCTGCCGCGGCCGGAGGCCGCACGCAGCGAGCCTGAACGCTCGCCCTACGAAGACGAGCCCGCCGAAGCGCAGTGATTCCGGACCGCACGACCGCGCCCGAGGCGCCAGGGGACGGGACCCCCCCTGTCACTCCCGGCCTGTGGAGACGCATGGCCTGCTGGCTGTACGAAGGCATGCTGCTGTTCGGGGTGGTCTTCATTGCCGGCTACCTCTTCAGCGCCTTGTCCCAGACCCGGCACGCCCTGGACAACCGCTTTTTGCAACAGGCCTTCCTTTTTGTCGTGCTGGGGATTTACTTTGCCTGGTTCTGGTCCAAGGGTCAGACACTGGCCATGAAAACCTGGCATATCCGCGTGGTGGACCTGGCCGGCCGGCCCCTGACGCAGCGCCGCGCTCTGCTGCGCTATGTACTGAGCTGGCTCTGGTTCCTGCCTCCGCTGGCGGCCACCGCTCCCTTCAGCCTGTCTGGGGCCGAATCTGCAGTCATCGTGCTCGGCTGGGTGTTGGTCTGGGCCCTGCTCAGCCGCTTTCATCCCGCCCAGCAGTTCTGGCATGACGCGCTGGCCGGCACCCGCCTGATCGATGCCCGCCCCCGGCAGGCCTGATGTCATCGGGCTGGTGGACAATCAGCGTATGCCCGATTTACACCACACCACCGTCAACCCGCAAAAAGCGCGCCGCGGCCTGAGCCGCATCTGGCACGCCCTGGGTTACTCTGTCGAGGGCCTGCGGGCCGGCTGGCATGAGACCGCGTTTCGCCAGGAGGCCCTGGCCGCCCTGGTCCTGCTGCCGCTCTCATTCTGGATCGGCCGCAACTGGGTGGAAACGGCCCTGCTGGCTGGCGCCGTCCTCTTTGTCATGATCGTCGAGCTGCTCAACACCGGCATCGAGACCGCCATCGACCGCATCGGTCCCGAATGGCACGACCTGTCCAAGCGCGCCAAGGACATGGGCAGTGCGGCCGTGCTGCTGAGCCTGCTGCTGTGCACAGGCATCTGGTGCGCCGCCCTCTACCAGCGTTTCCTCGCATGAGCCCCGCCTTCTCCCTTTGTGTCTACTGCGGCTCGCGCCCAGGCCTGGACCCGCAATTTTCCGACATGGCGCGCACCGTGGGACAGTGGATCGGACGGCATGGCGGCCAGTTGGTCTACGGCGGCGGAAAAGCCGGATTGATGGGCATCGCGGCTGAAGCCACCCTGCAAGCCGGTGGCCGCGTTGTCGGCATCATCCCGAAGGCGCTGGTGGAAAAGGAATGGGCCCTGCACGAGTGCACCGAGCTGCACATCGTGGACACCATGCATGACCGCAAACGCATGATGGCCGAGCGTGCCGACGCCTTCGTGGCCTTGCCAGGCGGCATCGGTACTTTCGAGGAGCTGTTCGAGGTCTGGACCTGGCGTCAGCTGGGCTACCACGACAAACCGGTCGGGATCCTGAACAGTGGCGGCTATTACGACGGTCTGCTGGCCTTCCTGGCCGCAACCGTGCAGCAGCAATTCCTGAGTGACTGGCAGATGAGCCTGATCCAGACCGGCGATGAGCCGGTGGCCCTGCTCAGCAGCCTGGTACAGGCGGCCGGTTTGGCGCCCGCGCCGCGCCTCGACGGAATTTAGATCGCCGAGTTGTCGAGTTCACCGGTGCGGATACGCACCACGCGCTCGACCGAGGTGATGAAGATCTTGCCGTCGCCGATCTTGCCGGTACGGGCCGCCTTGACGATGGCGTCGACGCAACGGTCCACGTCGTCGGTCTTGACCACCACCTCGACCTTGACCTTGGGCAGGAAGTCCACCACGTATTCGGCCCCGCGGTAGAGCTCGGTATGACCTTTCTGGCGGCCGAAGCCCTTGACCTCGGTGACGGTCAGGCCGGTCACGCCGCACTCGGCCAAGGCCTCACGTACTTCCTCGAGCTTGAAGGGCTTGATGATGGCGGTAATCTGCTTCATGAATCTTCTTCCTGTCGGTGAATGAGCTGACGGTCGGCCTGTCTGCGATGCAAGTCAGGCCCGGAACTTGTTGGTAATAGGATAACGCCAATCCTTGCCAAAACTGCGGTGGGTAACCCGGATGCCCACCGGCGCCTGGCGCCGCTTGTATTCGTTGAGCTTGATCAGGCGCGTTACCTTCTCCACATCGGCCCGTGCATACCCCTGGGCCACGATCTCCTCGATGCCCTGGTCGTTCTCCATATAGCGCTCGACGATCGCGTCCAGCACCTCGTATTCAGGCAGGCTGTCCTGGTCCTTCTGGTCCGGCCGCAACTCGGCGCTCGGGGGGCGTGTGATGATGCGTTCGGGAATCGGATGGGCACCGCTGCCGTGCGGGTCATGGGCATTGCGCCAGCGCGCCAGCCGGAACACCGTGGTCTTGGCCAGGTCCTTGATCACGGCAAAGCCGCCGGCCATGTCGCCGTAGAGTGTGCAGTAACCGGTCGCCATCTCGGACTTGTTGCCCGTGGTCAGCACGATGTGACCGCTCTTGTTGGACAGGGCCATCAGCAGCGTGCCGCGGATGCGGGCCTGGATGTTCTCCTCGGTCGTGTCCTCCGGCAGGCCCCTGAACTCCTGCGCCAGCGAGGCCTTGAAGGCCTCGAACTCAGGCACGATGGAGATCTCGTCGTACTGCACGCCCATGCGGCGGGCCATGTCCCGTGCGTCGATCAAGCTGATGTCGGCGGTGTAAGGTGAGGGCATCATGACCGTGCGCACCCGCTCGGCCCCCAAGGCATCGACCGCGATGGCCAGAACCAGGGCCGAGTCGATGCCGCCGGACAGGCCGATGATCGCGCCGGGAAACCCGTTCTTGCCCACGTAGTCGCGCACGCCCAGAACCAGGGCATCCCAGAGGTCGGCGTCCGCGCTGCGATCAGGCTCGATCGCCCCCTGCAATTGCACGCCGGCCGCGCTGCGCTGCAGGTCCACCACGAAGGCGTCCTCGGCAAAACTCGGCGCCCGTGCTGCCAACGCACCATCGGCCTGCAGGGCGAAAGAATGCCCCTCGAAGACCACCTCGTCCTGGCCACCGACCAGATGGGCGTAGACCAGCGGCAAGCCGCAGTCCCGGGCCCGCAGTCGCATCATGTCCTCCCGCTCACCGCCCTTGCCCACGTGGAAGGGTGATGCGTTGATCACAGCCAGCAGCTCGGCGCCGGCCGCACGCGTTTCGCGTGCCGGCGCTTCGTACCAGGCGTCCTCGCAGATCAGCAGTCCGACCTTGAGACGCGCACCGGCCGCACCCGCCTCGAACACGCAGGTATCCTGCCCCGGCACGAAATAGCGCCGTTCGTCAAAGACCTGGTAGTTGGGCAGCTCGCGCTTGGCATAGCTGGCGATCACCCGCCCTTCGCACAGGACGCTGGCCGCATTGACGCGGTTGGGCACGGTGACCGAACGCGTACGCCGTCCGCTCGCTTCGACGGCAGCGGGATGCCCCACCACCACCGTCATGTCCTTTAACCCGGCCAGCTCGCGGGCCACTGTTTTCACGGCATCATCACAGGCGGCGATGAACGATGGCCGGAAGAACAGGTCTTCTGCCGCGTAGCCGCAGATGGAAAGTTCGGGCGTGAGCAGTAGCCGGGCCCCGTTCGCGTGGGCCGCGCGGGCCGCTGCAATGATTTTTTGAGCATTGCCCGCCAGGTCGCCGACGACAAAGTTGAACTGGGCAACGCAGATACGCAAGGTCATGGAAGGCAAGGAAAGTCGGGAAGCAGCGTGAGCAAAAGCAATTATGTCATCCGGGTGCTTGATTCCCCGCTGGAGCTCGATGCCGGGGCCTGGAACGGATTGCTGGTGCAGCAAGCCCAGCCCACGCCCTTCATGCAGCACGAATACCTGGCCGCGCTGCACCGCAGCGGCAGCGCCTGCCCGGCCACGGGCTGGACACCGCGCTTCGTCACCCTCTGGGACGCCGCCGGGGTCTTGCAGGCGGCCTGTCCGTTGTACATCAAGTCCCACTCACGGGGCGAATACGTTTTCGACTGGGCCTGGGCCGATGCCCATCTGCGTCACGGCCTCCCCTACTATCCCAAGGCCGTGGTGGCTGTCCCCTTCACGCCGGTACCAGGCAGCCGCCTGCTGGCACGCGACGCTGCCTCACGCGCTGCACTGGTCGAAGCGGTACTGAACCTGTGCCGCGACATCGGCCTGTCCTCATGGCATCTGCTCTTCGGGCATCCGCTCGATCTCCAGGCCTGCGAGCGCGCGGGGATGATGCAGCGCCATACCGTGCAGTTCCACTGGAGCAACAGAGCCCCCACGCTCGGCACTGACGTGTCCTCGCTGCCCCCTGAGGGGGCGCGTTTCGCCTTGGGTCGGCCCGGCGGCGAAACCGTCTTGCTTCCGCTACCCTACCGCGACTTTGACGATTTCCTCTCCGCGCTCAACCAGGAGAAGCGCAAGAAGATACGGCAGGAACGGCGCAAGGTGATCGAGGCCGGCGTGACGCTCAGGCACGCCCGCGGACCGGCCATCACCCCCCAGGACTGGGATTTCTTCTACCGCTGCTACGAGCAAACCTATCTCGAACACGGCAACCCGCCTTACCTGAGCCGGGCGTTCTTCGCGGAGATCGCCCACACCCAGGCAGACCACTGGCTGCTATTCATCGCCGAACGCCGAGGCCAGCCCATCGCCTGTAGCCTGATCGCCGTCAGCGACACCGGATCGGAGAAGGTGGCCTGGGGACGCTACTGGGGGGCGCTGGAGCGGGTTGACTGCCTGCACTTCGAGGCCTGCTATTACAGCCCGCTGCAATGGTGCATCGCCCAGGGCTACCAGCGCTTCGAAGGCGGGGCCCAGGGCGAGCACAAACTGGCCCGGGCCCTGCTCCCGGTGCGCACCAGCAGTGCCCACTGGTTGTCGCATCCGGAATTCGCCAGCGCCATCGAACGCTACCTGGAGCGCGAGGCCCTGGGTATCGCCGACTACGTCGATGAACTGGAGCGGCACTCCCCGCTGCGGCAAGCGGACTAGGACCTCAGAAGGTTTCCCAGTCGCCGTCATCGCCACCGGCCTTGGCGCTGAGCTTGGGGGGCTCGCGCCGGGTCGCCGGTGCCGCTGGCGCAACCGCCGGAGCAGCGCTTGCGCCCGTTGGACGGGGCGCAGCCGCGCGCACAGGCAGACCGGCAGAATGGGCTGCACGCACAGCAGGGGCCGGCGCTGAAGTCGGAACGCTGAA
This sequence comes from Hylemonella sp. GW821-FHT12C09, assembly GCF_058807395.1. Lineage (NCBI taxonomy): Bacteria > Pseudomonadati > Pseudomonadota > Betaproteobacteria > Burkholderiales > Comamonadaceae > Hylemonella > Hylemonella sp. GW821-FHT12C09. Next base: position 36,013 of record NZ_JBXAQQ010000008.1, on the reverse strand, counting down.
GTCGTGCTGCCGGGCATCCACCTTGAACACGGCCACCGCCTGCACCAGATCCAGCGCCTGGCTCTTGAGACTGCTGGCGGCCGCCGCCATCTCCTCCACCAGGGCCGCGTTCTGCTGCGTGGCCTGGTCCATCTGCGTCACGGCCTCGCCGACCTGTCCGACGCCTTGGCTCTGCTCGCTGCTGGCCGCGCTGATCTCGCCCATGATGTCGGTCACGCGTCGGATGCTGGCCACCACCTCGGTCATGGTGCTGCCCGCCTGGTCGACCAGGGCCGTACCCTGCCCCACGCGGCTCACGCTGTCGTTGATCAAGGTCTTGATCTCCTTGGCTGCTTCGGCCGAGCGGCCCGCCAGGCTGCGCACCTCGGCGGCCACCACGGCAAAACCGCGACCTTGTTCGCCCGCACGGGCCGCCTCCACGGCGGCATTGAGCGCCAGGATGTTGGTCTGGAAGGCGATGCCGTCGATCACGCTGATGATGTCGGCGATCTTCTTGCTCGAATCATTGATGCCCTTCATGGTCTCGACCACCTGGGCCACCACTTCACCGCCCTGCATGGCCACGGTGCTGGCGCTCTGGGCCAGCTGGTTGGCCTGGCGGGCGTTGTCGGCGTTCTGGCGCACGGTGGAGCTCAACTCCTCCATGGACGCGGCCGTTTCCTCCAGCGCGCTGGCCTGGCTTTCGGTACGCGCGCTCAGGTCGTGGTTGCCCTGGGCGATCTCGGCGCTGGCGGTCGACACCGATTCACTCCCCTGACGCACCCGGCTGACGATGCGCGCCAGGTTGTGCTGCATGGCCGCCAGGGACTGCAGCAACTGGGCCACCTCATCGGTTCCGCGCGCCGGAATATGCGTCGTCAGGTCTCCCTCGGCGATATGGCGCGTGGAAGCGGCGGCCTGCTGGACCGGCTGCACGATGGAGCGCGTGACCAGATAAGCCAGGACGATGCCCAGCAACACGGCCAGCACGGTGCCGCCCGTCTGGGCCAGCTGGCTGCGTGCGGCAGTCGCCTCGGCCTCGTCCTGTGTCTCGGCGAGGATCTGGCGGGCATGGCCGGCCACCCGATCCACGGCCTTGAGATAGGTTTCCGCCAATGGACGCAATTCGCTATCGACCGCACCTAGGATGTCTTCCCCTGCCTTCTGCCGTTTGATCAGGGCGGCACGCGCATCGACATAGGTCTTGCGGTCCTTGGCGACAACTGCCATTAGCTCCTTCCCCGCAACGTCTTCCATCAGGCCTTCGAGCTGCTTCTGGTCATCGCTGATGGCCTTGGAGGTGGCCGCCATGTCTTTCTGCAAGGCATCGATATAGGCCTCGTCACGGGTTTTCAGCGCCGCCGAGGCCCGCACCCAGTTGATGGCAATCTGTGAGGCCCAGCGCTGGGCCAGCAGGCTGCGCTGCAATTCGACCGTGGCGATCTCGTGGCTGGTGTCCCTGAGGGTCCCAAGGCGCCAGACACCCAGTGCCGAGACGGTGGTGGTAATGACGAGCACCGCGGCAAAGGCCAGGGCCAGGCGGGTGCCAATCCGGAATCGAAGCCAGAAATCCATGCGGGTCTCCTTCTCCTGCTATCGCCACGCTCCCTGTGCCCCACAAGAGCAGCAAGTGTCAGACCCGTCGACGCGGGCTTGTCCTGTCGCTCAGCTGATGACCGTGGCCAGCATGCCCATCTCGGCATTGCTCATCAGTGCCTCCATGTTCATGACTATCAGCATGCGTTCGCCCACATTGGCCAGACCGGTGATGAAGCGAGTGTCCAGCGTGGTCTCGAACTGCGGCGCCGGCTTGATGGCATCTGCCGCCAGCGTGACGACGTCGGAGACGGAATCGACCACAGCGCCGATCACGGTGCCTCGCACATTGAGGATGATGACGACGGTGAATTCGTTGTACTCGACCTTGTCCAGGGCGAGCTTCATGCGCAGATCAACGATGGGCACGATCACCCCGCGCAGGTTGACCACCCCCTTGATGAAGGCCGGCGCATTGACCATGCGGGTCGGCTCTTCGTAGGAGCGGATCTCCTGTACGCGCAGGATATCGATGGCGTACTCTTCCTTGCCCAGGCGCAGGGTGAGGTACTGACCGGAAGCCGCTGTGGCGGCCGCGCTGCCGGAACGGGTTTCGCTGCTGGGCTGCATGCTCTTTGCTCCTTCGTGGCGTGGTACGCCAGATTGACCTTCAGGGCATGATACACGCGAGGATCCACGAGGTGTAGCTCAAACTGGGCCGGAAAGACCCTGCGATTCTCGCGCGTGCACATGAAAAAACGCCGACAGGCCCAAGGGCCTGTCGGCGTCGCATTCAGCAGAGACGATCAGCCTTTGGAGGCCTTGCTGTTGTAACTGGCGATGCCGTCCAGGATTTCCTTCTTGGCCGACTCCGGGCCTTCCCAGCCCAACACCTTGACCCACTTGCCCGGCTCCAGGTCCTTGTAGTGCTCGAAGAAATGCTGGATGGTGTTCAGGCGCATCGGGTTCAGGTCTTCGGGTTTTTGCCACTGCGTGTAGATGGACAGGATCTTGTCGATCGGCACCGCCAGCACCTTGCCGTCCTCACCGGCCTCGTCCTGCATCTTCAGGATGCCGATGGCACGGCAGGGAACGACCACACCGGGGATCAGGGGTACGGGCGTGATGACCAGCACGTCCACCGGATCGCCGTCACCCGAGATGGTCTTGGGCACGTAGCCGTAATTGGTCGGGTAGTGCATGGCCGTGCTCATGAAACGGTCCACGAAGATGGCGCCGGTTTCCTTGTCCACCTCGTACTTGATGGGGTCGGCGTTCATCGGGATCTCGATGATCACGTTGAAAGCTTCGGGAACATTCTTGCCAGGGGTGACGTTGTCGAGGGACATGGTTGCTTCTTGCTGAGTTGAGACGGAATCAGATCGGTATTAACCCTGATTTTACTTGCTCCGCACTGACGCCCTCTTGAAACGGACGGTTTTCACGTTACAGTCCGCCCGTTGGCCAATCGTCCTGTCAGACCCGTGGGCTGTCGCGGCGAGGAAGCAACGCATCGGTGGCTCCGCCCCCTGCGTTGCCACCCCTACGCGATACAACAACACAGGAGTTTGATATGACAGGCAATTCAGCGCTGATACTGGCGCTCGTATGCGGACTGATCGCCGTGGCCTACGGCATCTGGGCTCGCAGCTGGATCCTCTCGCAAGATCCCGGCAACGCCCGCATGCAGGAGATCGCAGCGGCCATCCAGACCGGTGCGGCCGCCTACCTGGCGCGCCAGTACAAGACCATCGGCATCGTCGGCGTCGTACTGGCCATCCTGATCGGCCTTTTTCTTGACATGCAGACCGCCATCGGCTTCATCATCGGCGCCGTGCTTTCGGGCGCCTGCGGTTTCATCGGCATGAACGTCTCGGTGCGCGCCAATGTGCGCACCGCGCAAGCGGCCACCCGGGGCATCGGCCCGGCACTGGACGTGGCCTTCCGCGGCGGCGCCATCACCGGCATGCTGGTCGTGGGCCTGGGCCTGCTGGGCGTGACGGCCTTCTACTGGTTCCTGGTCGGCAACGGCAACCTCAACGCCAGCAGCAATCTGGCCAAGCTGCTCAACCCGCTGATCGGTTTTGCCTTCGGCTCCTCGCTGATTTCCATCTTCGCCCGTCTGGGCGGTGGCATCTTCACCAAGGGCGCCGATGTCGGCGCCGACCTGGTGGGCAAGGTCGAGGCCGGCATTCCCGAGGATGATCCGCGCAACCCGGCCGTGATCGCCGACAACGTGGGCGACAACGTGGGTGACTGCGCCGGCATGGCGGCCGACCTGTTCGAGACCTACGCCGTGACGCTGATCGCCACCATGGTGCTGGGCGCCCTGCTGGTCACCGGCGCCGGCACCAGTGCCGTGATCTATCCGCTGGCCCTGGGCGCGGTGTCCATCATCGCCTCCATCATCGGCTGCTTCTTCGTCAAGGCCAGCCCCGGCATGAAAAACGTGATGCCGGCCCTGTACAAGGGCCTGGCCGTGGCCGGCGGGCTCTCGCTGGTGGCTTTCTTCTTTGTCACGATGTGGCTCATTCCGGACAACGCCATCACCGCCAGCGGCAGCCAGATGCGCCTGTTCGGAGCCTGTGCCGTCGGCCTGGTGCTGACCGCCGCGCTGGTGTGGATCACCGAGTACTACACCGGCACGCAATACGCGCCGGTGCAGCACATTGCACAAGCTTCCACCACCGGCCACGGCACCAACATCATTGCCGGTCTGGGCGTGTCCATGCGCTCCACGGCCTGGCCGGTGATCTTCGTCTGCATCGCCATCTGGGTGTCCTTCCAGCTGGCCGGCCTGTACGGTATCGCCGTTGCCGCGACCTCCATGCTGAGCATGGCCGGCATCGTGGTGGCGCTCGACGCCTACGGCCCCATCACCGACAACGCCGGCGGCATTGCCGAAATGGCCGAACTGCCCTCCAGCGTGCGAGACATCACCGACCCGCTGGACGCCGTGGGCAACACGACCAAGGCCGTGACCAAGGGTTACGCCATCGGCTCGGCCGGCCTGGCCTCGCTGGTGCTGTTCGCCGACTACACCCACAAGCTGGAGTCCTTCGGCAAGGTGATCAGTTTCGACCTGAGCAACCCGATGGTCATCATCGGCCTCATCATCGGCGGCCTGATCCCCTACCTCTTCGGCGCCATGGCCATGGAAGCCGTCGGCCGTGCCGCCGGGGCGGTGGTGGTGGAAGTGCGCCGCCAGTTCCGCGACATCAAGGGCATCATGGACGGCTCGGGCAAGCCCGAGTACGACACCGCGGTCGACATGCTGACCACGGCCGCCATCAAGGAAATGATGATCCCCTCGCTGCTGCCGGTGGTGGTGCCGGTCCTGGTCGGACTGGTGCTCGGCCCGGCAGCGCTGGGCGGCCTGCTGATGGGCACCATCGTCACGGGCCTCTTCGTGGCCATCTCCATGTGCACCGGCGGCGGCGCCTGGGACAACGCCAAGAAATACATCGAAGACGGCCACCATGGTGGCAAGGGCAGCGAGGCCCACAAGGCCGCTGTGACCGGCGACACCGTGGGCGACCCCTACAAGGACACTGCCGGCCCGGCCATCAACCCGCTGATCAAGATCATCAACATCGTGGCACTGCTGATCGTGCCGCTGATGATGAAATTCCACGGCTGAAGAAAATCACCGGTTCCCGCAAGCCCGCCATCCGGCGGGCTTTTTTGTCTGCGAAACAGGCTTGGGACTGGCGCCGGCGCCAGCCGGGCGGCCGGGCACGCGCGACGGGCAGATGATAAGAATCGTCAATGCCTTCACCACGGTGATAGCGCAGACGAGCCTGGCTCAGCACGATCAGCACCAGCTCGGTGCATGGGCCGTGCCTTGCCGGCGGCAGGACGTCATTCTTCCGCCTTCTAACTGAAGTACCTATAATGACCTTGTCGGTGGTGAAGAGCCCGGGCATCACGGGCAAGGTAGGTTCCGTTTCTGTCTTTCGGAGTGCTCCCATGTTCGAATTGTTCCGTTCTTCCCGCAACCCTGCATCTCACAGCCCGTCGGCTGACAGTCCTTCGACGCTGGGTGCCTCCAATCACTCCCAAAACCCGATCAACTACCGGGATCTGGTGCGCATGGTCTTGCGCGACACCCTGCGTCTCAATGGCATTCCGATCGACTGGATCGGTTGTGAGGTCATTGCGCGGCCGCACACCGGTCAGACACCAAACTTCCAGATCAATCTGGTCGTCTACACCTGGCACGAGGGCCTGTTGCGCTACGCGCCCTTGCTCAAACAGCAGATCCTGCAGGGCTTGCAGCACTTCGATCCCGCCAACAATCACAACTCGCATGTGATGGCCTGGGTGTTCGCGCCGACCTGCGGCTTCCCCCACACCCGCATGCCAGGACCGGCTTACTGGCGAGTCTCTGCCGAACTGGGCAAATTCGATCTGCCCCCCTCGCGCAACGATCTGCGCCACGACGACCAGGACCACATCCCCACGGTGCCCACCCCCCTGCGTTGACATCCCGGTCTGAGTGCTGCCGGGGCGGCTCTGGTCACGTCCCGGTCATGCGCCTTGTCTAGCGGGCCTTGCACGACCATGCCGGCCATAGCGCCCATCGTTGGGAACCACTTTGAAGATACTGGTAGTTGATGATCACGCCCTGATCCGCGAAGGCCTGCGCCAGGTTCTGCGCGGACTGGAAGATGACGTCGAGGTGCTGGAAGCCGGCTCCTGCGCGCGCGCCTTCGAACTGGCGCAACAGGAACCCGAACTCGACCTGGTCCTGCTCGACTACCACCTGCCCGACATGAACGGACTGGAGGCGCTGGACGTCTTTGGCCGTGAGCACCCCGCCCTGCCCATCATCGTCCTGTCCGGTTCGGTCAACCCGCGCGTGATGCAGCAAGTCATGCACAAAGGTGCGGCGGCTTTCCTGACCAAGTCCGGCATGAGCGATGAACTGATCTCGGTCACCCGCCTGGTGCTGGCTGGAGGCATCCACATGCCGGCCCTGCCCAGGCTCATGGGCGACGAGGTCACGATGGCCGAGCTGAGCGCATCGCTCCTCACACCGCGCCAGGAGGAGGTGCTGCAGCTGTTGCTCGACGGGTACACCAACAAGGAGATCGGGCGCATGCTCTACCTCTCCGAGGAAACGGTGAAGAACCACGTCAGCAGCATTCTGCGCAACTTTGGTGTCACCACCCGCACCCAGGCGGTGCTGGCCGCCAAACGCCACGGTTATGCCCGTACGGGCAGATCGACGGTGACCCCGAACGAAAACGCCTGAAAGGCCCCTTGCGGCCAGACCCGCGTCACACACCGGATGCAGGCTGGGGGCGGGCCAGGCGGCGGATCAGGGTGCGAAGCTTGGCGGGCCGCACCGGCTTGTGCAGCAGCGGCAGGCCGGCGTCGCGGCAGGACTGGATCAACTCCGGATCGGTGTCACCACTCATCAGACAGGCCGGCAGCGACCTCACCAGGGTGGTACGCAGGTGCTCCAGGGTCTGCATGCCGCTCTCACCGGCCCGCAAGCGGAAATCGCTGAGGACCAGGTCGGGCACGAAACCGCCATCGACAACGGTCAAGGCCCCCTGGAGCCCCTCGACGACGGCCACGACACATCCCCAGGAATCGAGCAGGCCGCGCAGTGCCTGGGCTGACTGGCGGTCATCCTCGATGACCAGGATGCGCAGGCCGCGGACATCATCCACCGGCAGGGGTTCGGCCGCCGCCAGCAGGGACTGCAAATCACCGGGCTGGGCCAACGGCAGTTCGATGCGAAAGCGCGTGCCGTGGCCAGGTATGGAGCACAGCTGCAGTGGATGCCCCAGCAGGCGTGCCGTACGGTCCACGATGTTGAGGCCCAGGCCGAGGCCCTTGCTGCGATCGCGCTCTGGATTGCCGATCTGGTAGAACTCGCGGAAGATGTCTTGCTGGTGCTCGGGAGCGATGCCCACGCCCGTATCCCAGACCTCGATCCACAGGTGGCTGCCACCGCGGCTGCGTCGACAGCCCACCAGGACCCCGCCGTTACCGGTGTAACGCAGGGCATTGCCGATCAGATTGAGAAGGATGCGATGCAGCAGGGTCGGGTCACTCTGCCCCCAAATGTCGCTGCAGCGCAGGCGCAGGCGCAGGCCCTTCTCACTCGCTACCGGCTGCAGCGCACCGCGCAGTTGATCGAACAATGGCGCCAGCGGCACCGGCTGCAACTGGACCCGCACAGCGTCGGCATCGAGGCGGGAGATGTCGAGCAGCGCGTCCAGCAGATCCTGCATGGCGCGCACCGAGGCCTCCAGATTACCGATCAGGTGACGGGTCTCGCGGTCATGCGGCAGCTGGGCCAGCCGTGCCACGAACATGCCCAGGGCGTGAATCGGCTGGCGCAGGTCGTGGCTGGCAGCGGCCAGGAAACGTGACTTGGCACGGGTGGCGGTCTCGGCTTCCTCCTTCTTGGCGCGCAGTTCGGAGGTCGCCAGGGCCACCCGCTGCTCCAACTCGTCGCGACCCTGCTGCAGGTGCTCGGCCATCTGGTTCAGGCCCAGTTGCAGGTCGCGCAAGGGGTCGTCAGGCTGCACCTGTCCGCGCACCGACAACTCCCCCCGGCCGATGCGGTGAATCATGTCGGAGACGCGCAGGATGGGCCGGATCACGCCGCGTCCGATACGCACCGCCAGCACGGCGCCGAAGAGCACCCCGCCCAGCGTCACGGCCAGGCCGATGGCCAGCATGTCGTGACTGCGCGAGACCATGGCCGCGCGCGATACTTCCAACACCACGTGCCCCAGCGGCGCTGCGTCGAGCTGGTTGGCCGGAGCGCCGACCTCAAACAGGTCGTCAAGCCGCAGCTGCGAAGCATTGACCGGCTGGAGCAACAGTTCCAGACCGGTCGTGGCATCAACCCAGCGCTGCTCCTGCGGCCCGAGGGCAGGCAGAATCGTCAGCCCGGACGAACCCGCCAGCGCCAGTGCCTGCCCCTCGGCATTCAGGATCATGACCGAGCGCACATCCGGCTCGCGCAGGGCGCCGGCGGCAATCGCCTGCAGGCTGCTGGTATTGGCCGAGAACAGGCCGTATTCGCTGGCGCTGGCCAGCTGGCGTGCCAGGGAGCGGGCGCGCTGCTGATGGGCTTCGTCGAGGTCGGCGTAGCGCCCGGCCAGGAAAACACTCGACAGCAGCACGGCCACCAGGGTCACCGGCAACAGCGCCGCCAGCAGCATGCGGTCACGGATATCGAAGAATGTCATGGGCCTCGTTCCTGTCGACGCAGACGCTCGGCCAGGTTGCCGGCATCCAGCTTGAGCCCCAGGGAGCGTGCCACGTGCTCGTTGACGCTGACCTCGAACTGCAAGGGGTACTGCGGCACCCCCAGCGGCTGCCCCTGCAGCACACCCCGGGCGATCAGACCGGCCTGCTGACCGATCTGTGCCGGCGTCGAGTAGACCGCCATCAAGGCGCCGGCACGCACATAGGCCGGCGAAAAAGCCAGCATGGGCACCTGGGCCCGGAAGGAGGCCAGCAGGATGTTCTGGATGCTGCTGCTGTTGTAGATCTGCGGATCAGCCAGCGCCAGCAAGAGGTCGGACTCGTCGAGGATCTTTTTCAGGCCGTTGAACACCGGCTCGTCCGGCTTCACCGGCACGCCGACCACCTTGAGCCCACGCGCCTGGGCGGCCGATTCCAGCATGGCCTCATTGGCCTGTGCGTCAGCACCCCACAGCACGCCCACGCGCCGCGCCTGTGGCAGGGCCATGCGCATCAGATCGAGCTGGCGGCCCAGCGGCTGGTTCAGGTAGAGGGCTGAAAACGACGCCCCGGCACGCCGGCCGGTCTCGCGCAGCACCCGCTCGAAACTGGCACGCGGCAACAAGGTACACAACACCGGCGCCGGGGCCGGGGCCGAGGTGCGCCCCAGCAGGCCGCAGGCCTCGGCCCCCAGGGCCACGTAGAGGCGCGGTGCAGCGCCACGGTAAGCCGGCAGATCGGCCACCGTGAGCTGCAGAACCTGCCGCCGGGGCTCCGCCGTCAGCCGGCCCAGTTCACTGGCGATCGCCTCGGCCGCCTCCAGATAGGCCGGGCTGCGCTCGCTGCTCACGACCAGCACCGCCGCTTCGTTGGCGCGCACAACGCCCGCCGCGCACGTCAGCAAAAGCAGAAGCGGCAGGCCATGCCGCAACAGGGCGGACAAAGGCATCAGTTCTCCAGTCGCAGCATCACGTAGGCCTGCTGATGGAAACGGAAACTCGGCATGAAATCCTGGTACGAGGCCCCCAGGTTCTGAACCGCCAGGGACAGTTCAGCCCGCCGGCCGCCCAGGCGCATGGCGCGGGCCAGACGTACATCGGTGCGGCTGAAGGCCGGCGCAGCCTGGTCGGCACCGGGGAAGTGGCTGGCATCGGCCTGGTAATACATCAGGCTGAAATCAAAGCCCTGCGGCAGGTGCTGCATGAACATGAAGCTCTGGCTGCCGTAGAGGCCGACCCTGTTGTCGCTCCCAACCGACTGCGTACTGTCGACCCAGGCCTGGCCATAGATCAGCTGGCCGTCCCGCCAGGGCTTCCATTTGAGCTGGTATTCGTAGCCATGGATGTTGAAATCCTCGCCATTGACGTAATCGAAAGCCTCGTTGTTGTTGCCGCTGCCCGGCAGGCTGTAGCTGGGGCGCTTGACGAAGTCGGTGACCTTTTCCTCGAACACCCGCACATCGAGGCTCAAGACCTTGCCGGGCAGTTCGGCCAGGTAGCCCAGTTCCCGTGTCTGGACCTTCTCCGAACTCACGTTGCCGCGCGCCACATCGGTCGAATCCGCGAGCGCGCCACCGAGGTAATAGCGCACGTTGGCGAACTTTTCAAAGGTGCTCGGTGGCCGGAAAGCCTTAGTCAGGCCATAACGCAGGGTATGCCCTTCGGTCACCAGCCAGTTCAGCATGACACGCGGCGAGGTGTGCTCTCCGCCGATGCTGCTGCGCTCGTACAGGGCGCCGGCATTGAGCAGCAGGTCAGGATGCAGGCGCCACTCGGCGTTGCTGAACAGCCGGGTGAAATCCGTCACGAAGGCCGCGTCGGTGTCGTACAGCGGACGCGAAACCATGGTCTCGCGTCGCAACTCGCCACCCCAGACCAGGCGCAGCGTCGGCGTGGCCCGCAGGGTGTGCTGCATTGAGATGTTCTCATTGGTGGCACGACCACCGAAATCGATGGTCAGCGCCGGCGCCGGCGCGTAGGGAAATTGGTCCCGGATGGACTCGGCCGTGTGTGAGACCTGCAGGGCCAGGTCCTGATCCACACCCAGGCTGCGCTTCCAGTCGAGCTGGATGAAAGCCGTTTCGAGTTGGCGGGCCCGCGGCGCATTACCATCCTGACCGACAAAGCCGACACCCGCCTCGATCACGCTCTGGCCGGTGCGCAACTCCACCATGTCCTGGTTGCTGGTACGCAGGTCGGCGCGCAGGTTGACGCGCTGGACACGGGCACCGCCGCTGTCGCCACGCAAGCCGTTGTCAGCGCGTCCATCGGCGCTGAGCCGGAAGCGCGCGTGGTCATCCCCCCACCCCAGACGCACCAGCGCATCCTGGATGCCGTTGTCGCCTGCGGCAGCCTGGACATGCGTTCCCATGGTATCGACCGGATCGCGTGTGACGATGTTGATCGTTCCCAGGAAGGCCCGCGCGCCATAAGCCGCCGAGTTGGAGCCGCGGTGCACCTCGATGCGTTCGATGTCTTCCAACGCCACTGTCTGCAACCCGGGACCGGTGCTGCCCTGCAGGTAGGTGGAATAGACCGAGCGACCATCCACCATCACCTGCATGTGGTTGGAATAGTCACTCAAACTGGTGTGATAGCTACCCTGGGGCGTGTTGCTCTCGAAGGAGTTGCTGACCCGGAAACCCGGCACCAGGCGCAGCAGGTCGGCCACGTCACGCGCACCGCTCATGCGGATCATCTGCCGGTCGATGATGGTGACCGCACCCGGCGTTTCGTCCAGCCGCTGCGGCAGGCGCGAGACCGAGAGAACAACGGGCACCTCATCCAGGTAATCCTTTTCCGAGACGGCAGGCGACTGCTGGGCTGCAGCCCAGCCAGACATCCCCCAGAGAACAGACAGGCAAATGAGATTGTTCTTGCGTTTCATGAACGGGCTTTCCGGGGATTTGGTCTTTTTCTTATCCCTGCCCTGATTCTGCCTTGCCGCCAGGGGTATGCCGGCTGGGTCACAATAAGGGTATGTCCGAACGTGTCATCCCCCTGGTCGACCAGCGCATCCCGACGCTGAGGGCCCCTGCGGCCGCCTTCGACCCGACCACCCGCATCGCGGCCACCGGGCTGCTGGCCGACCGCCTGGGCCGGCCCCTGCGCGACCTGCGCATCAGCGTGACCGACCGCTGCAATTTCCGCTGCAGCTACTGCATGCCCAAGGAAATCTTCGACAAGGACTATGCCTATCTGCCGCACAGCGCGCTGCTGAGCTTCGAGGAAATCACCCGGGTGGCACGCCTCTTTGCCGCCCATGGCGTGCGCAAGATCCGCCTCACGGGCGGCGAGCCCCTGCTGCGCAAGAACATCGAGGTATTGATCGAACAGCTGGCCGCCCTGCGTACCGTCGATGGCGAGCCCCTGGACCTGACGCTGACCACCAACGGCTCCTTGCTGGCGCGCAAGGCCAAAGCCCTCAAGGCCGCTGGCCTGCAACGCGTGACCGTCAGCCTGGACGGGCTGGACGATGCCGTCTTCCGCAGCATGAACGACGTCGACTTCCCCGTGGCCGACGTGCTCGAAGGCATCCAGGCGGCCAAGGAAGCGGGTCTGGGCCCGATCAAGATCAATATGGTGGTCAAACGCGGCACCAACGAGCACGAGATCCTGCGCATGGCCCGCCATTTCCGCGGCTCTGGCATGGTGCTGCGATTCATCGAGTACATGGACGTGGGCGCCACCAACGGCTGGTGCATGGACGAGGTGCTGCCCTCGGCCGAGGTGGTCAAGCTCATCCACGCCGACATGCCCCTGGTGCAGCTCGGCCACAGCGCCCCGGGGGAGACTGCCGAACGCTGGGGTTATGCCGATGCCACCGGCCGCCATGACCAGGCAGCGGGCGAGATCGGTGTCATCAGCAGCGTCACGCACGCCTTCTGCGGCGACTGCAACCGCGCCCGCCTCTCCACCGAAGGCCGGCTCTACCTCTGCCTGTTCGCGACCCAGGGCCATGACTTGCGCTCCTTGATCCGTGGCGGCGCCAGCGACGCCGATATCGAGTCGGCCATCGGACACATCTGGGGCGCACGAGACGACCGCTATTCCGAACAGCGCGGCGCCCAGCCGCCCGACAGCGGCCACGGCGGCCAGCGTCGCGTCGAGATGAGCTACATCGGAGGGTGAATTTGACTCACCCCCAGGCTACGCGCACTGCGTGTCGCTACGCCACCCCCCTTGCAGGGAGCGGCGCCAGCAGCCCGGCACAGCCGGTTCCGCGGCGTCTCCCGCTTGGCACGTTGGCTGTCGAAACCTTGCTTCAATCATGAGGAATCTGACTTGATCGCTCCAGAAGAAATCACCGGCCTGATCCTGGCCGGCGGCCGCGGCAGCCGCATGGGCGGCATCGACAAGGGCCTGCAGAACTTCAACGGCATGCCCATGGCCCTGCACACGCTGATGCGCCTGCAGATGCAGGTGGGCCAGGTGATGATCAACGCCAACCGCAACCTGGCGGCCTACGAATCCTTCGGCGCCGAAGTCTGGCCCGACGTGCTGGCCGACTATCCCGGCCCGCTGGCCGGTTTCCTGACCGGGCTGGAACGCTGCGAAACGCCCTACCTCGTCACGGCCCCCTGCGACTCACCGCGCTTCCCGCTGGACCTGGTGACGCGCCTGGCCGAAGCCATGGACCGCGAGCAGGCCGAAGTCGCCATGGCCGCCGCCCCGGAAAAAGAGGAGCAGGGCGGGGTGAAAGTGCGGACCCAGCCGGTGTTCTGCCTGCTGCGCATCGAGTTGCTGGAGAGCCTGGTCCAGTTCACCCAGGGGGGTGGGCGCAAGATCGACGCCTGGACCGCGCAGCACAAGACCGTGGTCGTGCCTTTTGACCAGCCCGGCGACGACCCGCTGGCTTTTGCCAACGCGAACACCCTGGCCGAGCTCAAGCAACTCGAAAATTCCTGATCCGGTCTCCCGCATGAAAAGCATTGAGCAGATCGCCGCCGAGCTTCAGGGCTACGACCCGCAGGCCCTGAGCGCCGCCGCCGTCAACGACTTCCTGGCCCGCCTGGTCGAGCCGGTCGCGCAAGTGGAGGAACTGCCCCTCTTCGATGCGCTGGACCGGGTGCTGGCGCAGGACTTGATCTCCCCCGTCAGCGTGCCGCCGCACGACAACTCGGCCATGGATGGCTACGCCTTCGACGGTCGCCAGCTGCGCGCCGACGGCCCGCTCACGCTGACCCCGGTCGGCACTGCCCTGGCCGGCAAGGCCTGGGCCGGCACGGTGGGCCCGGGCCAGTGCCTGCGCATCATGACCGGCGCCATCATGCCCGCCGGGCTGGACACCGTGGTGCCGCAGGAGTTCGTCAAGGCCGAGGGCGAAGCCATCACCATTCCCCCTGGACTACTGCAACCCGGTGACAACCGCCGCCTGCTGGGCGAGGACGTGCGGCAGGGCCAGCCCGCGCTACACCAGGGCACCCGGCTCTCGCCCGCCGCACTGGGCCTGGCCGCCAGCCTGGGCATCCCCACGGTACGGGTCTGGCGCCGCCTCAAGGTGGCCTACTTCTCCACCGGCGACGAGATCCTGAGCCTGGGCGAGGCGCCGCGCGAAGGCGCGGTCTACGACAGCAACCGCTACACCGTCTTCGGCCTGCTCAAGGGGCTGGGCATCGAGGTGCTGGACTACGGCGTGGTCGGCGACAGCCCCGAGCGGCTGGAAGCGACCTTCCGTCGTGCGGCAGCCGAAGCCGACGCCATCATCACCAGCGGTGGCGTGAGCGTGGGCGAGGCCGACTACACCAAGGCCATGATGAAGAAACTCGGCGACGTGGCCTTCTGGCGCATCGCCATGCGCCCGGGCCGCCCCATGGCGGTGGGCCGCATCAGCGCCGGGGGCCGTTCTTCCGTGCTGTTTGGGTTACCCGGCAACCCGGTGGCTGTGATGGTGACCTTCCTGGCCTTCGTACGCCCTGCCCTGCTGCAGATGATGGGCTGCACCGCCGCGCCCGCCCCGCTGCTGCGCGCACGCAGTCTGGAGGCGCTGCGCAAGAAACCTGGGCGCACCGAGTACCAGCGGGGCTTCGTCAGCGCCGCCCCCGACGGCGGCCTGCAGGTGCGCACCACAGGCAATCAGGGTTCAGGTGTGCTCAGCTCCATGGTGCAGGGCAACGGCCTCATCGTCTTGCATCACGGCCAGGGCAACGTCGCCGTGGGCGACGAAGTCGACGTGATGATGTTCGACGGCGTGATCTGATCAGACCCGACCGGACAGACTCCGCCGCGCCAGCATCCGCAGCACCTCGAACCACAGCAGACACCCCCCTGCCCCTGCCAGGGCGATGCCCAGCAGCCCAGCAGACAACGGCGCCATGTGCAGCACACCGGTCAGTGGCGGCAGGTAGAGCGCGAATGCCAGCAGCCCCAAGGTGAAAGCCATGACGCCCCACAGCATGCGGTTGGGGACCAGCCAGGAGGCCAGCAGGCCACTCGGGCCGGCGCGGTTGGACACGATCAGCGCCAGATTGCCCAGCACCAGGGTGCTGAAGGCCAGCGATCGCGCCTGCGCTTCGTCGAGCTGCTGCGTCCCCCATAGATAAACCCCCAGCACCGCCGCCAGCACACCCAGGCCCTGCAGCACCGCCTGCACCAGCGTGCCGCCGGCAAACAGCGGGGCGGCCGGATCGCGCGGCGGCTGGCGCATCACGTCCTCGTCGGCTGGCTCGTTCTCGAACACCATGGCGCAGGCCGGGTCGATCGCCAGCTCCAGCAGCGCGATGTGCATGGGAAACAGCACGATGGGCCAGCCCAGCAGCAGCGGCAGCAAGGCCATGCCGGCGATCGGAACGTGCACCGCCATGATGTAGCTCATGGACTTGCGCAGGTTGCCGAAGATGCGCCGGCCCTGGCGCACGGCACGCACGATGGACGCAAAGTTGTCGTCGACGAGCACGATGGCCGCCGCCTCGCGCGCCACATCGGTTCCGCGCGCGCCCATGGCCACCCCCACGTGCGCCGCCTTGAGGGCCGGTGCATCGTTGACACCGTCGCCCGTCATGGCCACCACCGCCCCGTTGGCCTGCAGAGCCTGCACGATGCGCAGCTTCTGCGCCGGGGTGATGCGTGCGCAGATGCTGGCCGAGCGCAGGCGTTGCTGCAGTTCGGCATCCGGCAGGCGCTCGAGTTCGTCGCCGCTGAGCACCTCCTGCGCATCGAGCCCGGCCTGGCGTGCGATGGCGCGCGCCGTGACCGGGTAATCGCCCGTGATCATCACCACACGGATGCCGGCCTCGCGGCACTCGCGCATGGCCTGCGGGATTTCCTCGCGCAGCGGATCGGCCAGACCCAGCAGTCCGATGAATTCAAAGTCGAAGTCGTGCTCGCCCGCGGGCCAGGGCGGGCCGGCGTGGCGGGCCCGCGCCACCCCCAGCACACGCAGGCCGCGCGCGGCCATGGCATCGGCTGCGGCCTCCACGTCCCCGCGACGCGACGTATCCAGATGGCAGAGGTCGACGATCGCCTCCGGCGACCCCTTGGCCGCCACCACATGGAATTCGGGCGCCTCGCCCTTCCAGACGTGGGCCATGGCCCGCAACTCCGGGGTCAGGGCGTATTCGTGCACCAGTGACCAGTGCGCATGCAGATGCTCGGTCTGCGCCAGATACTGCTGCCCCAGGGCATGGAAGGCCTGCTCCATCGGATCGTAGGGGTCGATGCGGCTGGCCAGGATGGCGTATTCCACGAGGGTGTGGAAGTCCTCGGGCAAGTCACTGCGCGGCGCCCCGTCCAGCGTCAGTTCGGCGCCACCCGCGCTCAGGCTGGCCACGCGCATGCGGTTCTGGGTCAAGGTGCCGGTCTTGTCCACGCACAGCACCGAAGTGGCACCCAGGGTCTCGATGGCCGCGATGCGGCGCGTCAGGACCTGCTGGCGCGACAGGCGCCAGGCCCCCAACGCGGGCAGCACGGTCAGCACCACCGTGAACTCCTCGGGCATCATCGCGATGGCCAGGGCGATGCCGGCCAGCAAGGCCTGCAGCCAGTCACCACGCGACAGGCCCTGGACCAGCACCAGCAGCAGGCACACGCCCAGGCCCAGCCAGGCCAGCCGGTGTACCAGGGTACGGGTCTGGCGCCGCAGCGGCGACTCCTCGGCCTGCACGGTCTGCAAGGCCTGGCCGATCTGTCCCATCTGGCTGCGTGGCCCGGTGGCGCTCACCCGCGCCAGACCCTGGCCCTGCACCACCAGCGTACCGGCATGCAGCGCCGACACCGTACCTGCGTCCTTGCTGACCGGCACCGACTCTCCCGTGAGCAGGGATTCGTCCACCTGCAACTCGCCGCCCGAGAGCAGTTCGGCATCCGCCGCCACGCGGTCGCCTTCGGCCAGCAGCATCAAATCGCCACGCACCAGTTCACGGCCGGCCAGGGTCTGCACCTGGCCGTCGCGGATGACACGCGCGCGTGGGCTGGAGAGATCGCGCAAGGCCTGGATGGCACGCTCCGTCTTGCCCTCCTGGTACAGCGTGAGGCCGATCACCACGCACACCATCAGCGCCAGGCTCAGGCTCTCCTGCAGCTCACCCAACAGCAGGTAGAGGCCGGCCGCGGCGAGCAGCAGGGAGAACATGGGGTCGCGCACGGTCTCGCGCAAGATGTGCAGCCAGCTACGCCCACCGTCGCCCGGCAGGGCATTGGGGCCGTCCGCAGCCAGGCGCCGGGCGGCCTCGGCGGAACTCAGGCCGGGGTCATCGGTGGAGAGTTGGCTCATGCCGCTGATTGTGCGGCATGGCCCGGGGTGTGGCCCGGCCCTACTTGGCGATCAGCTCGGCGTCGTGCGCCGCGGCCTCGCTGACCGCACGCTTGTCGGCGCCGGGCGCGTGCTTGCGCGCCAGCAGGGTGTACATGGTCGGCACAACGAAGATGGTCAGCAGCGTGCCCAGTGTCATGCCGCCCACGATGACCCAGCCGATCTGGATGCGGCTCTCGGCGCCCGCCCCGGTGGACAGCGCCAGCGGCACCGCCCCCAGCACCATGGCGCCGGTGGTCATCAAGATGGGGCGCAGGCGTTGGCTGGAGGCCTTCACCACGGCCTCGAACATGTCCATGCCCTGCTCGCGCATCTGGTTGGCAAACTCGACGATCAGGATGCCGTGTTTGGTGATCAGCCCCACGAGCGTGATCAGGCCGATCTGCGAATAGACGTTGAGCGAGCCGTTGCTCCACTTGAGCGCCAGCAGCGCGCCGATCATGGACAGCGGCACCGAGAGCATGATGACCAGCGGATCGATGAAACTCTCGAACTGCGCTGCCAGCACCAGGAAGATGAACAGCAGCGCCAGCACGAACACGATGGTGAGCGAACCCTGCGAGTTCTTGAATTCGCGCGACGTGCCGTTGAGATCGGTGGTGTAACCCGGTTTGAGCACGCGGGCACCGACCTGGTCCAGGAAATCGAGCGCCTGCCCCAGGGAATAGTCAGGTGCCAGATTGGCCGTGATGGTGACCGCACGGCGCTGGCTGAAGTGGTTGAGCTCACGCGGCGAGACCGACTCGCGCACCGTCACCAGCGAAGCCAGTGGGATCATGGTGTCGTTGCGGCCGCGTACGAAGATGCGCTCGATGTCATCGGGCGTATCACGGCCCACCGACTGCGTCTGCACGATCACGTCGTACTGGTCGCCGCCCTTCTTGTAACGCGTGACCAGCCGGCCGCCCAGCATGGTCTCGATGGCGCGCGCCACGGCATCCACGCCGACCCCCAGGTCCGAAGCCTTTTCCCGGTTCACGTCGATCTTGAGTTCAGGCTTGTTCAGGCGCAGGTCCACGTCCGCCCCCTGGATGCCCGGGTTCTTGGCGATCTCGTCGAGGAACTGGCGCACCACCTGGTTCAGGTTTTCGTAACTCTCCGAGGTGAGGATCACGAAATTGACCGGCCGCTCGCGAAAACCCTGGCCCAGCGAGGGCGGCGTGATGGGGAAAGCCGACACGCCCGGCAGCGCGGCGATGCGGGGCTGCATCTCGCGCGCCATCTCCAGCGTGGTGCGTTTGCGCTCATCCCAGTCCACCGCGCGCAAGGTCACGTTGGCCTGGCTGACCGTCGGGTTGCCGGTCACCACGAAGATGCGGTCGAATTCCGGATACTGGCTGCCGATCTTCTCGATCGCGCTGGCGTACTTGTCGGTGTAGGCCATGGTGGCACCATCGGGTGCATTGATCACGTTGAGGATCACGCCGCGGTCTTCCATGGGCGCCAGCTCGCGCTTCATGCCGGGCAGCACCACGGCGATGGCCAGCACCACACCGGCCATCACCAGCAACACCAGCCAGCGCATGCCCAGCACGCGGCGCAGCAGGCGCTCGTAGCCATCGCTCAGCGCGATCAGACGGGCCTCCATCCAGCGATCGAAGAACGAAGGCTTGGGGTTGTGGCGCAACAGGCGCGAGCACATCATGGGCGAAAGCGTCAGCGCGATGAAACCCGAGACGATCACCGCGCCGGCCAGCGCCAGCGCAAATTCCACGAACAGGCGGCCGGTGCGTCCCGGCGTGAAGGCCAGCGGCGCATAAACGGCCGCCAGGGTCAGGGTCATCGCCACCACGGCAAAACCCACCTCCTTGGCGCCCTTGATGGCCGCGCTGAAGGGGTCCAGCCCCTCCTCGATGTGGCGGTAGATGTTCTCCAGCACCACGATCGCATCGTCCACCACCAGGCCGATGGCCAGCACCAGCGCCAGCAGGGTCAGGGTATTGACCGTGAAACCCGCCAGCGCCATCAGCGCGAAGGTGCCGATCAGGCTGACCGGGATGGTGACGATGGGAATGATGGAGGCACGGAAGGTGCGCAGGAAGACGAAGATCACCAGCGCCACCAGCACCACAGCCTCGACGATGGTCTGGAACACGTTCTTGATCGAGCGGTCGATGAAAACCGAGTTGTCATTGGCAATCAGGATGCTGATGCCCGGCGGCAGGTCGGCCTCCAGCCTGGGCAGCATCTCGCGCACGCCGCGGCTGAGCTCCAGCGGGTTGGCCGTGGCCTGGCGGATCACGCCGGCGGAGATGGCCGGGCGGCCATTGATGCGCACCGAGGTGCGCTCCTCAGCCGCCGCCTCTTCGATGCGCGCCACGTCGCGCAACTTGACCGGGAAGCCGTTGACGGTGCGGATCACGATCTCGCCGAACTGCGCCGGCTTGATCAGGTCGGTGTTGGAGGTGACCGAGAACTCCCGCTGGCGGCTCTCGATGCGGCCGGCCGGCACTTCCAGGTTGCTGCGTCGGATCGCGTCCTCGGCGTCCTGCGTGGTCAGCTTGTAGGCCGCCAGGCGATCCGGGTCCAGCCAGACGCGCATGGCGTACTTGCGCTCGCCGAAGATGCGCACATCGGCCGCGCCGGTGACGGTCTGCAGCCGCGGCTTGACGATGCGGTTGATCAGCTCGTTGAGCTGCAGCTGGCTGTGGGTGTCGCTGGAAAAGGCCAGCCAGATCACGGGGAAGGCATCGGCCTCGACCTTGGCAATGACGGGCTCGTCGATGGCTTGCGGAAGCTTGTTGCGCACGCGCGAGGTGCGGTCGCGCACCTCGGCGGCAGCGGCGTCGGCGTCCTTCTCCAGGCGGAACCGCACGGTGATCTGCGCCTGCTCGGCGCGCGAGATCGAGGTGATCACGTCCACCGCATCAATGCCGGCGATCGAATCCTCCAGGGGCTTGGCCACCTGCGACTCCACCACCTCGGCCGAGGCGCCCGCATAACGCACGGTGACGGTGACCACTGGCTCGTCGATCTTGGGGTATTCGCGCACCGGCAGCCTGGTGAAGCTCACGGCGCCGATCAGCAGCACCAGCAGCGAGAGCACGGTGGCAAACACCGGCCGGCGGATCGATACTTCAGGCAGTTGCATGGTGACTCCTGGTGCCTGTTCTCAGTTGGCGGGACGGCTCAGCTCCAGCACCCGGACCGGGCTGCCGTCGCGCTGCAGGCGTTGCTGGCCGGCCGTGACCACGGTATCGCCTTCCTTGAGTCCGTCGAGGATCTCCACCTGGCCCGGACGGCGGATGCCCACCGTCACCGCGACGCGCTGCGACACCAGGCTGTCGTTGTCCGGCCCCGGCACCAGCTTGATGACGAACTGCCGCCCCCCCTGGGGCACGATGGCCTCTTCGGGAATCACGCGGGCTTTTTCACGCGAGCCGAACACGGTGCTCACGCGTGCAAACATGCCGGGACGCAGCAGCAGTTGCTGGTTGGTGATGCTGGCACGCACGCCGATGGAACGGCCGTTCGCGTCGATCAGCGGATCCACGGCCTGCACCCGCGCTTCGAACCTGCGCCCGGGGAGTGCATCGAGCTCGACGGAGGCCTTCTGCCCCGACTTGAGCAGGGTCTGGTAGCGCTCGGGCAGGCGGTAGTCGACATAGACCGTGTCGATGTCTTCCAGGTTCACGATGTCGGTGCCGTCCTTGAGGTAGTCCCCCACGTTGACGTTGCGGATGCCGGCGATGCCGTCGAAAGGCGCCAGGATCTTCAGTCGAGCGGCGGTGGCCTGCGCCAGCGCCAGCTTGGCTTGCGACACTTCGAGGTTGGCCGCGCTCTCGTCCAGCGAACGCTGGCTGACGAAGTTCTGCGCCAGCAGCTCCTGGTTGCGCTTGTGGTTGGCCTGGGCAATGGACAGCTCGGCCTGGCTTTGCTTGATCTGCGCCAGCTGCAGCTGGTCGTCGAACTGCACCAGCAGCTGGCCCTTGCGCACGCGCTCGCCGTCACGGAAGTTGAGCTGGGTGATGCGCCCGCTGACCTCGGGACGCAGCATCACGCCCTGGCGTGAGCGCAGGCTGCCGACGGCCTGCGCATCGTCCGTCAGTTTCATGATCTGGACCTTGGCCACCTCCACGGTGACCGGGCGTGCCGGTCCGCCCGCGGCCGACGCGCCACCGGATGCCGGGCTGGCACTCTCGCGGTTTGCCGCCGCAGGCGTCTTGTTCTGGTACCACCACGCGGCACCGGACGCCGCCACGATGCCGACAGCGGCGATCACCGGGTAAAGAAATTTGGAAACCATGGATGAATCGAAAACTCGGACTGCTTCCCCGCCCGGGATGGGGCGAGACAGCTGAAGACTGTAACAGTCAGCGCCCGTTTCCGCATGCGCAATAGCCCTTAGGGCCGGCGAGCCGAACGCGGCTTTGCACAAGCTTTACAAACGCCCCAGGGCCCGTTCGACACCCCGGTTGGCCAGCATGTCGGCACGCTCGTTGCCGGGGTCGCCATCATGACCTTTGACCCAGCGCCAATCGATGCGATGGCCCGCCCCGGCCACCAGCGCATCGAGCCGTTGCCACAGGTCGACGTTCTTGACCGGCTGCTTGGCCGCGGTTTTCCAGCCCCTGGCCTTCCAGCCGGCCAGCCACTCGGTGATGCCCTTGAGCACATACTGGCTGTCGGCGTGCAAGACCACGTGGCAGGGACGCTTGAGCGACTCCAGGGCCATGATCACGGCCAGCATCTCCATGCGGTTGTTGGTGGTCTCGCGCTCGCCGCCAAACAACTCCTTCTCCACGCCGCCGGATTTCAGCAGCACGCCCCAGCCACCCGGGCCGGGGTTGCCCTTGCAGGCGCCATCGGTATAGATCTCGACCGTGTTCACGTTTCTTGTCCCTCGTTCATGCGTGCCTGATTGTCGCCGCTGCGGCGCACCAGGGGCGCGGTGGCCGCGGCCTTGTTGTTCGCTTTTCTCCAGGCCGGCTCCAGCAGGCGCACGCCGTATACGCGTTTGACGGCCACCAGGAAGTAGGCTGCGCCAAAGAAGGGCCACCAGCGAGCGCCGACGCCGTCCATCCATCCATAGCGTCCCAGCCATTTCTCGCTGCGCACCAGCGGCCGGTAGCAGCCATGGTGTGCGACCTCGACCTCGAAGTCGAGCAGGCGCAGCCAGTCGCGCAGCCGCCAGTTGCCGATGAACTCCAGCGGCTGCGGCAGCAGCGGCGTGCCCAGGCCGACGCGCCGACACAGCTGCTCGCGCCGCTGTCGCAAGCCCCACAGGCTGGCCGGGTTGAAGCCGCTGAGCACCACGCGGCCACCGGGCACCAGCACGCGCGCCACCTCGCGCAGGGTGGCGTGCGGATCCGGGTGGCTGTCCAGCGCGTGCGGCAGGGCCACCAGGTCCAGACTGGCCTCGGGAAACGGCAGGGCCGCATAGTCGCTCAGCAGCGCCGAGCGTGCATTCGCCGCCCCGGGCGCAACCGGCTGGCTGGTCGCCAGCCAGCGGTGCGACATGCGGTTGCTTGCCAGCGCATCGAGGGCAGGCAGGCCCAGCTGCAGGGCGTGATAGCCGAAGATGTCGGCCACCAGCAGATCGAACTGCTGTTGTTCCCACGCCAACAGGTAAGACCCGGCAGGGGTCTCAAACCAGTCCTGCAAACCTATAATTCCGTCATTCATGACACTGCTTCCACTGCCCGCCTTCGACGACAACTACATCTGGATGCTGCATGACGGGCGCCAGGCTCTCGTCGTCGACCCCGGTGATGAGCAACCGGTGTTGCAGGCGCTGCAGGCCCACGGCCTGCAACTCAAGGCGATTCTAGTCACCCACCACCATGCCGACCACGTCGGCGGCGTGGCCGCCCTGCGCGCGGCCACCGATGCCACGGTCTACGGTCCCGCCGGCGAAACCATGCCCGAGCCGCTGCAGCGCTACACCGAAGGCGACACGCTGGACCTGCTGGGCCTGCATTTCACCGTGCTTGACGTGCCCGGCCACACCGCTGGTCACATCGCCTGGTACTGTGGCCCCCACGGGACTGCGCCCCTGCCCCCCGAGGGGGCTCAGCCAGCTTGGGGCGGCCCGGCGCAGGCTGGTGCAGATTGCGACGGCCAGCCCCTGCTGTTCTGCGGCGACACCTTGTTCTCCGGCGGCTGCGGCCGCCTCTTCGAAGGCACGCCGGCCCAGATGCTGGCGTCACTCGACAAGCTCGCAGCCCTGCCCGGCAATACGCGCGTGTGCTGTGCGCACGAATACACCCTGAGCAACCTGCGCTTTGCGCGCACGGTGGAGCCCGACAACACGGCGCTGCAGGACTACAGCCGGCAATGCGAAGCGCTGCGGGCACGCCAGCTGCCTACCCTGCCCTCGACCATCGCGGTCGAGCGTGACATCAACCCCTTCCTGCGCTCGCGCCAGCCCGCCGTGGCCCGCGCCATGCAGGCCCGTTCTGCAGCAGCAGCCGACGACGTCAGCGTTTTCGCGACCCTGCGCGAGTGGAAAAACCAGTTCAAATGACATTCTTCAGCCACGCCTTCCTGGCCGGCCTGCTTCTCCTGCTGGGTGGCTGCGCCAGCATGGGGCCGAGCGACCAGGCCACCACCTCGTCACCGGCCGAGGCGCCCGGGGTGGCTGACAG
Source organism: Hylemonella sp. GW821-FHT12C09 (assembly GCF_058807395.1). NCBI lineage: Bacteria > Pseudomonadati > Pseudomonadota > Betaproteobacteria > Burkholderiales > Comamonadaceae > Hylemonella > Hylemonella sp. GW821-FHT12C09. The sequence continues at coordinate 11,948 of NZ_JBXAQQ010000008.1, read as the reverse complement.
CCAGCCCTACGCCCCGCCGACCCCGCTGTTCAGCCGCAAGCCCGAATACCCGGCCGGCGACCTGACACCTATCGCCGCGCATGAACCCGCACCGCGCACCGTGGCAGCGATGACCCCGCCCGCCGACCTCTGGGAACGCATCCGCCGCGGTTTTGCCATGCCCGACCTGCAAAGCAGTCTGGTGCCCGGTCGCGAGCAGTGGTACGCCGCGCGCCCCCAGGACCTGGAGAACATGGCCGAGCGCTCGCGCAAGTACCTGTTCCACATCGTCGAGGAGCTGGAGCGCCGCGGCCTGCCCACCGAGCTGGCCCTGCTGCCCTTCATCGAGAGCGCCTTCAACCCGCAGGCCTACTCGCGCGCACGCGCCGCCGGCATGTGGCAGTTCATTCCCAGCACCGGCAAGCTCTACCAGCTCAAGCAGAACGCCTTTCGCGACGATCGGCGCGACGTGCTGGCGTCCACGCGCGCCGCCCTCGATTACCTGGAACGGCTGCACGGCATGTTCGGCGACTGGCACCTGGCCCTGGCCTCCTACAACTGGGGCGAGGGCAGCGTGGGGCGCGCCATCGCCAAGAACAAGCGCCAGGGCAAGGGCACGGGCTACCTGGACCTGAACATGCCCATGGAGACGCGTTACTACATCCCCAAGCTGCAGGCCATGAAGAACATCGTGGCCAACCCCGGGGCCTTCCGCATCCAGCTGCCGGTGATCGACAACCACCCTTACTTCGACACCGTCACCATCACCCGCGACATCGACGTGGCCCTGGCCGCCCGGCTGGCTGAGGTGCCGCTGGCCGACTTCAAGGCACTCAATCCCTCGCTGCACCGCCCCGTCATCCTGGCCGCCGGCACGCCGCAGATCCTGCTGCCCTGGGACAACGCCGCCATCTTCCAGCGCAACCTCGATGCCTACGCTGGCGACCGCCTCTCGAGCTGGACGGTCTGGATCGCGCCCTCGACCATGAAGACGGCCGATGCGGCCAAGCGCCTCAAGATGAGCGAAGCCGATCTGCGCTATGCCAACGACATCCCGACGCACATGATCATCCGCGCCGGCTCCACCCTGCTGGTGCCGCGCCCGGCCAGCCAGGAGCGCGACGTAACCGTGCGCATCGCCGACAACGGCCAGCTCGCACTGGTGCCGGAGACCGAACTGCGGCGCATCGTGCTCAAGGCTGGCAAGAGGGATTCGGTGGCGACCGTCGCGCGCCGCTACGGCTTGGCGCCCACCAAGGTCGCCGAATGGAACAACGTGGGCACTGGCGCGGCCTTCAAACCGGGGCAGAACATCGTGATCCACCGCTGGGTCCCCGTACGCTCCAACCAGGGCACGCCCGTGCGCCCCAAGGCGGCCATCACCCCGACCACGCGCGTGGCCAACCGCTGAATCGAAAAGCTAGAGCTTTTCCGTCTCGCCCTGGCGCGGCTGCCATTTCATGAGCCGGCGCTCGATGCGCCCGACCAGACCGTCGAGCAACAGCGCAAACGTGGTGAGCACCACGATGCCGGCGAACACCGTGTTGACGTCAAACGTGCCCTCGGCCTGCAGGATCAGGTAGCCCACGCCGCGCGCCGAGCCCAGGTACTCGCCCACCACCGCCCCCACGAAAGCCAGGCCCACCGAGGTGTGCAGGCTGGAGAAGACCCAGGCCGTGGCGCTGGGCAGGTAGACCGTGCGCAGCAGCTGGCGCTGGTTGGCACCCAGCATGCGGGCGTTGGACAAGACCACCGGGCTGACCTCGCGCACGCCCTGGTAGACGTTGAAGAAGACGATGAAAAACACCAGCGTGACCGCCAGTGCCACCTTGCTCCAGATCCCCAGGCCGAACCACATGGCAAAGATGGGAGCCAGGATCACGCGCGGCATGGCGTTGGCGGCCTTGATGTAGGGATCGAGGATGGCGCTGGCCAGGGGCGAGAGCGCCAGCCACAGGCCGCAGGCCAGGCCCAGCACGGTGCCGATGCCAAAGGCCAGGAAGGTTTCGAGCAGGGTGGTGCCCAGATGGCGGTAGATGTCGGCATTGCCGCTCAGGCCGTCGGGAAACAGGACATTGGGAGCCACCGCCCAGGGCAGGAACCAGGACCAGACGCGCCCGGCCACCTGGATGGGCTCACCCAGGAAGAAGGCCAGCTGCACGTCGCGCGAAGCCAGTTGCCACAGGCCCAGGAAGACCAGCAGCACGCCGACCTGCCACAGGCGCAGGTTGCCGGCATGGGGCTTGAAGCGTTGCCAGAGCGTCATGTCACGCGACCTTCTTCAGTTGTTGCTGGTAGCCCTTGAGCACTTCTTCGCGCAGCACACCCCAGATCTGCGTGTGCAGCTCGATAAAACGCGGCGTCGCCCGCACCTCCGCCACATTGCGCGGCCGCGGCAGGTCGATGCTGAACTCGCCCATGGGCCGGGTGGCCGGTCCGGCCGACAGCACCACGACGCGATCGCTCATGGCGATGGCCTCGTCCAGGTCGTGCGTGATGAACAGCACGGCCTTCTTCCTGGCCGCCCAGAGCTCCAGCACCTCGTCCTCCATCAGCTGGCGGGTCTGGATATCCAGCGCACTGAAGGGCTCGTCCATGAGGATGATGTCCGGGTCCAGCGCCAGGGTCTGGGCCAGCGCCGTGCGCTTGCGCATGCCGCCCGAGAGCTGGTGCGGGTAACGGTCGCCGAAGCCGACCAGGCCCACGCGGGCCAGCCAGTCCTGGGCCTGGGCACGCGCCTGAACATCCGGCACACCGCGGTACTGCAGGCCCAGCATCACGTTGTCCAGCGCGCTGCGCCAGGGCAGCAGGGCCTCGGTCTGGAACATGTAGCCGGCGCGCCGGTTGATGCCGCGCAACGGCTCGCCGAAAACACGCACCTCGCCGGCACTGGGCGCCAGCAGGCCCGCCCCTACATTGAGCAGGGTGGACTTGCCGCAGCCGGTGGGTCCGACCACCGAGACGAACTCGCCGGCCGCCACACGCAGGGTGGTATCGGCCACGGCTGTGTACGACGGCCCACCGCCGGGCACGGCGAAGGTGCAGGTGATGCCCAGGAGTTCCAGTGCCTGGGGCGAGTCCGTGGCCATGCGTGACGGGCGCTCAGGGGCGGGAGACAGGAACGGCAAGCGCTTTGCGCAGGCTCACGCCCTTGCCGAAACGGCGCTGGAACTCGGCGTTGGCGCTGGCGTAGTCGTCGCGCACCACGACCTTGGTGGTTCCGAAGAACTCGTCGCGGTGGTAACGGATGGTGCCGATGTAGACCGCCTTGTCGCCAGGGCGCACATCCACCCGGAACAGGCCCTGCAGGGGCGCGGTCGTGTCGGCCGGCGAGGACGAATTGCCGGAGCGGACCTCGATCCTGGCGTACATCACCACCCAGGATTTGACGATGTAGAAGGGCTGGGCCGGATGGCTGACAAAGAAATGCTGGCCGAAAGGTGCGTTGATGCGCTGCTTCAGATCGCCCAGGGACAGGCGATCCATCTCGCGCGGTTCCTCGTCCAGGATCACCAGGGCCAGGCGGTCGTACTCCGCATAACGTTCGCTGAGCTTTTGTTCGCCAGGCTTGAGCGGCGGGTCGAGTTCGATGCGCCCCACCAGCAGGGTCTCACCGGCGGCAAGCTGGGCCAGGTTCTCGACCGGCTTGATGCGGCTGGTGGGCACGCAGGCCGCCAGCAACAGCACCGCACCCAGGGCCGGCGCCAGCCGGCGCAGGACATGGAAGGCCGCCGCGCTCATTTTTTCCCCAGCTCCGCGAGACGGCTGCGGATGCGGGCCTCCCACTGCGTGCCCTTGATCCAGTCTTCCTTCTGGATGCGTTGCAGCAGCTCCGCCTCGGAGGGCGACTTGACACGCTCGATGGCGAACTTGCTGCCCTCGAAGAAGCCGGTCTTGACCTTGGTGTAGCGGTAGGCGCCCATGAAATAGATGCCGGGCTTCTGGATGCGCACAGCCGTTTCGTTGCGGCCATAAGTCGGGAAGCGGTAGACATTGTTGCCGGCAAAGAAGCCCGAGCCCTGCAGCGTGGCCAGCTGGTAGGCACCCAGGGGCAGGTAGGGCTGGGTCAGCAGCTGGCCGTCGCCGGCCACGGTCATGTGCCAGTAGCCTTCCTCGCCCTGAGGCTTGAGGCTGGCACCGTCGATCTTGGTCGGAGCTTCCGACATGTCGACATACGCAAAGACCAGTGAGTTGGTCGGATCGTTGATGTCGCGCTCGGGGCCGATCGAGTTCGAGCCACAAGACGCCAGCATGACGGACAGAAGCACCAGACCCCAGCGCCGGATGTTTGCAATCATGAAATCTCCCAAGGACACGTTGAAAGCTGTATGAAGACCGGACGCACCGGCCACCCTGCGATTCTGGCACCGCTTGCTTTCGGGCCAAGCGCCCGGCAGCTGGACTCAGGCCTTGAAACGCGCCTTGGCCCGGGCCGCGAACTGGTTGGTCCAGGTCTTGGCGAGGTCGATCTTGTCGGCCTTGAGCGTGGCGTCGAAGCTGGCCAGCGCGCGCAGCGCCGTCTTGCCGCCTTCCTCCGGGAAGACGCCATCGAGCGCAATCGACTCGCGCACCTTGTCGAAGGAGGCGAGGTACAGGCCACGGTCACCCAGCAGGTAGGACTCGGGCACGGTCTTGATGATGTCGCTCGGGCCGGCGGTCTGCAGCCACTTGAGACCGTGCACGATGGCATTGGTCAGCGCCTGCGCCGTGTTGGGGTTCTTCTGCAGGAACTCCATGGGCGCATACAGGCAGGCCGCCGGCATGGGACCGCCGAAGACCTCGTTGGTGCCTTTGAGCGTACGGGTGTCAAAGACGACACGCACGTCACCCTTCTGCTCCAGCATGGTCATGACCGGATCGATGTTGCAGATGGCATCGATCTGGCCCGAGCGCAGCGCGGTCAGCGCGCCCGCCGAGGTGCCCACGCCGATGAAACTCACATCGCCGGCCTTGATCCCGGCGCGCGACAGCACCAGGTTGGCCATCATGTTGGTGGAGGAGCCCGGCGCCGTCACACCGATCTTCTTGCCCTTGAGGTCGGCCACCGACTTGTAGCCGGGCAGGGTCTTGTTGGAGATGCCCAGCGCAATCTGCGGCGCACGCCCCTGCAGCACGAAGGCCTGGAACATCTGGCCCTTGTTCTGCAGGTTGATGGTGTGCTCATAGGCCCCGCTGACCACATCGGCCGAACCGCCCACCACGGCCTGCAGCGCACGTGCGCCACCGGCGAAGTCACTGATCTCGACCTCCAGCCCCTCGGCCTTGAAGTAACCCAGTTGCTCGGCCAGCGTGAGCGGCAGGTAATAGAACGAGGCCTTGCCACCGACGGCAATGGCCACCTTGGTCTTTTCCGGCCGATTCTGGGCGCGCAGGGCTGGCGCGGCCAGCGCCGCGGCGGCCAGCGCCGTCCCGGCGGTGAACACACGACGGTTGATGAGATTTTTTGACATTGTTAGAGACTCCCGAGGTACAGACGATCTTGACGCATCAAGCCTATCAAGACGCAAAAAAACCCGCATCGGGAAACATCCCGAGCGGGTTTACACCTAAATCTCACCGGGCAGCAGCGCCGCCCGGCCTCTCAGCGATAGCCGAGGAAAAGTATGGCGATGTTGACCGCCAGCCCCGCCCCCCAGACCACGGAGCGCACCGTGCCCATGCCCGCCACGTAAACCATGATGTAGAACAGGCGCAGGAAGACGAAGAGGAAGGCCAGCACGTCCAGCCGGGCCTGGTGGGCGCCCAGCTGGTGGGCAATGATGACCGCACCGATGAAGAAGGGCAGCACCTCGAAGCTGTTCTGCTGCGCCGCATTGGCGCGGGCCCGCCAGTCGGTCTGCTGCGCCAGCCAGGCGCGCGGGTTGTCGTTGTCGTAGCCACCTTCGCGACGGGACTTGCCCATCATGCCGGACTTGGCGATGCCGGCGCAGAGGATGGGCAGCAGGGCGGCGATCAGGACACACCAGTAGGCCAAGGTGAAACGGGCAAAGGTCATGATGTTTTCGTCGGAGAGTAGGGGTCGCAAGGGCTTTCGAAATCTGCGGCGGATTATCGCCGGTCCACCAGGGCGTGGGCGATGGTGCCCAGGTCCACGTACTCGAGTTCGCTGCCGATGGGCACGCCGCGCGCCAGCCGCGTGAAGGCCACACCGCGCACCTTGAGCGCCTCGGCGATCACATGCGCCGTGGCCTCGCCCTCGGCCGTGAAGTTGGTGGCCAGGATGACCTCGCGCACCGTACCATCGCTGGCGCGCTCGAAGAACTGCTTGAGCCCGATATCGCGTGGACCGATGCCGTCCAGCGGGCTGAGCTTGCCCATGAGCACGTAGTACAGGCCCTTGTAGGCACCGGTACGCTCCAGCGCCATCTGGTCGGCCGGGGTTTCCACCACGCAGAGCTTGCTGGCGTCGCGCGCCGGGTCCTGGCAGGTGGCGCAGATCTCACCTTCGCTGAAGGTGTGGCAGCGTGCGCAATGGCGCACGCTGGTGGCAGCCTCCTGCAGTGCCCGCGACAGGAGCTGCGCGCCCGCGCGGTCGTGCTGCAGCAGGTGGAAGGCCATGCGCGAGGCCGACTTCACGCCCACGCCCGGCAGCCGGCGCAGGGCCTGGATCAACGCGTCAAGGGTATGGGCGTCGGACACGAATCAGAAAGGAAACTTCATGCCACCGGGCAGTCCCGGCATGCCGGCAGTCAGCTTGCCCAGCTTCTCCTGGCTGGTCTCCTCGGCCTTGCGCACGGCCGCGTTGAAGGCCGCAGCCACCAGATCTTCCAGCATGTCCTTGTCGTCGGCCAGCAGGCTGGGATCGATGGTGACGCGCTTGACGTCGTGCTTGCAGGTCATGAGCACCTTGACCAGGCCGGCCCCGGACTCACCGGTAACTTCGATGAAAGCCAGTTCGTCCTGGGCCTTCTTGAGGTTGTCCTGCATGGCCTGGGCCTGCTTCATGAGGCCGGCGAGTTGTCCTTTGTTGAACATGTCGTTCCTTAAGCGTTGATGTCAATGGGTTTGATGCTGCCCGGCACGATTTTCGCGCCGAAGTCACGCATCATGGTCTGCACGAAGGGGTCTTCGTAAATCAGTTTTTCTGCGGCCTGTTGTTTCTCTTCTGCAATGGCGGCATTGCGCTTGGCCGGGCTGTCACCCACGCGGCCGATCTCCACGGCCAGGGTCACACTGTGCCCCGCGGCCTGCAGGGCCGCCTGCAGACGCTCGCGGCTGGAGGTGGAGTTGAGCGACTCGCGCTCCACGCGCAGCAGCCACTGGTCACTGTCGCGCGCCACCAGTTGCGACTGCAGGGCCAGTTCGCGCACCAGAGCGGTCACGGCCTCGCTGGCGACGAGTCCGCGTACCACCTGGTGCCAATAGCCGCCCTCTTCGGTCGGCACCAATGGCGAACCGGCACTGGGTCCAGGCGCATCGGCGCGTGATTCAGGCGCCACCCGCACCGGCACAGCCACCACCTGGGCGGCCTGCACAGCCGTCATCGGTCTGGCCGGCTGCACGGGGTGTTCGTCATCGACCACGGACAGGACCTGGCCCGGCGGCGTGCCGCCGGCAGGCCGAACCGGAGTCGGCACAGGGGCTGCAATAGGGCGGGCGGCCACAGGCGGCGCAGGCACGGGGGGCGCGGGTCTGGGTGCGCTGGTCTGCGCCGGCGTCGCCACAGGCTGGGGCCGCGACGCGGCCTCAGCCGATTTCAGTGTTTTTTTTTCAGCCGACCCGGCAACGCCGGGCTTGAAAGCGAGCAGGCGCAAGAGCACCATGGTGAGCGCGGCGTACTCATCGGGCGCCAGCCCCAGCTCGCCGCGCCCGTGCAGGCACAGGCTGTAGAGCAGCTGCGTCTCGTCGGCCGGCAGCAGCGCGGCCAGGCGCGCCGTCTCGACCGCCTCGGGATCGGAGTCGTCGGCGCTGTCGGGCACCGCCTGCAACACGGCCATGCGCTGCAGCACCACACTCATCTCCTCCAGTGTGGAGGCCGCGCTCTGGCCGTTGACGCGCAAGGTCTCGGAGGTCTCCACCACCGTCTTGCCATCGCCCTGGGCCAGCGCATCGATGAGCCGGAACACATGCGAGCGGTCCACGCTGCCCAGCATCTGGCGCACCGTCTCGACCTGCAGCTGGCCCGAGCCGAAAGCGATGGCCTGGTCGGTCAGCGACAAGGCGTCGCGCATGGAGCCGCGTGCGGCCCGTGCGATCAGGCGCAGGGCCGCCGGCTCGGCCGGCACGTTCTCGGCCGCCAGCACCTTGACCAGGTGTTCCAGCACGGTCTCGGGCGCCATGGGCCGCAGGTTGAACTGCAGGCAGCGCGAGAGCACGGTGACTGGCACCTTCTGCGGATCGGTCGTGGCCAGCACGAACTTGAGGTACTCGGGCGGTTCCTCCAGCGTCTTGAGCATGGCGTTGAAGGCCGTGTTCGAGAGCATGTGGACTTCGTCGATCATGAAGACCTTGAAGCGCCCTTGCACCGGCTTGTAGACCGCCTGCTCCAGCAGGGCCTGGACCTCGTCCACACCGCGGTTGGAGGCGGCGTCGAGCTCGGTGTAGTCCACAAAGCGACCCGAGTCGATGTCGGTACAGGCCTGGCAGACACCACAAGGCTGGTCGGTGATGCCGCCCTGCCCGTCCGCACCGACGCAATTGAGCGACTTGGCCAGGATGCGCGCGACCGTGGTCTTGCCCACGCCGCGCGTGCCGGTGAAGAGGTAGGCATGGTGCAGGCGCCCCGTTTGGAGCGCGTTGCCCAGCGCCCGCACCACGTGCTCCTGCCCCACCATTTCGGTGAAGCTCTTCGGCCGGTATTTGCGGGCGAGCACGAGATAGGACATGCGCCCGATTCTAAGGTGTGGACCGCGCCGAATATTCCGGACCGGTGGCCTTTAAGTTCCAGCCTCAGCCCTTACAATAGATACCGACGGGCCTTCCCGCATGGTGAAGCGGCCAACCGGGTCAGGTGGGGAACCAAGCAGCCCTAACTGTGGAGCCAGTGCCGGGGTCGAGGTCCGTCACCTTATTCGGACAAAATGAGGATTCATGCGGGTTCCCAGCCATTGGGACCCTCTTGAGGCTCATTTTGTAGCACCTGGATGTGACACGTTGTTGTTCAACGTGGAGCATCCCAGTGCCAAGACTCACAGGTCTTTTCCAACGCGGCGGGTCGTACTACCTCCGCATCGTCCTTCCCCTAGACCACCCCCTAAAGAGTCAGTACCGCAATGGCCGGTGGGTCCAGACCTTGGGCCCCTGCAGCCATCGTGAGGCGGTCATCAAGGGCACCGTCAAGCGGGCCGAGGTACTTGGCGGCTACGTAGCACCCGAGGCCCCGCCAGTAGCCGCCACAAGCGTTCCAACTGCCACCCCCAAGCCGATTTACTTGCGGGAGGTCTACGACCGCTGGGCCAAGGCGCGGGCGCGCACCGCTGACACCACCACAGCCTGCGGGCTGGCGCTCAAGCTCTACGAGCAACAGACCGGCAATCCTCCCATTCAGCAGCTGACGCGGGCTCAAGGGGAGGAATTTCGCACTTGGCTACGTACCCTCCCCTCCGCATCCAAGACGGCCCGAGACCGGCTTATTTGGGTGAGAGCCTTGCTCAAGTACGCAGCCGAGGACCTGGAGTGGCTGCCCCGGAACCCTTGGGACGGCCTCGACATGCTATTCAAGACCGAGAGGAAGCGCAGGCCCTGGACAGACACCGAGTTGGGGCTGTTCTTTTCGCAGGAGCTGTACACGGCCTACAAGCTCCCCAAGGACAAGAAGGCTGGGGCAGATGCTGCTTACTGGATTCCTCTGTTGGGGCTCTATACGGGAGCGCGGCTGGGCGAACTGGCACAGCTGCGGGTCACAGATGTCCAAACCGGCGGCGAAATGCCAATGCTTTCAATTGCCGATGAAGGAGATGGACAGTCCGTCAAGACTGAGGCAGGAGTCCGGTTGGTGCCGATTCACAGCGAACTGATTCGACTTGGATTCCTCGTCTATGTAGAAGCAATAAGGTCCCAAAAAGAGACTCCCCTTTGGCCGCAGCTACCGATTCGGAAGGGGCGACCTGGAGGCTACTTCTCCCAGTGGTTTGGATCAGTTCGCAAATCACTTGGATTTAGCTCCTACCCAGACTTCCACTGTTTTCGCCACACGGTACGAACCATGTTGGCAGAAGCTGAGATTCAGGAATCGACCATTGACCTCTTACTAGGCCATGAAGTCACCGGCAGCACAGGGGCCAAGGTCTATACGCACAGGACCAAGGGTTTCCTAAAAAACGCCATTGAACGGCTGAAATTCCCCACCTTATCACTGTCAAGCGCTGATTGACAGCCACGTTATCTGGGTAAGTGAGGAAGGGAATCCGGCATCAAGCGCCTCCTATGGATTGACTTCTGCCTGCTCCTCTTGTAAATAGTACAGAGCTACCCGCTTGCCAAAAAATGGGTAGTCAACCTTAAAGGGTGCTCCAGGGTGAAAGAGTACGGGATCAGGCACCAGTTCACCTCTGCCCCCTTCATCCCGGTACAAGAACAGCAGCAGCAAATACAAACCGGCAACCGCATTCAAAGCATGCTTGAGATTAGCGCTTGCAAAGTGCTCATTCCGCTGGTGCTTTACATCGTTGTATGCTGCCCACCAAATCGGATTCTTGTCCTTCCCCCACTGTTCCCAGGGGGTAAGCGTTAGGCCGAATTTCGGTAATGTGACAACAGCGCCAGGCAGCATGCCGCATGCTGGAATAATCGTTTTTCGATAGCCGTTGATGTCACGAGCTTTGCTACCAGGATTAATCTTCTTGCAGAACAGCTTGGCGACTACATCCACCTCGGATGCTGCCGTAATGACGATACGCGCCAGCTCAAGGGAAAAGGCTGAAAAATTGGCCTCTGCGGGCTCCAAATACCTCGACATACGAACGAGGTCATCTTCGAGAGCAAGAAAGTAATTCCAGTGCTGGCGCACAGGTCCGACTTGAATTCCCATAGCCCCTCCTAGTCAATAAACTTAATGCGCCATGAAATACCGAGTTACGGCGAAGCCGCTTCATAGCTTATTTTTTAAGCCTGTTGGGATTCTTCAAGTCCTCCAGTGTCATGGCTTTATGGGTTACCTCGACCCGTATCTCTTGCTCGAATACCAACGGGGTTTTTAACTCGTGCGCCAGCATCCGGCATCTGAATAACAGGGAGCCGCTTGTTTCAGGTGTCAATGCTAAAAAATTCTCGATGGTGACGCTTTCACCGGGAAGGGCTTTGTCGATTCGTGCAGTGCACGCCTGCAGTTTTCCCCTCTTCTCGATGTCAAGGGAGGTCCGAGGTACAGGAGCGGGTCTTGACGGAATAAGCAGCCCCGCAAAGTTGGTTTCTCGGTCCGGTTTTCGGGGTAGCTTTCGGCTTGGCGTTAACCGGACTGGTGATTCGTCGCCACTAGTGACACTGATTTCCAGCTTGCAGTCACTGAGCGAAAAGCTAGAGTTGTTCGTGATGGTAATGTGCGTCGAAACAACTCCGTTCCAGACTTGAAACCACTCAGCCAGTTCTCTCCAATAGTCCGAGTTTGTTCGACCGGCAAGAATCACCATCCCCACTGGCAAGTTACTGGTAACACTGTAGTCCGGCAGTGCTTGTATGTCTCCAAAATCGACAACAGTAACCTTCTGCAAGGTATTTGCTAGATCGTCGCCTGCATGATTGTGGAGTCTTAAACCAACTGATGGGTGCTGAAGTGTTTCCACCTCAGATGAGCCCATGTCGGCCACTTCAGACGGATCCGCCTCTCCAGTTGAACTACCCCGGCGAATGTAGACAGTTCTCGCTGTGACCTTGCCAAAACTCTCCTTGGCATAGATCGGGCGTTTTTGCTTTGCGATGGTGATGACGCCGATGGTCTTCCCGTTGAAGGGGCGGACTGGGCTTCCCCCGATTCCCCGGACACATTCAATAACATGATGTGTTCAGGAGATATCAATGACGAGGACAAGAAG